>JAOUMR010000001.1 GCA_029881435.1 Nitrospira sp.
AAAAACGTGAAAAATGACCCACACGACTTCACGAAGACCCTGTAAGTGATTGAGAAGAAACTGATTGAGCTGTATAGGGATCTATGGTCTCGGTAACACAGGGGTTTTCAAATCTCGCAGCCTCTGTCTTGCTGGCAGGCAGCCGCCTTCTCCTCTACTCTCCCTGAATCGGGATATACATGACATTCCCCTGGCGATTGACGAGCAGGAGGGCCAGATCGGTGGGCTTGAGTGGATCGGCCAGGCGCTGAAAGTTTGCGAAGCTGTTCACATATTGCCGGTTGAGTTCCAATACGACGTCGCCTGGCTGCAGGCCGGAGGCTTCGGCGAGACTGCCTTCCTCGATATCCGTCACAACCACCCCGTTATTCACCGGCAAATCCATCTGGCGCGCCAACGGCGGAGTCACATCGTCGAAGACCACGCCGGCAAGTGGATGAACGGTGGACGCAGTTGAGGCTGGCTGAGCCTTCTTCGTCCGCTCACGCGGGGCTTCCTGAATCACCAGCTCAGCCTGATACAGTTTCCCGTCTCGAATGAGATCCAGGCGATGCTTGCTGCTGATCGACGCTTGCGCCACCAGATTCCGCAGATGGCCGCTGTCCATCACGTCTCCCCCATCAAACCGCACCACGACATCGCCTCGTTTCAGACCGGCTCGCTCAGCAGACCCTTTCGCTTGCACATCCGTGACGATCGCCCCTTTGACGTCCGGCAAGCGGAAAATTTTCCCCAGTGAAGGGCTCACATCCTGCGTCGAAGCACCCAGAAACCCTCGGACCACGCGACCCGTCTTGATGAGGCTCTGCATGGCAGCACGGGCCATGTTGCTCGGTATGGCAAATCCGACCCCCACGCTTCCACCGGTCGGACTCGCGATCGCCGTATTGATCCCAACCAGCTCGCCCTGGATATTGACCAGCGCGCCGCCTGAATTCCCAGGATTGATTGGCGCATCCGTTTGAATAAAATCTTCAAAGTCCGCCACACCCACATCCGCCCGCCCGACCGCGCTCACGATGCCGAATGTGACCGTGCGGCTTAATCCCAGTGGATTGCCGATGGCCAGCACGAAGTCGCCGACGGCCAGTTGGCTCGAATCGCCCCACGCGGCAGTGGGGAGTTTCGTTGCCTGAATCTTCACCACCGCAACGTCGGTCTTCGGGTCGGTGGCGACGACTCTTCCTTTGTATTGACGACGATCCGCCAGGACCACCTCCACATCGACGGCATCGGCGACAACATGGTTATTGGTCACGATGTAGCCATCCGGCGACACAATCACTCCGGATCCCTGCCCATATTGCCGACGAGTCGGCGGCTCTTTGAACAGGCCGAACGGCAGCGCTTCATCGCTGAAGGCTTGATCACGCACCATCACCGTGGATGCGATACTCACGACTGCCGGAATGACCTTATTGGCAGTGCCTCTGACTTGGCGCTGCAAATCGTGCCCGCTTGTCTTCGGAACGTGTTGAGTCGCAGCCAAACCTGAAATCGGAACCGTCAGACAGCCGACGATTCCCCACACGACGATTCTGAGTCTACTGAGCTTCACAAGAGGGCCTCTCCTACGGTGTGTCACAATTCTTCTGTAGGCCCGAGCCTACCACGCGGACCCAATCACACGCATTCATAATTCGATATGACGTATGCTACATTGTGCAGGCAACCGCTTTCTAGCCAGCTCATGTGGCCTTCAATGGGCAAGACAGCGCCGGGCCAGATTGGTCGGCAAGCATACTGTTATGTTACGACCCAGCATGACGGTCTCTTCCTTCATCCATTCCTGAACGACATAAAACCATACGCAAAGGGTGACATGATGACACGTTTCACGAAATTCATAGCCTTAATCCTGCTCACAACGGCTTCAGGAATTCTTGTCTCTCTGGGGCATGCCGAAGAGAGCAAGTTTGGAACCCCTAGGGGAGATGAAGGCACCAAGATTTTCACAGCGCCTGAGCACCCTTTTTATAGTGGTGAATTTCGACTCAAGGGTGATCGCGCGTTCCTCGTTGGAAGTATGAGCGATGCGGCGCCCTGGGATCATCTGGACTATGCGGGAAAGCACTTGAATACGGTAAAGGGATCGATTGAGATTGAGGTGAACGAACGCACCAACACGGGGCGGGTGGTAGCCGAGTTCGTTGAAGGGAATAACCGGTATCGAATCGTCTTTGATCGGTTTGCCGCGAAAGCTCCGTTTCAGGATGGCGGCATTGCGACCAGAATCTATGAGCATGGTGATTCAAACAATGGCGATTCGCTGTATCCCAAAACCTGGTTGTACCTGGGTGGCTGGGGCACCGCGACGATGTATAAGGATAACCAGGTGCTCTACAAGGACTATGACGCGCACTTCATGGTGATGGAGCGGTCGCGCGATCCCAAGACGCATGAAGTCCGCTACCCAGTCACACGCCGCTTGCCTGGTGGCGAAACCGATCCAGCTGGCATGGAAATCGACCTGTGGGTGCGCTCAAAAAAACAAAACAGCAATAACTTTCCTCCCTTTGAAACGTTTGTCCATCTCTGTTGGGAAGAAGTGACCTGGCGATAGACAATGGGGAGTTCTTTCCAACGTGTCCTTCTACTCGTTCTTCTGGCTATAGCTGCGCCGGTGGATGGGCAAGCCCTTGAGAGCGCGAAGAGCGCACCCCACATGTGGACGTTTGACAATGAGCCACCGAAGACTCTTCCTTCTGAGTTCAAGATAGGCACCTTGTTTGATGGAAGGCCTGCTGGGGAATGGAAGGTGCTTCAAACCGATCGGGCGAAAAGCCCGTCCCACGTGCTCGGGCAGTTCATGGCAAAGGGCGCGGAGCATGCGTATAAGAACGTGCTCATCGATGGAACTAAGTCATCAGACATTGAGCTTGAAGTCTCCTTCTTACCGATCGATGGCAAAGCCGATATGGGCGGGGGTCTGATCTGGCGTGCCACAGACGATCGCAACTACTACCTGATAAGGGCCAATCCGCTGGAGCAGAATGTTCGGATCTATAGGGTTGTGAAGGGTGTCCGGCAGATGCTCAGGAACTTCGACCAGATCATTGATGTTCGGCAGTGGCATACCCTCCGCGTTATCACGAACGAATGCCGGGTCCAAGTCTACTTTGACGAACAACAGGTATTTGATCTCTGTGATGAAACCTTCTCAACCGGACTGGTTGGCCTCTGGACTAAATCCGATGCCGTCACCTATTTCGATGACCTCAACCTGCGGATTGTGCGCTGAGAAGCGTTAGCAGTGTTCCTCGGTGAGATCAACTCTGGTTATATATAACCACCGATCCCAGCCCAGCGCATCCATGACATCCTACGGCGTTCCCTCATGTCCTAGGAGCGTATATCATGACAATCATGCCGCCCAGACAGAGCATGGCTCCCATCGCGTCATAGCGATCCGGCCGATCTCCGTCGACCCCCCAGCCCCACAAGAGGGACAACACGATAAACATTCCACCGTACGCAGCATAAACACGCCCAAAGTGCGCCTGCTGGAGGGTTGGAATAATTCCGTACAGAATGAGAATGGTTGCTCCAACAATTCCGTAAGCAAGTGGTCGTCCCTCACGGAACCAAAGCCACACAAGATACCCACCTCCAATTTCGCACAAACCAGCGAGCACAAAAAGCCCAAGAGAAAGCGGAAGTGACATGCATGCCTCCCTCGCTGCAGGTGTTGCTATCCTAGGAACAGGGTCCTGCAGGCTATCATGAAGCGAGCAACCTACGCTGAGGAGCTCGACCACGTCTTCGACCGTCCTGAGATTCTCTTTGGCTGACTGCACATCCTCTGGAGGCCGCTCTCGTTTTGATCTGTGGGTTGTCCAATCAGAACCACATCCTCACGCCGACGGCGAATCGGATCTGGCTCGGGTCGCCACCCTGTTGTCGCACCAAGGTAGCCGTTTCACCGAAGCTTCGGTCGAACGACAGCCCAATATAAGGAGCGAACTCCCGCTGTATCTCGTAGCGCAGGCGGGCGCCGAATTCCAGATTGTTCAACCCTGACCCGGTCGTAAATTCTTCAACCCGCTGGATCGCCAGATTTGTTTGAAAACGGCCTTGCAAGACGAGTCGTTGGGTCAGCAAGAAATCCTTCGTGTACGAAAGGCGAGCGGAGACCGCCCCACTCTGATCAATGAATAGTGCCGATTCAAACTCATAGTTGTACGGGATGATTCCCTGTAGCCCGATCACCCCCATCCCACGCGCCACATTCCCGCCACGAAACGACTGTGTTTCCATTCTGCCGCCGATTTGAATGTCGTAATGCTTCCAAAGGAACCGGCCATAGAGCAATTGGAAGTCCACATCATAGTCCGCTTTGAATGCGGTATCTTGCTGTCCTTCGCTCTTGAACCAGAGTCGGTTGTAATCCCCTCCGTACCAGCCTTCGAGATCCCATCGGTAGTCACTGTTGCTTCCGTCGCCGCTAGTGCGAGGGCGATATTCAAGGACGTCAACAAGCGTGAACAGGCGATGCTCCCGGTCATTCACTGGGCTGGGCCAGTCTTGTTGGGGAACGAGGTTGGGATGAGTCTGGTCTCGTTTCGGTAAAGGCTCGGCCATGGAGGCGCTGTCTGAAACGGTGGCCATGCCCGCTTGCGGGAATTCGCCCAAAGCACCTGTTGCACCGATACCGGTGCTCAGCACGCAGGCTGCGATCATCACACAGCAGGTCCGGAGCACCGCATTCACAGGCGCATTCCCACTCGTTATGTAAAGACCTGAACAACCCGAAACATGCCCGCTTCCATGTGGAGGAGGAGGTGGCAGTGAAAGGCCCAAGGTCCATTGGCATCGGGGCTGATCAAGACGGACAGCCGTTCAGCCGGTTTAACCACGACCGTATGTTTTCTCGGAAGGTACGCACCCGAACCGTTTTCAAGGTGCATCCACATTCCATGCAGGTGAAGCGGATGCTCCATCATCGTATCGTTGACGAACATGATCCGGAGGCGCTCACCATATCGAACACGAATCGGTTCCGGCGCATCTGAATACTTCTTGCCATCGAACGACCACATGTAGCGTTGCATATGGCCGGTAAGATGGAGCTCTATCTCTCGCTCCGGCGCTCGCTGGTCTTGCGAGGGAACGAGACTTTTCAAGTCGGTATACACGAGGACACGCCGCGAGTCCTGCCCAAGCCCTCCACCTGGTTCTTGCATTCTATTCCTGGAATACTCGGCGACCGTCTGATTTCCGGCACCATGATGGTCTGGACCATGCCTGACCGGCGTGGCCCCTGGGGTCGGTGATTGGCGTGGAACCTCCATCTCTTCCCTCAGCACCTCATGCATGGTGTCCCCATGAGCCATGTCATGACCGCCTCCCTGGCCGTGAGACGGGTCTCTGACCGGCTCCACGGAATGGTCTCTGTGACCGTGGCCATGATCCATCATCCCCATATCTTCCATGGTTCGAAGCGGACGGGTACGGAGCTCAGGAATCTCTCCTTCCATCGCAGGCCGAGGGGCAAGTGTCCCACGAGCATACCCGCTCCGGTCCATGGTTTCGGCAAAGATCGTGTAGGCCTGATCGTCACTCGGGTGGACAATGACGTCGTAGGTTTCTGCCGGACCGAAGCGAAACTCCTCAACGGCAACTGGCTGCACATTCTGGCCATCAGCCTGTACCACGGTCATGGTCAGTCCAGGGATACGAACATCATAAAAAGTCATTGCGGCAGCATTGATGAACCGCAGCCGCACCCGTTCGCCAGGACGAAACAGACCGGTCCAATTGCCGGCAGGCGGCAGACCGTTCATCAGAAACGTGAAGGTCGAGCCCGTCACGTCGGCAAAATCGGTCGGATCCATCCTCATCTCGTCCCACATCACGTAGTCGCGCAGGGTGGACCATGCTCCTCGAAGAACCGCGTCGGGAAAAAACTCTCGAGCATCGCGTTTCTGGTAGTTGTAATAGCCGGAGAATTTCTTGAGGTTGTCGAGCATGGCTTCAGCCGACCCAACGCTCCACTCAGAAAGCATCACGACATAGTCTCGATCGTACTGAAACGGATCCGGCTCGATGGGGTCTAGAATCATCGGTGCGTACATGCCTTGCAATTCCTGACCACCTGAATGGCTGTGATACCAATAGGTTCCGCTCTGCTTAACGGGAAATCGATAGGTGAACGTGGCTTCTGGCTCAATGCCGCTGAAGCTGACCCCTGGCACTCCATCCATAGGAGCAGGTAAGAGCAATCCGTGCCAATGTATCGAGGAAATTTCTTTAAGTTGATTCTTGACACGGAGTGTCACCTCTTGGCCCTCCTTCAAACGAATGAGCGGCCCTGGAATCGTCCCGTTGATCGTCATGGCAGCGGCAGTCCTCCCCCCAAGGGTAAAGGCTGCTTCGCTGATGATGAGGTCGATGACCTCACCACTCAGCGCCGAGCTCTGTATACCGGTCCGAGTCGTGTGAAAGGCCGTGTTGGGCGCACAAGCAGGGAGAAGCGGTTGTATCGCCGCCAGCACCCCTAAAGCCCCGGCTCGTTTTAGGAGCACACGTCTGGAAATCAAGTCCGTTTCCGCTTGGACGGTCCATTTGCGTTGCATGATGATGTACTTCTCTTCGTCCCTGACATGCTAGACGCCCCGAAGGCTGATTTCAGGTCGTTTGCCACCGGCTTCCTCGTTTGGACCTCGACCCTCCCCCACGATGTTGAAAGGCACAAGAGAATCAGAAGATGAGACGAGGAGGATGAAATAAATAACGAGACGCTACGAATAATGTCGATAACACTGACGAATACGGTATTGTAAGGCCAGGACAGATTAAAAGAAACATGAGGATGAGTAAGTCAATCGGTCTCATGCAGGTGGCACAGGAAACAGAAGCTGGTGATGAAGATAGCCAGCAGTGTTAGGCGCACCTCCTGCTGGTAGGCCCCACACACAGCTCCAACAGATTGAGGATTATAATGGGTGCACCATGACGCAATTCGCCACAGTTAGGTCGATGCTAACTGTCTAGTAATGCCTCACTACTTGGATAGAAGGAGATCGAGTTCATCAACTGGGATAGCGGACGTTGATCCATTTTTCAACTTTGTCTGGAGGTGTCGCCATGAGGCCATCTATTGCTCCCTCTCAATGGGCGTTGGTTTCCATTGTCGTCTTCCCACTTGAGGACCATGTGATTCGGCTCCGCTCGATCGCCCAGCTGAAGCGGGTCTCTTTCGATCGATACTTTGTGCCTTGTTGTCCACGGGAGTTGACTCCATCATGACTTGCCTCTGTCCTATCATCACACTCTCTCCGCGGGACTATGACGCGGTGTTGTTCGATCTCGATGGGGTACTGACCAGGACGGCGAGCGTGCATGCCTCGGCCTGGAAAAAACTGTTCGACCGTTTTCTCGAGCAGCGCGCCAAGCAGACAGGCGAGCCGTTCGTCCCTTTTGATCTCAACACCGACTACCCGCGCTACGTCGACGGCAAGCCGCGCTACGACGGCGTGGCAGCCTTCCTCGAGTCACGCGGGGTCGCATTACCGATGGGTGTACCCGACGACGGCCCCGACGTGCACAGCGTGCGGGCGCTGGGCAATCTGAAGGATCAGTATTTTCTCGAACATCTCGAGCGTCATGGTGCCGAGCCCTATGAAGCGGCGATCGCCCTCGTACGCAAGTTCCGGGAGCAAGATATCAAGACCGCCGTCGTCTCATCCAGCAACAACTGCGCGGCGGTGCTCGAGGCCGCGGGGATCGTGCAGTTGTTCGACGCGCGAGTGGACGGAACAGACGTCACCCACCTCAAGCTCAGAGGCAAACCGGCACCGGATGCGTTTGTGGAGGCAGCACGGCGCGTCGGGGCAGACCCGTCGCGTGCCGTCGTCGTGGAGGATGCGATCGCCGGTGTCGAGGCCGGGCGCGCCGGCCGATTCGGTTGTGTCATCGGCGTCGATCGCCGTGGGCACGCCAAGGCGCTGCGTGATGCCGGCGCCGATGTCGTGGTGTCCGATCTGACGCAAGTCCTCGTGGCCGTGGAACCACCGTCCGCGTGGTCATTGGGGTTTGAGGGGTTCGACCCGGCGCGAGAGGGCATTCGGGAAGCGTTGTGCACGCTGGGCAACGGCTATTTCGCCACGCGCGGTGCCGCTGCGGGGGCAGTCGCCGACGACATGCACTATCCGGGGACCTACCTCGCCGGTGGCTACAATCGGTTGCGCACCGACATCGCCGGTCGCGTGGTCGAACACGAGGATCTCGTAAATTTCCCCAGCTGGCTCGCACTCGAGGTTCGCATCGCCGGGCAGGACTGGTTCGACGTGCGAACCACCACGCTCCTGTCATACCGCCAGGAACTCGATCTGCGGTGCGGCATGCTGTTGCGGAGCATGAGCTTCGAGGACGGCCAGGGGCGGCGCAGCACACTCAAGGAGCGCCGCCTGGTCTCGATGGCTGACATGCATATCAGTGCGCTGGAACTGACGCTGACCGCCGACAATTGGTCGGCCGGCGTGACGGTGCGCTCGGCGATCGACGGGCGCATCGTCAACGCGGGCGCGAAGTTGTACCGCAAGTTCAACAACCAGCACCTGGAGCCGCTGGCAGGCCAGGTTGTAGGCGAGGATCGCGTCTACCTACTGGTCCGCACGTGTCAGTCGAATATTCACGTCGCGCAGGCAGCGCGAACGCGAGGGTTCCTCGACGGACAGCCGCTCCACGTCCGACGCCGGATCATCGAGGAACCGGGATACGTTGGGGAAGAGTTCACCATCGACGTCAAACAAGGCGAGACACTGGTGCTGGAGAAGCTGGTCTCCTTCTATACGTCACGGGATCACGCCATTTCGGAGTGCGGGTTGGAGGCGCGCAAAACCATTACTCGGGCGGGTCGCTTCGAGGCCGTGATGGGCAATCATGTCCGTGCCTGGAAGCACCTGTGGCGCCGTTTCGACGTGCATGTCCAGCCCGCCGATCCAGGGTTTAAGTTGAACGTGCCGATGCTGCTTCGGTTGAACATGTTTCACCTCCTGCAAGCCGTCTCGCCCAACTCCATTGGACTCGATATCGGTGTGCCTGCGCGGGGCTGGACCGGAGAAGCCTATCAGGGTCATATCTTCTGGGATGAACTGTTCATCTTCCCGTTTTTCAACTATCGCATGCCAGAAATCACCCGATCGCTGCTGATGTATCGCTTCCGTCGCCTGGGCGAGGCGCGCGCGGCCGCCGCAGCCGCCGGATACAAAGGAGCGATGTTCCCCTGGCAAAGCGGCAGCGATGGTCAGGAGGAAACGCAAGCGCTCAACCTCAACCCACGCTCGCAGCGCTGGGTGCCCGACCACTCCTACCTGCAGCGCCACGTGGGCAGTGCCATCGCCCATAATGTGTGGGAGTACTTCCAGGTCACGCACGATGTCGAGTTTTTGCACTCCTACGGTGCGGAGATGATTCTTGAGATCGCCCACTTCTGGTCGAGCATCGCGAGCTTCAATGACGAGCGTGGGCGTTATGAGATCCGCGGCGTAATGGGCCCAGACGAGTTTCACGATGGCTATCCGGATTCCGCAACGCCCGGCCTCAACAACAACGCCTATACCAACATCATGGCCGTGTGGGTGCTGTGCCGGGCCTTGGAGGTACTCGATCTGCTGTCCGACGTGCGTCGCGCCGAGCTCACGACACGGCTGGGCTTGTCGGCGAAGGAGATTGCGCGCTGGGACGATATCAGTCGCAGGATGTATGTCCCGTTCCATGACGACGGGATTATCAGCCAGTTCGAGGGCTATGACACATTACGTGAGCTCGATTGGGAGGACTACCGAACACGGTATGGCAATATTCAGCGTCTCGATCTCATCCTCGAGGGGGAGCACGACAGCGCCAACCACTACAAGCTCTCGAAACAGGCCGATGTGCTGATGTTGTTCTACTTGTTTTCATCCGAGGAACTCGGCGAATTGTTCGCGCGTCTGGGCTATCCGTTCGAGTACGAGACGATCCCGCGCAACATCGCCTACTATGCCGACCGCGCCTCCCACGGCTCCACGCTGTGCCGTGTGGTGTATGCCTGGGTTCTGGCACGGTCCGACCGGGCGGGCGCGATGAACTTCTTTGCGGAGGCGCTGCAGAGCGACGTGAGTGATATCCAGCAAGGCACCACTGCGGAGGGTATCCACCTCGGCGCGATGGCAGGAACGGTCGATCTGGTGCAGCGCGTCTCGACGGGGATTGAAGTACGAGGCGATGTGCTGCGACTCAATCCGGAATTACCGCGGGAGATGGAGCGCCTGGACCTGCGTATCCGCTATCGCGGGCATTCACTTGATCTGCGGCTGACGCGTGACTCGCTCACGGTACGTGGGCGTGACGGGGCGGCGAGGCCGATCGCCTTGTGCGTCGACGGGACGGTCTGCGAATTCGTCAGCGGGACGACCCGTGTGTTTCGATTGAACGACGAGGCAGCGGATAACGTATAAATTATCGAAAAAGACCAGGCCGACAGACGCGAAAGACTTCATGGCCGCGCGGATGAACGGCTGGGTTCTGACCATTCCAGTGCTTCAGCTCGTTGTCATCATCGGCCCAGTTGTCTTCTCCGCAGCACAGGAGGGGGCATGGATTGGTACCTAACGCTTCGCGCCGAAAACAGGACACGCATGAGCACCGCACCTCCCATGGGCGCACCACCAAAAAACCAGGTCTGGTACAGCGGCAGTCTGCCGAGGAGGTGCTGGCCCAACTCGGCTCCGCATCAACCGGACTGTCTGCGGCGGAGGTCGCGCGGCGACTCGCCGCCGACGGTCCGAACGAGCTGAAAGAAGGGAAACCCATCAGCCTGCTCCACATGTTCCTCGCCCAGTTCAACAGTCTCATCATCTGGATTCTCATCGCTGCGGCCGTCACCGTGCGGGACGCGGCGTCATATGTCTCCCCAATGTGCCCCGGCGCGGGGGTGCAGTACCCCTTCTTCGGCCTTCTGCTCAGCCTGATCATTGCCGGCGCCGCAATGAGCCTGAGTTCAGTGTCCGTCATCAACAACGCCTTGCAGCTACGGAAGGTAAATCTGTGATGTCATTGCAGACCATGAGCGCACAAATACAAGCCTTAAATCCGGAACTGGATATGATGTCGATCGGCTTCTTTTCGCATTGCTGAGAGCGAGGGACTATGGGTTCACTCTCATTGGAGGTGCGACCGTGACACACACCATCACCGATTTATTCCTGACTCGGATCTTGTCCGCGGTTCTTGTCTCCTGCATGGGTTCGCCGCCACTCCTGGCAAGCGAGACGCAAAAACCGGAGGGGATTGGCTCTGAAGGGATCTCCCTTTCCACACACAGCGCATCGCGAATCAGCCTCCCTGCCCTCATCGCAGAATTGGACCGGGCAAGTCCCGAGATCAAGGCAGCCCGTCAACGATGGGAAGCGGCGAAGGCGATCGTCCCACAAGTGCAAACGCTCCCGGATCCGACGGTAAAGCTGGGCTATCAACGGATGCCGATGAGAGAACCGTTGCAGGGAACCATGTACGGGATCGGCCAGGAGATTCCCTTTCCTGGCAAACTCCGCCTCAAAGGGGAAGTGGCCCAACGCGAGGCCGACCGGATCGAACAAGAATATTTGGCCGTCCGGCTTCGCCTCATCGCCCGGCTCAAAGAAGCGTATTTTGATTTGCACTTCATCCATAAGGCGATCGAGATCGTGGAGCGGAATAAGATCCTCCTGATACAGTTCGAGAAAACGGCGAAGTCTCGCTATGCCGTTGGCCAGGCCGCGCAGCAGGACGTGTTCCGTGCGCAGGTTGAGATTTCCCGGGTCCTGGATCGTCTGGCAGTGCTTGACCAGCAAAAGGAGAGCCTGCATGCCGCGATCAACCGGCTCTTGAACCAGCCGCCCGCCGGCCCGCTCGGAACGCCGGAGGAGATCCAGGTGACGATGTTGACGCTGCCCTTGCCGGAGCTGAGCCAACGAGCGAGGGACTTCTCGCCGATTCTGCAGGCCTCCGCCAAAGGGGTGGAACGGGGTGAACAGGCCGTGGCCCTCGCCCACCGGGAATACTATCCGGATTTTGACGTGAGTGCCCTCGGCCTGCACAACGACCGCATCAATGAGCATGGCTTTCAGGTGATGCTCGGCATTCGCCTTCCCCTCTATTACACGACCAAACAACGACAGGCGGTGAGACAGGCGTTGGCCGAAACCACCGAAGCGCGGGAGAGCCTCACCAGCACGCGGCAAGATCTCCTGTTTCGTGTGAAGGATGACTTCGTCCAGGCGCAACGGGCCGAACGGCTCGTCACAATTTTACGCGACGCGATCATCCCGCAAGCCACCCTGGCGCTCCGAGCCTCCCAGTCCGGCTATGGCGTCGGCAAGGTCGATTTCCTGACGCTCCTGAATAGTTTGCTCACCTTGCAGGAGAGCGAATTGGAATTACATGGCGAAATGATCGCCCACGAGAAGGCGCTCGCGAGACTGGAGGAAGTGACGGGGGGGCCGCTGACGATCTCCGGTTCCCCTCTGCCCGGCGATGGTGCGCGGATGTCGAACGGTGCAGAGCGGATCACAGAAGGAGCACTGCACCCATGACGCGCCCAACGGTTGTCGCCGGCGTGGCGCTCGTGGTTGTGATTGGCTTCGCGGCCGCGTTCTGGGTCGTGACCCGCGAACAGGGGCCACCGTCAACTGAACTGCCGAAGGAATCCAGCTCCGGCATGCCTGCCATGGAGCAATCCGTCGAGAGGCCGATGCCGGCTCCAAAGGGGCATGACGAGCATGCCGCGCAGGACATGCCGGGTGCGGATGCAAACCTGATGACGATCGCTCCGGAACGGCTCCAAACCATCGGCGTGAAATTCCAAGAAGCGACTCGCCGCCCGCTCGACAAGATCATTCGCACTGTGGGGCGTGTTGAGATCGACGAGCGCTTGGTGGGGCGCGTGAATCTCAAATTCGAGGGATGGATCGAGGAACTGCGGGTGAGCGCGATCGGTGATCATGTGAAAAAGGGACAGCGGTTGTTCACGATTTACAGTCCAGACTTGGTGGCGACCCAAGAGGAATATTTATTGTCGCTGCAGAGCTATCGGGAATTGGGACAAAGCGAATTCCCCGAGGTGGCCAGAGGTGCCAAGGAGCTACTGGACGCCACCCGCCGTCGGCTTCAGTTGTGGGACATTCGGAAAAACCACATTCAGGATTTGGAGCGGACCGGCACGGTCTTGCGGACGCTGCCGATCCACTCGCCCGCCACGGGAACCGTGATTCGAATGGAGGCCAGAACCGGTACCTTCGTGACGCCGGGCACGGAGCTCTACTTCATCGCCGATCTCTCCCGCATCTGGATTCAGGCCGACATCTACGAGTACGAGTTGCCCTACATCAAGGAGGGTCAGAGTGCCACCGTGACCCTCTCCTATGACCCGAACACGAAACTGCATGGTCACGTGGGATTTATCTATCCGACGCTCGATCCCAAGACGCGCACGGTGAAGGTGCGGTTCGAGCTGGACAATCCGGGCGAGAAGCTCAAGCCCGGGATGTATGCCAACGTCGAACTGAAGAATCCGCTTGGCACCAAACTCGTCGTCCCGAGGGATGCCATCCTGGAAACGGGAGAACGCCATCTGCTCTTCATTCACCATGGAGGCGGCCAACTGGAATGGCGGAGCGTCAAACTAGGCGTGAAGGCCGGGGACTGGCTGGAAGTGACCGAGGGCCTAAAGGAAGGGGAGCACGTCGTGACGGGGGCCAACTTCCTGATCGATTCCGAAAGTCAACTGAAGGCCGCGGTCGGCGGCATGGCGGGCATGAAACGTTGAGGGGTGAACGTGCCAGGTAATGATCCGGACACGGAGAGCCCGCGATGGTTGAAACACATCACGCATCACAGGTTTGACCATGGTTGAACGCATCATCGAATTCAGCGCGCGGAACCGATTCATCGTCTTCCTGCTGGTCTTCGGTCTGGCTGCGGCCGGACTCTGGGCCATGAAGAACACACCGGTGGATGCGATTCCAGATCTCTCTGACACGCAGGTCATCATCTATTCGAAGTGGCCGGGCCGCTCTCCCGACCTCGTCGAAGATCAGATCACCTATCCGATCGTCACGGCCTTGCTGTCCGCGCCCAACGTTACGGTCGTACGCGGACTCTCCGACTTCGGTTTCTCGTATGTCTATGTCCTTTTCAAGGATGGGACGGACATCTATTGGGGTAGAAGCCGCGTTCTCGAATATATGAACCAGCTCGCGGACCGGCTGCCTGACGGCGTGACGCCGCAGTTGGGACCGGATGCCACGTCGGTCGGCTGGGTGTTCGAATATGCCCTGGTCGATGAAACTGGGCAGCACGATCTGGCCGAGTTGCGCTCGTTCCAAGATTGGTACCTGCGCTACTGGCTCCTCAGCGTGGACGGCGTGGCCGAGGTGGCCGGCGTGGGTGGCTTCGTGCGCCAATATCAGATCCACCTCGATCCAACCAAAGTTCTCGCCTACAAACTCTCGCTTCCGCACATTATCGAGACCATCCGACAGAGCAACGAAGATGTCGGAGGGCGTGTCGTGGAATTTTCCGGCATCGAATACATGATTCGCGGCCGCGGCTATATCAAGTCGGTCGGCGACATTGAGAAGATCGCGATCGGCGTCAATCAGAACGGAACGCCCATTCTCCTGCGTGATGTCGCGACGGTCCGGCTCGGCCCCGACATGCGACGAGGGCTCGTCGAACTGGACGGGAAGGGCGAGGTGGTCGGCGGGATCGTCATCATGCGGTTCGGGGAGAATGCCCTCGCGGTCATCGATCGGATCAAAGCGAAGCTCACAGAACTGGAGCCCTCGATGCCCAAGGGGGTCAAAGTTTTCACGACATATGACCGGAGCGACCTCATTCAGGAATCGATTGCCACGGCCACGGAGAATCTCGTCGAAGAACTGGTCGTCGTCAGTGTGTTGATCATCGGCTTTCTGCTGCACCTCCGCTCTGCGTTGCTGCCGATTGTGACCTTGCCGCTGGCCGTGCTGATTTCGTTCATCCCGATGTATCTCATGGGGATCGGCCTGAACATCATGTCCATCGGCGGGATCATCGTGGCGATCGGCGACATGGTGGACGCGGCGATCATCATGGTGGACAACGCGCACAAACGGCTGGAGGAGTGGGACCTCGGCGGCCGCGTTGGGGACCGGACACAGGTCCTGATCGATTCGGCGAAGGAGGTCGGCCCCGCGATTTTCGCCTCGCTGCTGGTCATCGCCATTGCCTTCATGCCGGTCTTTACGCTGGAGGGACAGGAGGGCCGTCTCTTCAAGCCGCTTGCTTGGACCAAAAATCTGGCCATTGCCATGAGCGCGCTCCTCGCGATTACGTTGATTCCGGCTCTGCTGGCCTTTCTCATTCGGGGGAGGATTATCACCGAGCAGCGTCACCCCGTCAGCCGTCTCTTGCAACGCCTCTATGCGCCTGTATTGCGCCTGGCGTTACGGTATCGGGTGGCGGTCGTGATTCTGGCGCTCGGATTGACGGTCACAATCATTCCCGCGTTCCAGCGCATGGGGACGGAATTTATGCCGCCGCTGTACGAAGGCACCATCCTGTATATGCCGACGACATTGCCCGGCATTTCGGTCACCCAAGCCTCCATGTTGCTCCAGCAGATGGACCGCAAACTGAAATCGTTTCCGGAAGTAGAGTGGGTGTTCGGCAAGGCTGGCCGGGCCGACACCTCTACCGATCCGGCTCCCTTCAGCATGATCGAAACGGTCATTGAGCTGAAGCCGAAGGAACAATGGAGGCCCGGGGTCACCTATGAGCGTTTGATTGATGAGATGGATCAGGCCCTCCAATTCCCTGGCGTGACCAATTCCTGGACGATGCCCATCAAGGCCCGAACCGATATGCTCACAACCGGGATCCGGACGCCGGTGGGCATTAAGATCTTTGGTCCGGATCTGAAGCAGATTGAGGAGATCGGGAAACACCTCGAAATGTCCTTGAGGGATGTCCCTGGAACGAGGAGCGTCTACGCGGAGCGGGTGGCGGGCGGCTACTTCCTCGATTTCGAGATCAACCGAGATGAGATCGCCCGTTATGGGCTGACGGTAAGGGACGTCGGCCAGATCATCGAGACCGCGATCGGCGGCGAGAACATCGATACCACGATCGAAGGGCGGGAACGCTATCCCATCAACGTGCGGTATCTCCGCGAACTGCGGGATGATCCAGAAAAGCTGCGTCGCGTGCTCGTAGTCACGCCGTCCGGCGTGCAGGTACCCATCGCACAGCTGGCCACGCTCCGGTTTGTGCAAGGGCCGCCGATGATCCGCGATGAGGACGGCATGTTGACCGGCTACGTATTCGTTGACATGACCGGCCGGGACGTCGGGAGTTATGTGGAGGATCTCAAACAGGTGGTACGGGACACCATCACCTTGCCGCCCGGCTACACCATCGCCTGGTCCGGCCAGTACGAGTTTATGGAACGGGTTCGTGACCGGCTGACCATCTTCGTGCCGCTCACCATCGCGATCATCTTCGTCCTGTTCTACTTCACGTTTCGTTCCGTGGCAGAAACTCTCATGGTCATGCTGGGCGTACCGCTCTCCCTAGTCGGGGGCCTGTGGTACATGGTCTGGCTCGACTACAACATGAGCATTGCGGTGTGGGTGGGGATCATTGCCTTGGCCGGTGTCGCGGCCGAAACCAGCGCGGTGATGCTCGCCTATCTCGATGAAGCCTGTAAACGCCGCAAAGCGGCGGGACATCTGCGAACCCTTGAAGATCTCATCCACACCGTGCATGCCGGCGCGGTGGAACGGATCCGTCCGATGGCGATGGCCGGGTCGGCCAACATTCTGGGCCTGATTCCGGTCATGTGGGCGGCGGGGACGGGGGCGGATGTGATGAAACGCCTAGCGGCACCGATGGTCGGCGGGGTGGCGTCGGCTATGCTGCTGACACTGTTTGTGATTCCGTCCGTCTATGTCATGTGGCGGTGGTGGATGGAAGGCAAGGAAGACAGTGTGAGGGAGACAGGATAGGCAGCTTGAGGAGTATTAAACCCATGAGGTTCTCGATGGTGCCGTCCAATCCGGCATCGCCCAACTCGAGAAATCCCATGAGCCTCGATGAGAAGCAGGCCACATTGAGAGAGGCACCGGACGTTGCGAATTTAAGCACCGTCTGATGTTGAGTGCGTGGCTTCTCGGAAAGGCGGAGGGAGAGCGGCTTGCTTGATCGACAGCTTATCGTTCTCTTCGTTCTTGCCATGACCGTCAACTATCCGTGGGAACGGGCCCAGTCCAGCCTGTACGTCCTGCCTGGCGGGGTAGAGGTTGAATGGTGGATGTGCCCGCGGCGGCAAGTGTCGCAGACGGCCTGGTGGTTCTCCTGATCTTCCAAATCGGCAGGCTGGTAATCGGGCAGCGCGACTGGTATCTCCAACCGGGAGCGCGAGGGTATGCCGTAATGCTGCTGTCGGGAGCGGTCGTCAGCATCGCGGGGGAGTGGAGCACGATCCATGCGGCGCATTGGTGGGCGTACAGTCCGCGCATGCCTCTCCTGCGGGGGTTTGATATCGGATTGGCGCCACTAGCGCAGATGCTGGTGCTGCCCCCGATGATTTTTTCGCTGCTGGCGTGGTGGCACCGCAAGATAATTGGGGAATGACATACTTTATGCCTCCACACTCTGAACGATCGAGCACATCATTCAGATCGAGGAAGTTGCCTATCTTGGGACGTTGTTACAGAGCAAGCCGGCGCAGGCGAAGCGCATTCGCGATCACCGACACGGAACTAAACGTCATCGCGGCACTGGCGATCATGGGGCTTAAGAGCACCCCGACGAACGGGTAGAGGATCCCAGCGGCAATGGGAACCCCGAGGATGTTGTAGATGAACGCAAAGAACATATTCTGCCGGATGTTGCGCATCGTCCCTCGACTCAACCGGCGCGCCCGTACAATGGCTCGGAGATCTCCCTTGACCAGCGTCACTCCCGCGCTTTCCATCGCTACGTCGGTCCCCGTCCCCATGGCAATCCCCACATGGGCTTGCGCCAAAGCCGGTGCATCGTTGATCCCGTCGCCCGCCATCGCCACAACATGTCCTTCTGATTGGAACTGTTTGATAACCGCCGTCTTCTGCTCAGGCAACACCTCGGCATGGACATCATCGATATGAAGCCGCCGCGCCACCGCCTCTGCAGTCGTCTGATTGTCGCCTGTCAGCATCACAATCCGCAGACCTTCCTTGTGCAACAAGTCGATGGCCTCCGGCGTGGACGCCTTCACAGGGTCGGCCACCCCTAATAACCCTGCCGGCTTACCGTCGATCGCTGCGAACATCACGGTCTGGCCCTCACGTCTCAATGGTTCAGCCTGCGCGGACAAGGCCGTGGTCTCGATATTCGATTCGTCCAGAAACCGCGCAGTCCCCACAGAGACCACACGACCCTCAACCGTCCCCGTGACTCCTTTCCCTGTGAGGGAACGAAAATCCTGTGCCATCGCGGGGACGATTCCCTTGTCTCGGGCGCCGGACACAATCGCCGCCGCTAAGGGGTGCTCGCTGCTTTGCTCCAACCCAGCTACTAACTTCAGAAGCTCCGTCTCGCTGAAGTCCGGTAACGGAGCGACCGTCAGGAGACGAGGCTTACCCTCCGTCAGCGTGCCGGTCTTGTCCACGACGAGAATATCTACCTTTGCCAAGGTCTCCAGCGCTTCCGCGTTTCGGATCAACACCCCTGCCGTCGCGCCACGCCCGGTGCCGACCATGATCGACATGGGCGTCGCAAGCCCCAATGCACAAGGACAGGCGATGATCAACACCGCAACCGCATTCAATAACGCATAGGCCATACGCGGTTCGGGGCCAAGGAACGCCCAAATCGTGAAAGTGACGATGGCGACCGCGATGACGATCGGCACGAAGTAGGCTGCGACAAGATCCGCGAGCCGTTGAATCGGCGCGCGCGTACGTTGCGCCTCGCTGACCATTCGTACGATTTGCGCGAGCAGCGTCTCTCGGCCGATTCGCTCAGCCCGCATCACAAAACTACCGGTTCCGTTGACCGTCGCCCCGACGACCTTGTGACCCGATTGCTTTTCCACAGGGATCGACTCTCCGGTGACCATCGATTCATCGACGGCACTCGAACCCTCCAGCACCACCCCATCCACCGGAATCTTTTCGCCAGGTCGCACACGCAACCGATCGCCGACCTGCACCTGTTCTAACGGGATATCCTCTTCGCGAGCATCGTTTCGAACCACACGGGCCGTTTTTGGTGCCAGCCCTAAGAGGGCTTTGAGAGCGCTGCTGGTCCGACTTCTGGCTCGCAGCTCCAACACCTGTCCCAACAACACGAGGGCGATGATGGCCACCGCTGGTTCGAAGTAGACGGCAAGCTCCCCTCCGTGCACACGGAAGGAGTCGGGAAACATCTCCGGAACCAGCGTGGCGGCAACGCTGTAGAGGTACGCCGCGCCGGTCCCTAGTCCGATGAGGGTGAACATGTTCAGATGGCGACTGACGATCGATGCCCAGGCTCGCTCGAAAAGCGGTCGACCAATCCAGAGCACTACCGGCGTGGCCAGCAAGAACTGAAACCAGACCAGCGCTCGTCCAGAAACAAGTTGTTGCAATGGCTGGCCCGGCAGCATTTCAGAAATCATCAGTGCGAAGATGGGTGAGCCGAGGACCACGCTCTGCCAAAACCGGCGCGTCATGTCCACCAGTTCCGGGTTGACTTCCTCCACTGTCACCGTGCGTGCTTCCAATGCCATTCCGCAAATCGGGCATGCACCTGGCGCCGACTGTACGATCTCCGGATGCATGGGACAGGTATATTCGGTGCGAGTCGGCAGTACCGTCACGTCCGCCGGCTCCAGCGCCATCCCACAGATAGGACAGGCCCCGGGCTTGGATTCAGAAACCTCAGGGTCCATCGGGCAAATGTATTGGACGTTGGCGCCGGATGGAGTAGGCGTTGGTTTTAGAACGCGCTGCTCAAGCGGGGTCAAATAATACTCAGGATCGGCTCGGAACTTATCAAGACACCTGGTGGCACAGAAGTAGTACGTTTTGTCGCGATAGTTGTATGAACCGGCCGCCGTGGCAGGCTGCACCGTCATCCCACAGACGGGGTCGATCTCACCCTGACTAGCCGGCTGCATCATCGGCAGCGGTTTCCGCGGGGCAGGCATCGTGACCAAATTTAGCGGCTTCTTGCTCAGCGCCCGTTCTGGATCAGTGCGAAAGCGTTCCAGGCAAGACGTCGCACAGAAATAGTACGTCGTGCCTTGATGGTCGAACTGCCCCGCCGCCTTGGCGGGATCAACGGTCATACCGCAGATGGGATCGATAGCCATAGTACCTCGGGAGGCAAATATTGTTACTTCTTGGCGTCCGCCTCAAGGATGCTCCGGACGATGGTCACCACATTCTCCGGTGTCATATTCACCCCATCGACCTTGATATTCCCGTCCAGCAATAGCGACGGCGTGGATGAGACCTTGATCCGCTCTCCCAATCGACGTCCTTCTTCAAACAGCTTGGCCGGCTTACCGCTCTCCAGCCCGGCTTCGAACGCGCTCACATCCAAACCCACTTCTTTGATCAAGAGTGACCGAATCGAACGATCCAGCACCCCATCGAGCTTCTCTTTGTGGATGGTGCGAAAGAGCACGGCTTTCATCTGATTACCCTTGCCCATCAACTTCGCCTGCTCATGCATATCGAAAGGAGTGGGGAGCTTCCCAGGAATGACAGGAAATCCGACCATGGTGATTTCGACCTTATCCCCGAACTCTTTTAGCAGCAGAGGCACCCCCGTCTCCTCGAAGTGATGGCAATGCGGACAGTAGAAGTCGGCGAACTCGAGCACTTTCACTTTACCAGGCTGATGGGTTGACGGCTCATCCTTGAGTATTTCGAACTTGCCCTTGAGTTCGGGCTTAGCTGCCTGTGCGCTGAACGGCGCACTGAACAACCCGATCACTCCCACCACCAGAAGCATCTCCTTCCACATCAACATCGTTCGACCACCCATCTCTAGACTCCTTTCACAGATAAATGCCTAACACTCACGCCCATTATAACGGATGGAGCGCCTCCTTGCGCTTTGTTATAATCAGGTGATGGAAAAGTTCTGGACCATCTCTCTCATCTCAGGATTAGCCCTCCTGTCCGGCTGTGCGACAACGGATGATCGAGCCGATAGCCTCCCATCCGGCGCTCCCCAGATCAGCTATGCGCAGGTGAAGGCGACCCCCGAATCCTATAGCGGGCAATCAGTCACATTCGGTGGAAAAGTATTGGGAGCACGGCGGCTCAAGGAGGGGACGAGAATTGAAATCTTACAGCTGCCCCTGACGTCTTCTCTCCAGCCGACGATGGACCTCAGCAGGTCCGAAGGCCGGTTCGTGGCTCTGCAGAAGGACTTTCTCGATCCAGCGACGGTCCCGCCCGGCACGTTCCTCACCGTGACAGGAGCCATAGCCGGCACTGTTGTTATGCCGTTGGATGAAACGGAGTATACCTACCCGCTCGTACACATCACCAATCTTCGCGTGTGGACTGAGGACGAAGAAGCACCTCGCATCCGCCGCCCCATCGGCCCTGGTCCCTATTGGGGACCCTACTGGTCTCCGTACTGGCACCCCTGGCCTTATTATTGGTAAGCACCTCAAGTGTGAAACCCATCATCCCTCGTTCACATCATTTCACTTTCCTCGGCACTCTAATTCCCTAGGCTATACACGATCGGCAGGCTCACGACGATTTGCGGCTTGCCGATCGCACGTTTCATGTGAAGCGGACAGGCGAGTTTCACCACCTCCATCGCTGCCATATCGAGAGCCGCGTACCCTGAGCTCTTCTGGATGGACACATCGGCAAGCTGTCCATCGGATCGGATGACGGCTTTCAAAATCACTTTGCCTTCTTGGCCATTCATGCGAGCCGAATTCGGATAGCGCTTGAGTTCCGCCACTCGCCGCCAGAGCGACTCTGCCAACCATCGGTTATCCGCTTTCGTCTCCGGACCAGAGGCCTGAGATTCGGCCATCCTCACTGGAGCGGCATCCATTCGACTGGTATGCGTCTCAGCCTGGGCAGGAGCCTCTTGGAACACAGCAACATCCGGAGCCGATGCGACCGCAACCGCTTCATGTTCAATAGATTGTGTCTCGTCCAACTCGGACGAGGGCGCCGCCAAAACAGGCTCAGGCTCCTTCGTCTCTACTACCGACTCTTCGCGTAGCTCAGGAACCTCCACCTTCTGTTCAATCGGCGGCACCTGCTCGATCATGGGTTGCGGGGGCTCGATCTTCCGTTCCGTCGGCATGACCGGTTGGGAAGTCTCCGGCACTGGCTTGGTCCGTGACGGAAGGAGCTTCCTCACCGGCGGTTGCACCGATGCAACAACCGATTCGGCTTGCTCTAATTTGGAATCGAGCCTCGCCTCTTCCACCAATGACACGTCCCATTGGAACGTGTCGCCTTGGAGGACAGGTTTGACTTGTGCGACAAATATGAACGCTAAGCCGACCACCGCTCCATGCAGAACCAGTGAAATACCCCAAGCAGGGAGGCAGAACCGACCGTCATCTTTCGAAGTCATTCTCCTCGCAACACCTATGTAGCGAACAGCAAACCGAAGCACTCACACTGCAGACATTAAAAAAAGTGCGAGGCAGAGGTCAAGGGAGGAACCCTCTGCCTCGCACTGGTCCGAGCCGGAGGCAGCCTGCTCAGACACGTTCATTCTTCAACTCAGGCACAAGACTCATCCGAGAGTTGATGGGTGACCCACGAGTGGTTTCTGTCCTCTGAGAGGCCACCCGATCACATCTCCTCGCCTAATTGCTCGCCTGGTTTCCGGCATCTGCCGCACCAGACTGATACACCAGCACAGCTCCGGGGCTTGTCCCGACCTGCACGGTTTGTTTGATCACATTGTCGATGGCATTGATGATCGAGACCGATTGAGCCGCCCTATTCGACACAACGATGTACTTGGCCTCACCGGCTCCTTGTGCCAAGACGTCCATGCCATGTGCCGCATTAAATCCCTGGCTATCTCCACCCGGGATCAACTGGATCTCACTGAGGAGGGTAAGCGCTGGAGGTGTTGCCGTGAGTGTCGATGCGTCAAATGCGAACAGAAGGTCTTTCTTCGTCGATGCAGCGGCATTTCCCGCCAGAATATAGAACCGCTTCCCATCCGAGGAGAACTTGAACGCGCCGGTCGACGTGCCGTCCAGTTCCGGAATGGTGAAATCCGTCCGCGGAGTCCCGGCGGTGCCGAGGTCGATCACTCCCAGCTTCGTTCCCGTCGGAGGAGTGGTGTCTCCGCGCAGGAGAAGAAACCGCCCATCAGGAGAAATTCCGAATCCCGCATACGGGGTTCCTGCGAGGTCAAAAGTCTGGATGACCGTCAATGAGTCAGGATCGATCTCAGCAATTTCTCCGTATCCCTCTTGGAAGCTGTAAACCTTCTTCGTCAGTTTAGACCAACGAATGCCGTGAGGCTCAGAGCTGTTCGGTGTGAACGGAGTCGTCAAAGCAGTGAGTGATTCATCATTGCAAGGAGTTGTTTCCTTGGCCGAGTTGCACAGATCGATGCGGTGGGTCATCTGGAGGTAGGTCGGCGAGCCCTCCTGGTCGTCAATTACAGCGATCTCACCAGCGGTCGTGCTCGACACAAATGCCCGCTTGGGGACTCCAGCTCCCGAAGAAAACGCCGCAACTTTGTGACCATCGGCCAATATACAAGTCGTTCGCAGTACCGTGGGTGGGGTTGCGCCTGGCCCGAGATGGGAGTTGTGCATCACAGTCACCGATCCGCCTCCCTGCGCCGCACAATTCACCAGATCATCGCCTGGTGTAGTGGTGCCCGATGCATTGTCTCCATCGTTCATAGTCCAGATGACTTCTCCATTGTTTGTATCGCGGTAGATATGGACCGGTCGCGTACCGGCGGGCAGATTTACCTCATGCAGCGGAGTGGCTGCGGTCAAGGGATCAATCGTGGCCACTTTGTTGGCGGCTCCGAGATTCATAAAGACCCAATCTCCACTGGAGAACTGCATATCGCCCAAAGCCACATTCTCAAATTCAGCCGCGTCGATCGTGTTGACTACGGCGTTGCCGGAATCCCCCTTCACCACGACACTCGACAATGTTTTGTCTCCTGTATTGTTCACAAACGCAATCGGCCCGCTGAGGCCAGCACTCCCACCTGGAGCCGGCGTGCCCGTCGTGTCATCGCCCGAGCTGCAGGCGGCCAGACCGATCAGCGCAAGTCCTAAGGCGCTTGTTGTGACATATGATGCATACATTCGTCTCTTCATCGTTTCCATTGACCGTTCCTTCCTCGTTGATTATCGTCGTCTTAACTTTGCTTGGAAGGGAGCGCAGCCGGCTCCCAGACCAATTCGTCTCATGCAACCTGAAAAATAACTCGCGGTGGGCCACGTGGGGGAAATTGACCATCAACAGCAGCGTCCTGTACAAGGATGGTGCCGAGACTCCAGACGAGACTCACCTGAACGTCTGCAGTCGTTTCACCTCGTCCGCCACCACTCTGGATATCAAGACCACCGCAGTGCCATGCACAATGATTGTGGCGATGTTGACCGTTTTGCGTTTGTCCCTGCGGGCAGTGCGGCGCCACCCACTGAGTCGTCAGATTCCCTTGCCCGACCGACAAGAATCCTGCCAGCCAGAGCACGGCGCAGCACGCAGTCAGAGCCTGAGAAACTTGTTGTCGCATCTTCTTCAACATGGCGGATTCGATACCACTGTTCCCACCCTCTCCCTACGAGGACCCACCAAATAATTGGAAGGACTTCGTCACCCCAAAGATGTAGCTGATCTGTTGCTCCAGATTGCCGTTGAAGTCTCGATAGATGGGAATCTGTGCGATGAAGTAGGCAGACGCAAAGTTGAACACATTCACCATGATGCCCGGTGAATAGGCCACATAGGTCGAGCCGGTTGTTGGTATTGCCCGAAACCTTACCGCCGGATCGAGCAGGATGGGCGCTCCTCCCGGGTTGAATTGAAACAGTGATGCGTCCATGGCGTCGTTTTGCATCCATCGGAAATTAAACTGCTGCGTCAGTACCAACCAGGGGGTCTGTTCGAGCGGAATCACATTGACTCCCACGGCCGCGCTCACTTCATCGCCAAACTTGTACCCATCGCTGTTCTTCGCCGTGTACCGATAGCTCGCCGAGGCAAACTGATTCAGCCGGTGGGGGATTAGTTCATACGTTTGATAGATCATCGGGACGATACCGAAGTTGCCTCGACCGATTTGGAGCGTTGATTCCGCCAAGGTGGATCCCTGCGCAAATCGCCCATAGCTGCCGGTCGGAAAATCAACGCCCACACCCAGCACGACCATGCTCCGCAGAGTGGGCAGCACGTTGTACTTCAATGTGGCACGGATATCGCCGAGCCCTCTCTCGCTATACGGCACCGGCGTCAGGCCCCCGATCTGCGCGTCCGACTCCACATGCTTGTAGGGAATCGCCACTTGGATGCCCAGACGGTCGGTCAGGCCATAGTTAAGATCCAGCGTGGCGGTGCGTGTCCTCGTCTCGATGCGGTTCACGTCCAAGTTAGCCAGCGTGAGGGTCCTGTCGCCCTGACTGGCGAAGGGAATACGTCCACCTTCACCTGGAGGCGCCTCCATCGGTGTGAAGTTGTAGATGGCGTTGATGGTCAGTAGACCTTTCATCGGCACTTGTTGTTGAGACCCGATCACCACAAAGCAACTGACCGAGCCGCATGACGCCTCAACCTGAGATGGGTTGAGCATCGAGCACACCATACCGACGACACCACCGATAACGATGACAATGGACGAGATCGTACGCAGCATGATTCCACACTCTTTCTGTTGAGTGACACGACAGGGCCCGCACAGCGGAGCCCGCCATGAGACACGATTGTAATAAGAACGCGCCTGCCGATCGTTGGCGCTAGGCTAGAACGCTGGGAGGCCCGCGGAAGAAGTATGAAAGCGAGACCACACTGAAGACTGTTTCCAAGGGAGAACTGTTGAGGGATTCAAGGAGCTGCAGATGCGAAGTAAACTGAACAACAGACGACGCAATCCCAACACCACCCGCACATAACCATGCACAGATGCCTGTTGAATGAGTTCCTGCCTGATGGTTGGCATGGTGTTCGGCATGACTGACGCTCGGGGCAACCATCGCCCCGTTTACCAGTACGATACAGAACAACAAGGCCCAGATGAATGCAGATCGTTTCTTCACTTCCTCTACCTACTACCTACAAACTCTTCTATTGAAGAGACGCAGCCTTTATTGGCTCTGCCTTTTGAATACGTGCGACGGTATCGAGAATGATCTGCTCGGTCAGGAGCCCGCCTTTGATGTATTCCCGGACTACGCCCTTTTCATCGATGAACACGCTGACCGGCAGGCCGAAGACTCCAAACTGATTCGCAATTTTGTTATCCCGATCCATAAGGACCGGGAACGTATGGCCATGTTGTTGGATGTGCTCACGCACCTTGGCCTCGTCTTCCAATTCATTGATGGCCAGGACCACGAAACCCTTGTCATGGAGTTTGTCATAGGTCGCCTGCATGGCCGGCATTTCCGTTGTGCAGGGCTTGCACCAGGTGGCCCAAAAATTCACCAGCACAACCTTGCCGCGATATTGACTCAAACTCTGTGGTTTGCCTGCCAGGTCAAGCAGACGAAAATCCTCGGCGGTCGTACCCACCGTCGGCACTCGTGAGCCCATCCCCCACACCAAGCTGCTGCTGACAAGGAACATCACACACAGAGCCACCATTCCAACCGTCGTCACGGAATCTGTTTTCTTCACGTCCATCGCATCCTCCTCGTGGCTCGCAGTGTCCTACAAACCACTCTTCGTCAACTGAAATGATCTGGTTACCCCGAAGATGTAACTGATTCCCTGAGCCAAGTTATTGTTGGAGTCCCTCATAATCGGAATTTGCGAATGGAAATACACGGACGTCCACTTGGTCCATGGCGAATCGATCAGCCCATTCAGGCTGACCTGAAAGCCCGGCGAAAATGCAAAATATGTGGAGCCAGTAGTCGGCACCCGGCGGTTGGTGATCGCAGGGTCAAGGACGATCGTCTCACCGGGAAAATCCGGAGCATCAGCCGGCGTAGCCGATCGTTCCAGCGACGCGCTGATATTGTCATGGACCAAATACCGCCAATGGAATTGCCCCGTCAGCACTAGCCAAGGAGCGCGCTCCAAAGGCACACCGCTCGCGCCCAGGTTAAGGTTGTACTCGTCACCAAACTGATAGCCATCATTGTTACGAAACGTATGGCGATAGCTGCCATAGAAGAACTGATTGAGCCGGTGTGGAATCAGCTCATAGGTTTGATAGACCGACCCAATGAGCCCGACGTTACCTCTCCCCAATTGAGTTGGTGACTCCATCAGCTCACCGGCGGCATCCCTGGCACTGGTACTGCCGGTCGGTACTTGCACACCGAACCCAGCGACGATCATGCTTCGCAGCGTTGGAAGCACGTTGTATTTGGCGGTAATGATCATGTCTCCGATCCCGTTGTCCCGAAACGGGACCAGTTCGCCCTCACCGTTTGCTCCTTCTTCCCCCAATCCATCGATATGTTTATGCGTCCGCCACAGATACGGAATCGAGACCTGCACACCCAGCCGATCCGTAATGCCGTAGTTCAAGTCAAAGTTGACGGTTTGCGTAATGGTCCGCACCTCTTGATGGTGATCCAGAATGAGGCGGCGTCCGGCTTGATCGATCGCGGGAATCACCCCGTTCGTTCCATCCAGTAAGCGCATCGGCGTGTAATTGTACATGGTGTTGAACGTCAGGATGCCGGCCTGCGGCACCTGCTGCTGGGAACCAATCACCACAAAGCAGGTCACCGACCCGCAGGCTGCTTCAGCCGGTTGGACGACAGGCCATAGCCCGGGAAACAAGCAGAGTCCCAACATGCTACATCCAAGTATGAAACGTTTCAGCGACATAATGACGGGGACTCCTTCCCGTAAAAGCAATATTGAACTGCCTACAGAGTTAGGACATCTCGAATGGTCACATCCAACAAGATGGCCCTGACGAGCACAAAGTAAAGTTTAGAAGGAGCAGGATGGGGGCGCCCGGCTAGAACAGATGCGAGAAGGCTGAGGAATCGGATCACTCGAACGCTGAGTCGGAATAAGCGCAATATGACTTCGGTGTGCCCGGATCACTACCACTTCGCTATCAAGCACCGTACCGGCGGCACACATCCACGAGCAGAGCAGGGTCCCATGGGTAGCCGCTTGATGCTGTGCATGGTGCCCTGCGTGCTCGGCCGCTTGAGCCTGAGCCAAGCCACCAACTGCCAACACACATAGGACCAACACAATTGAAAAGAACTTACGAAACATGGGAATCTACTTCCTGCACCTACCAAGAAACCTAGAGCTGATTCTTTGGCTCGGATACTAGGCGACAGGAACGTAACCTGTCAAGCCGCCGTGATGCGAGCTGAGGATCGAGTAGGATTCATTGAAGGGATGCTGTATACTGCCGACCCTATTGGGATAGTAACGCTCATTACACAACGGCTTTTCTCATTTCGTACTACGCTATGGTTACACAAGTACTCAATCTGATATTCGGCAGCAAAAACGACCGCGAAATCAAGGCCCTGCGTCCGGTCGTGGACCAAATCAATGGGCTGGAGGCGGGCCTTGCACCGCTTTCCGATCAAGCCCTGACCGACAAAACGCAGGACTTCAAGAAGCGACTTGAAGCGGGTCAGACGCTGGATGATATCCTGCCCGAAGCTTTCGCCGTCTGTCGGGAAATGTCACGACGCACACTCAACATGCGGCATTTCGATGTGCAGCTGATCGGCGGGATGATTCTCCATCGCGGCCGTATTGCCGAAATGAAAACCGGCGAGGGGAAAACCCTAGTCGCGACGCTCCCCGTCTATCTGAACGCCTTGGAAGGCAAGGGCGTCCATCTCATCACGGTGAACGATTATCTTGCCAAACGAGACGCCCAATGGATGGCACAGCTCTATCATGCACTCGGTCTGTCCACGGGGGTCATTCAACACGACGCGTCATTCATCTACGACCCAACCTACGAGGCCTCCGATAAACGACTACAACATCTGCGCCCCTGCACAAGGCCCGAAGCCTATCGCGCCGACATTACGTACGGGACGAACAACGAGTACGGGTTTGATTATCTCCGCGACAACTTAGTTGTCACGGATCTCAGTCAGTGCGTCCAACGTGACTTGAACTTCTCCATCGTTGACGAGGTCGACAGCATTTTGATCGACGAAGCCCGGACACCACTGATCATCTCGGGTCCGACCGACCAGACGACCGACCTGTACTATCGAATCAATGCGATCATCCCCCAGCTCAAAGCCGAACAAGACTACACCATAGAGGAAAAGACCAAAACCGCGTCGTTGACCGAAGACGGCAATGCACGTGTTGAGAAACTGCTCGGCGTGGATAATTTGTATGACCCAGCCCACATGGATATGGTCCATCACGTGGTGAAGGCGCTGCAGGCCTACACGCTCTATAAACGCGATGTCGACTACGTCGTCAAAGACGGCGAGGTCATCATCGTCGACGAGTTTACCGGGCGCTTGATGCCGGGTCGCCGCTGGAGCGACGGATTACATCAGGCCGTTGAGGCCAAAGAAGGCGTAAAAATCGCCAACGAGAACCAGACGCTCGCATCCGTGACCTTTCAGAATTACTTTCGCATGTATAACAAGCTCAGCGGCATGACCGGCACCGCCGATACAGAAGCCGCCGAATTCGCGAAGATATACAACCTCGATGTCAACGTCGTGCCCACCAATCGTCAAATGATTCGGCAAGACTATGCCGATGTGGTGTACCGAACCGAGAAAGAGAAATTTGAGGCGATCGTCGAGGAGATCAAAGAGTGCCATGAGCGCGGGCAGCCGGTGCTTGTGGGTACCATTTCGATCGAAAAGTCAGAAAAACTCGCCGGACTCTTGAATCGAAACGGTGTGAAACACAATGTCCTGAATGCCAAACAGCATGAGCGAGAAGCGGAAATCGTGGCCCAGGCGGGACGCAAAGGCTCTGTGACGATCGCGACAAACATGGCCGGCCGCGGCACCGACATCTTGCTGGGAGGCAGTCCGGAATTCATGTACAAGCAGGTGCTCTATCGCGATGAGAGCATCCCCGAATCCCGCAAACTTGAAATCTTCGAGGAAATTCGGTCGGATTGCGAGAAGAACAAGCAGGAGGTGCTCACGGCCGGAGGGCTTCATATTTTAGGTACGGAGCGCCACGAGAGTCGCCGGATCGACAATCAGCTTCGCGGACGAGCCGGCCGCCAGGGCGATCCCGGCACCTCACGATTTTACCTGTCACTGCAGGACGATCTGATGCGGATCTTTGCCTCCGAACGGGTTTCCCAGTTGATGCTCAAGCTCGGAATGGAAGAAGGCGTTCCCATCGAACATGGAATGGTCACCCGCGCAATCGCAAACGCGCAGAAGAAGGTGGAAGCCCACAATTTTGAGATTCGCAAACAGCTCCTCGAATACGACGATGTCATGAACAAGCAGCGCGAAGTGATCTACCGTCACCGACGGGCCGTGCTGAACGGAGACAACCTCACCAACGACCTGCATGACATGATCAACAGTTCGGTAGAATAGTCGTGGACGGTCTACTGCCCACCCGATCAGTATCCGGAAGAGTGGGATGTCAAAGGACTGACCGAGGTCATGCAGAGTCAGTTCGGCTTGGATGTCACTCAGGGCAAAGACGACGGTGGAGATTCACTGCGCGATGTTGGGCGAGATGCGCTGCTCGAAGACCTCCGAACCCATGCCCGGGAAGCCTATACGAAAAAGGAACAAGAATTAGGGCCGGAATTGATGCGCTTTCTGGAGAAGACATTTATGTTACAGGTGATCGATCACCACTGGAAAGATCACCTGCTGGGGATGGACCACCTGCGAGACGGCATCGGTCTTCGCGGGTACGGCCAGAAAGATCCGTTGATCGAGTATAAACGTGAAGGGTTCGACCTCTTTGCCGGCTTGATGGAACGCATCAAATCCGACACCCTCGATCGACTCTTTCACGTCCAGGCCGTCCGTCAGGAAGGAGAACACCAGGCTCCTCCGCCCCAGTCCATCCTGTCACATCCGCAGCCCAGAATGACATTGAACCGAGGCGACGAACCGGCTACCCCAACGACTCCCACCCAACGAACCGACAGCAAGGTCGGTCGCAATGACCCCTGTCCGTGCGGCAGCGGAAAGAAGTACAAGAAGTGCCATGGGTCATAGGTGATGCTCGGCTGACAAAAAGGCCTACACCTTTGCCGTGATCTCAATCCTGAGACTTTCAACCACCACTGACCGCAACGAATCCGGTTAGCCGTGGAACTAGCTCCTGTGGCGTACGCTTAAGACTCCATTCCTCCTTATTTCGCCTTGACTTAACGCAGTTCCGAGGACTACGCTATGCCCCTTTCGACGCCTGGGTTTATGGGCAGGCACTGCCCATAATTTACGGGTGTCACTTTTTCCATTGATGACGGTAAATTTGGAGCTTTCTGTGAGCGCAGGGCATCCAGAACTCATCGCCGCCATTGCTGCTGAAATCGCTGCCTCAGGACCGATTCCGTTCGCTCGGTTCATGGAGTTGGCCCTCTATCATCCGCAGTTCGGCTACTACATGCGCGCACCGGAACAACCGGTTGAACGAATCGGTTGGCGTGGCGATTTCTATACGAGTTCGGACGTCCATCCTATTCTTGGGCAAGCCCTCGCAACACAAGCTGAACAGGTAGACCGGTTACTTGGACAACCTGACCCTTTTATCGTAGTCGAAATGGGGCCCGGCAAAGGGTTGCTGGCAAGACACTTTCTCTCTGCCTGCCAGAGGCATCGTGGGTCGTTGTTCGAGCGCCTTCACTATGTCTTGATTGAACGAAGCCCGGCCATGCAGGTGTTACAACGCGAGAACGTAGCTCGCTGGTTCGATTGCCCGAACCGCCTCACCTGGGTGAACGATCTTGAGAATTTGGCCCTGGAAGGGGTGAACGGGCTCTTCCTGAGCAATGAACTCATCGATTCATTTCCCGTCCACCGCATTCAAGTCACGGCGAACGGAACTGAAGAGTTGTGGGTGGACTATCAAAGCGGACAATTCATTGAATGTTTGAGACCGCTGTCGTCCGAAGCCTTATCCAATCACGTGCGCCGAATCAACACCGATTGGCCGGAGGGCTATCGAACCGAAATCAATGTTCACGCGTTGAGTTGGATGCGGCAGGTCGCTCAGCTCCTCAATCGAGGGATCGTACTCACGATCGATTACGGCCACACGGCCCAGGATCTCTATCGACCTGACCGGAAAGGCGGCACATTCCTCTGTTATTCACGACACTCCGTCAACGAGGAGCCGTTCCTCCACGTAGGGGATCAGGACATGACTGCGCATGTGGATTTCACGAGTCTGGCTCTTACCGGGGAAGCATATGGTCTCCGCACGACCGGCTTCACCAATCAACTGAGTTTTCTGATGGGGCTTGGCGTCGAACACATGATACAGGAGCTGGAACCAGACAGCCCGACGTTCAAAGCTGCTAGTCACTTGCTCAGGCCAAACGGCATGGGAACCACCTTCAAGGTCCTTGTTCAGCACAAGGGAATTTTGAGTCCCGAACTGGATGGCCTGAAGTATAAGCCATTTTTTGATTCTGCACTCACGACACGGTCGGCTGCTTGAGGAATAGAGCATGCGTGCATCTCCAAAGAATCACCAGCTGGCAACGAGGTTCTAAGGTCTCATGGGAAACATCACTGCTCCAGAGAGCTATGTACCGATCCTCATCTTCATCGGTGTCGCCATTGCTCTAGGGACCGTCACGCTTCTACTCGGCAGCTTTGTGCGTCCTAACCAACCCTATCGGGCAAAGTTGGCGCCGTATGAAAGCGGAAGCCCGCTGTTTCAGGACGCCAGGGTGCAGTTCCCGATCCGGTATTACATCATTGCCATGCTCTTCGTGATTTTTGATATCGAGATCGTCTTTATGTTTCCGTGGGCTGTTGCATTCAACGATCTTGGGCTGGTTGGATTGGTGGAGATGGTCCTGTTCATTGCCATCCTGGTGGTCGGGTTTTGGTACGCATGGAAAAAAGGAGCGCTGGAGTGGGATTGAAGGGCGGTGGGCCTACCCTTCGTGCTCGCCCACCGCGCACACAAGATCGATTGGGAATAGATAACGGGCGGTGCTCGGTGGATGCGCGCAGTGAAGGCCAGCCCCACCGCCCTTCATCCGGGAAAGGGTGTGGGAACACGTGAGTCTGTTGGAACGCCAGTTTGACGCGAATATCGTGACGACGAACTTGGATGCGGTCGTCAACTGGGCCAGAAAGTCCGCGCTCTGGCCCATGACCTTCGGGCTGGCCTGCTGCGCCATCGAGATGATCGCGAGCGTGTCCTCCCGGTATGATCTCGATCGTTTCGGAGCCGGCGTCTTCCGCGCATCGCCTCGGCAGTCGGATCTCATGATTGTCGCAGGAACGGTTTCTCGAAAAATGGCGCCGGTCATTCGACGGATCTACGATCAGATGCCTGAACCTCGCTACGTGATCTGCATGGGGTCGTGCGCGACGTCCGGCAATCATTACAACAGCTATGCAGTCGTTCAGGGGGTGGATCAGATCATCCCAGTCGACGTCTATGTCCCCGGTTGCCCACCCAGACCCGAAGCGTTGCTGGACGGTCTCCTCAAATTGCAGGAAAAGATTCAACGCGAGAGGGTATTCGTGAAGTAAGGCCTGACCCGTCAACGGTCGAGAGTCAATGAAAGATGTGCGAAGCCGATCTGAACAACGGATGACAGCTGATGAGTGACGATCACATGCAATCTCTCACTGAAACTCTGCTGAATACGTTCCCGGAGGCAGTGCTCGCCGTCGACGTCGATACGGCTCGATCTGAAACGACGGTTCATGTCGCGGCGTCCCATATTTTAGAGGTTGCTCGTTTTCTGCATGACGCTCCCGAAGCGAGTTTTGACCATATCACCGATATCTGCTCCGCCGACTATCCAACTGATCAGCAACGGTTTGAAGTTATCTACTTCTTGTTGTCGCTTCCTCACGGCAAGCGCATTCGCCTGAAGGCCAGGGTTACCGAAGACAACCCCACCCTTGATTCGGTCACCAGCGTGTGGCGGGGGGCGACATTCTTGGAGCGGGAAGTCTACGACATGATGGGGATCCGATTCTCAGGCCACCCGGATCTGCGCCGCATCCTCCTGCCGGAGGACTATGCCGAAGGCTACCCGCTGCGCAAGGATTTCCCGACTGAAGGTCGCGGGTGGCGCAGTCAATTCGACTTTATCCCGCGCCTGGACGAACCGCCGATCGAGCAGATCGAAAGCGAGGTCCCAGCGGCTGAAAAGAAAGTATTTCTTTCCGAGCCGAACGGCTCCTCATCGAACAGACGGGAAGAGCTCTTGTTGAACATGGGCCCACAGCATCCAAGCACACATGGCGTCGTGCGAGTTGTTCTTGAATTGGACGGAGAGCGGATTATCAAAGCCACGCCTGATCTGGGGTACCTTCACCGGGGGGTCGAGAAACTGGCCGAGGGTCTTGCCTACATGCAGATTATCCCACATACCGACCGGCTCGACTATGTCTGTGCCATGGCGAACAACTACGCCTATGTGCGAGCCGTCGAAAAGCTGCTTGGTATCACGGTGCCTGAACGAGCCGAGTATATCCGCACCATCGTCGCGGAGATGCAACGAATCCTCGGACACCTGTTCTGGCTGGGAGCTCAGGCTCTGGATATCGGGGCGATGACTATTTTCTTTTGGACCTTTCGCGAGCGCGAGACGCTGCTCGACATGTTTGAAAAGCTTTGCGGGGCCAGACTGACATTGAACTATTACCGGATCGGCGGCGTGGACAGCGACTTCACTCCTGAGTTAGTGGCCGACCTCAAGACCTTCCTGGACACGTTTCCCCAGAAGGTCAACGAATATGATTCGCTGCTCGCAGGCAACCGGATTTGGCTAGGGCGTACGAAACATGTCGCAGTGATCTCCGGGGAAGATGCGATCAATTTCGGTATGACCGGTCCTACCTTGCGGGGATCCGGTGTGGCGTATGACGTGCGTAAACTCGAACCCTATGGGGTCTACCATAAGGTGGATTGGGACGTGCCGGTCGGAAAGAACGGCGACACCTATGATCGCTATTGGATTCGTGTTGAAGAGATGCGGCAGAGCGCACGGATCATCGCACAATGTCTGGATCAGCTGCCACCTGGACAGATCATCGCTGATGTGCCGCAATACATTCCGCCGCCGAAGCAGCAAGTGATGCGTGACATGGAGAGCTTGATTCACCATTTCATCATCTTCACGCAGGGCTTTAAACCACCGAAAGGCGAGACCTATTGCGCGACCGAAGCACCGAAAGGTGAATTGGGATTTTTTATCATCAGCGACGGGAGCCCTCGCCCCTATCGACTGAAGATCCGATCGCCTTCCTTCATCCACATGGGCGCGTTCGACCACATGGCTCGGGGTTACTTGATTTCCGACATCATCACGATTTTTGGCACATATGACGTCGTCATGGGAGAGTGCGACCGGTGATACACGAGCGGTTGACAAGAAGGAGCGCCGACGGGCCGACATCCGGAACTTGTCAGCTTGCGCACTTGTCAGCACCAGGGCTATGGAAGCATGACTTTTTCAGAAACATATAAAGACGAAATCGTCGACATCTTATCGCGCTATCCGGTCAAGCGGTCTGCCTTGATCCCGCTTCTCTACGTCGCCCAACGTGATCAGGGTTATGTGACAGAGTCGGCCATGAAAGAAATCGCACAGCTTCTCAGACTCACGCCTCCGCAGGTGTACGAGACGATCACCTTCTACACCATGTTTAATCTCAAGCCGGTAGGGAAGTTCCACTTGCAGGTCTGCAAATCTCTCATGTGCGCCCTCGTGGGGTCAGACACGCTGATTGAGTGGATCAACGCGAAGCTGGGGATTGCGCCGGGCGAAACCACAGCAGATGGACTGTTTAGCCTCAGCGTGGTGGAGTGTTTGGCGGCTTGCGGGACCGGTCCAATGATGCAAGTCAATGATGACTACTATGAGCAACTGACTGAGGACAAACTTGATCGCATTGTATCCGATCTGCGCTCAACGGGGACCAGTCCCCTCAAGAGCGGGCCCTTCATGTGGCCCGAACCGCTGAGGTCTACAGATAAAGTGACAGGATGAATCCGACACTTGTCAGCGTGGAAAACCAATGCCTAGACACGAACTGATCTTGCTCAAAAATATGTCAGAGCCCGGCTACACGGGGTCTCTGGTGGACTATGAAAAGACGGGAGGCTATCAAGCCTTGCGCAAGACGCTCGGCAAGATTGCTCCGGCAGATGTCACGGCCATGGTTCGAAAATCAGGCTTGCGCGGACGCGGCGGCGCAGGCTTCCCGACCGGCGTAAAGTGGGGGTTCCTACCGAAAGATTATCAAGGCCCCCGTTACCTGTGTTGCAACGCGGACGAGAGCGAACCCGGCACGTTCAAAGACCGGCAATTGATGGAACGCGACCCTCACCAAGTGCTGGAAGGAATCGTGTTGTCCTGCTATGCGATTGGTGCGGAAACCGCCTACATCTATATCCGCGGCGAAATGGTCTTGGGTTCCAAGATTTTAGAACAAGCCATCGGCGAAGCACGAGCCGCCGGCTATATCGGGAAGAATATTCTCGGCACAGGTCTGCACGTGGACGTCTGGGTGCATCGAGGGGCGGGCGCGTACATTTGCGGTGAGGAAACAGCGCTGTTGGAATCGCTTGAAGGTAAACGAGGACTTCCACGCATTAAGCCCCCGTTTCCAGCCACGCATGGGCTCTATAATAAACCGACCGTGGTCAACAATGTCGAAACGCTGGCCAACCTGCCACACATCATAAGCCGAGGCCCTGAATGGTTTGCCGCAATCGGTTCGCCCCCCAAAAGCACGGGCACCAGAGTCTTCTGTGTCAGCGGACATGTGAAACGCCCGGGCAATTATGAAGTCCCGATGGGCGTGGCGGTACGCGAGTTGGTGTACGAACATGCCGGGGGCATGCGTTCAGATAAACCGATCAAAGCCTTCATCCCCGGAGGAGCTTCAGCGCCGTTTCTGACGCCGGCGCATCTGGATGTAAAGCTAGATTTCGAATCGGTCGCCGCGGCAGGATCGATGCTGGGATCCGGCGGCGTGACTGTGATGGAAGAAGGGACGAGCATGGTCTGGGCGGCACTCAGACTCATGGAATTTTTCTACCATGAGTCCTGCGGGAAATGTAGTCCCTGCCGAGAAGGTAGCGCCTGGCTCGTCCAGACGCTCCGTCGAATCTTGGCGAAACGTGGTCGGATGGAGGACCTTGAAACCTTACTGGATCTATGTAAAAACATCGCAGGCCGCACAATCTGTGCCTTCGGCGACGCTGAAGTTGCGCCGATCCAAAGCACGCTGAAGTATTGGCGGCAGGAGTATGTCGACCTCATCAATGAAGCAGCGACTGCCAATCTAATCAAACTTGAGCCGGTGGGAACGAAGCCTTGAAATCACGTCATTCGTCATTGGCCAATCATGCAAGACTCAGAATATCTACCACTTTTGACCATTGACTGTTGACCAGTGACTGTTTGACCATTGCCCAATGACTACCACTGCCAAAACCGTGCGCCTCACGATCGATGGGATGACGGTCAAGGTCCCAAAAGGGACATTGGTCATCGAAGCGGCACGTCGCGTCGGCGTCATGATTCCGCATTTCTGCTATCATCCGAAGCTCAAACCGGATGCCAATTGCCGCATGTGCCTGGTCGAAATCGAAAAGATGCCCAAACTCCAGACCGCCTGTAGCACACTGGTCGACGAAGGAATGAGCGTGCGCACCGCTACGACCGTGGTCAATGATGCCCATCGCTCGGTGCTCGAGTTCATCCTCGCCAATCACCCACTCGATTGCCCGGTCTGCGATCAAGGGGGAAAATGCGATCTTCAAGATTTCTCCCATCAATACACAGCCACCAGCCGGTTCGTAGAAACCAAACGCATCTTCCCAAAGGATTATTTCAGCCCACTTATCGAGACGCAAATGAATCGCTGCGTGCAGTGCCTCCGCTGTGTCCGTTACTGCGACGAGGTCATGGATGTGAAGGCGTTGGCACCGGTTGGCCGCGGGACTATGACCGAGATCAAGCACTTCGGCCCACATCCGCTGAATTGCGAATTCTGCGGTGGCTGCGTGCAAATCTGCCCGGTCGGGGCGATTACCAGCCGGCTCTCGATGTACGAGTATCGGCCCTGGATGTTGAAACGAGCCGACACCATCTGCGGATACTGCGGGGACGGATGTCAGATGACCGTCCAGACGAAGGACCAGGAACTCATCGAGGTAAACTCCGCGCATGGAGCCGGTCGAAATAATGGGGACCTCTGTGCGCGTGGGTTTTTTGGATTCCATGCGGCCAGCCACCCCGACCGCTTAACCCACCCGCTGATCCGGAGAAACGGCGCACTCGTGCAAGCGACATGGGAAGAAGCCCTCGAATACGTCGCCAGCCGTGTCAGCGAGCTTAAGGACATGCATGGGGGCCAGGGTTTCGGAGGATTGATCTCCGGCCGTTGTACGAACGAAGAATTGTACGTCTTTCAGAAATTTATGCGCGGGGCCATCGGCACCAACAATATCGACAGCAGCGCCCGGTACGGCCACGTCAATGGTCTGCAGGCCATGCGACTCGTCCAGGGGACGCATCGGTGGACCGTCACCTTCGACGACGTCCTAGATGCCGATGTGCTGCTACTCGTCGGCACGAACATCACAGAGACTAATCCCATCACGGGACTCAAAGTCAAAGAAGCGGTGAAAAAGCGCGGGGCAACGTTGATCACAATTGAATCGCTGGAGCCCGTCATCGACACGATGAGTAACATCGCCAATCTCTCCCATCATCATTTTCGCATCCCACCCAGCGAGATGCAGAATGGTATCCTTGGTCTCTTGAAAGCCGTCCTTGAGGAAAATCTGATCCCGCCGGACATCTCACAGCGATATCCCGCGTATGTGAAGGCCGTCACGACCGCCCTGCGAGCGTTCTCGTGGCAAGATCTTCAGAGGGCCAGCGGCATCGAGCCTGATTCGTTCATCCAAGCCGCCAAGGCCCTGGCCGCGGGACGCCGAGTGATTGCTCTGACAGGTCAAGTGCTCCTACGCAAGGAGCACGGGTACGCCGCCTCCTTGACCCTTCTCGATCTGCTTATTCTGACAGGCAAATTGGACCAGCCTGGTTGCGGGTTTGCCCCACTGGCAGAGGAAAACAATGACCAAGGTGCCGTCGAAATGGGCGCCATTGCCGAGTTCCTGCCGGGGCCCTGTCTCGCCGACAGTGCTGCGGACCGCGAGAGATTCATGCAGCTATGGAAGACAGACCTGCCGCTCGCCGTCGGAGCCTCCCTCGTCGACATGGTACATCGTGCCCACGCAGGATCCCTTAAAGCGATGTTCATTGTGGGGGAGAATCCCGTGGCCAGTCTTCCCGCACCGATACGCGCAGAGGATTCGTTACGAAAGTTGGATCTTCTCGTCTGCCAGGAACTGTTTTTGACTGAGACGGCTGCCCTGGCCCACGTTGTGTTGCCTGCCGCTTCTTCGATGGAAAAGACCGGAACGTTTACAAATACTGAAGGACATGTGCAAGCCGTTCGTCCTTCGATTGAGCCGATCGGAGAAAGCCGCCCCGATTGGGAGGTGTTTGCCGCTCTGTCCATCCTGTTAGGCATTCCGATGGAGTACGCAGAGAGCAAAGACATCCTGAAGGAAATCCGAGGTGCCATTTCCGGCTATACATCGTTTGGACCGACACCGTTGCCTCCTAAAGTCGATCCTATCGCCATGGACCGTTACCTCAGCGAGGGGTACGAGCCGGATCTCACGACGCGCTACCGACTCATGGCGCCGCATTCCAGACCGGACGGCACCCTACAGTTGGAGATGGCACAGAGCTTGTTCCACTCCGGAAAGCTTTCGACACGATCGAAAGGCCTGCTACAGCTGGAAGGCAGTGGCCGGCTCCGGATCAATCCGGTTGACGCCGCCCGCTTTGCCTTGATGGATGGAGATCGCGTGCGCCTCTCCAGTACTTCCGGAGAGATGACAACCGAGGTAAAGATCATGGAACGGGTGCCTCAAGGAACGGCGTGGTTTCCGGATCACTTCGGCCAGGCTGCCGTCGGCCTGTTCGAGTGTGCGATAGATCCAATTACACACGTGCCATCGTTCCGGACGGCAACGGTGTCTATGATGAAGGTTGCGTGACGAGGCGATTACATGCTGATGACTATGCTAATCCAGGAGTCTTATCGTGAGTGAATTCGGATTGCGTCTTGCCATATCTCTTACCCAAATCGCCGCCGTCATGGGCATCGTCGTTGTCACGGTGCTGCTCCTCACCTTGGCCGAGCGAAAAGTGTTGGGATGGATGCAGGACCGCATGGGACCAATGGAAGTGGGACCCTATGGCATTCTCCAGCCGTTTGCGGATGCGATCAAACTCTTCTTCAAGGAAGACATCATCCCTGCCGGCGCTAATAAATTTCTGTTCACGATGGCGCCCATACTTTGCTTGATTCCTGCATTCATTGGGTTCGCGGTCATTCCCTGGGGTCCGAACTGGACGCTCGAGATCGGCGGCATCACCGTCAAACCCTTCGTGATCAGCGATATCAACATCGGCATCCTGTACATCCTGGCCTTCGCCTCGATCGGTGCCTACGGCATCATCCTCGGAGGGTGGGCATCCAACAGCAAATACTCCTTGCTCGGAGGGTTGCGCTCGGCTGCACAGATCATCAGTTATGAGCTCAACGTCGGGCTGTCCATTATCGGCGTGGTCATCCTCACCGGCTCACTCAGCCTCGTACAAATCACCGATGCCCAAGCAGGATGGTTTTGGAACTGGTACCTTTTTGCCCTTCCGGCCCCTCAGATTTTCGCCTTTGTCGTCTATGTGATCTCATCAGTAGCCGAGACGAACCGCGTTCCGTTCGATTTGCCCGAGGCGGAAAGCGAACTCGTCGCCGGATTCTTTACCGAATACAGTGGTCTCCGATTCGCGTTCTTCTTTCTCGCAGAATACGCAAACATGGTGTTGGTGTCCTGTGTGGCAGCCGCACTATTTCTCGGTGGCTGGCAGGCGCCGTATCCAGGGACGATTCTGGAGCTCCTCGGCCTACCATCGTTATCCTGGATCGAGAGCACGATGTGGTTTGCCATCAAGACCTACTCATTTCTGTTCCTCTTTTTCTGGCTCAGAGCCACTTTACCGAGACTACGATACGATCAGCTGATGAAGTTTGGCTGGAAAGTACTGCTGCCGATCGCATTGGCGAACATTGTCGCCACATCAATCGCAGTATTTGTTTCTCAACAAATGAAATAACTCACGAACCGATATGGCCTCACCCACCCACTCAACACGTCTTCGCCTCTCCGAATGGCTGAAGACCATTACGTTCTATGAGATCCTCGTCGGCATGAAGGCGACCTTGTCGCACTTGCTCAACTACCAACCGGTCACACTGCAATATCCTCATGAGAAACGCACACTGCCGGACAACTATCGCGGCATGCTCGCCCTGCTCCGATACGACGATGGAACTGAGAAGTGCGTGGGGTGCGACCTCTGTGAAGCGGCCTGTCCTTCACGGGTCATTCGTGTCGTGAGCGCCGAGGTGCCCGGCGAACCGACGAAGCGCTACTCGAAAGAATATTATATGGACATGACCCGATGTTTGTTCTGCGGGATGTGCGTCGATGCCTGTCCCGTCGACGCCTTGGGCATGACGAGAGAATTTGAATGGGCGGTGTATGACAAGCGGCAACTCCACTTGAATAAGCAGCAACTCCTCGCGATCGGCGACCGATCGTTCCCGATCCGTGAGAAACGCTTGGAACTTCAACATCCGAACGTTGCGTTCTTCAACGTGCCCTTCAAGCACGTTCCGCCCAAACCGAACTGACCCGGATGGAACGCATTGGGGTGCCGATGACGGCCACACCGTGGCATGAGTTTGGTCCGATCGACCGCTAATCCAGGGACTGTATCGTGGCGCACTTGTTTTTTGGATATTTTGCCGGGATGATTACCATCACCTCCATTCTCGTGGTGGCACTCAGGAATCCTGTCTACAGCGCGCTGTCTCTCCTGATCATGTTTTTTCACGTCGCAGGACTCTTTATCACGCTCCATGCCGAGTTTCTTGCCGCCGTGCAAGTCATCGTCTATGCCGGGGCTATCCTCGTACTGTATCTATTTGTCGTCATGCTGCTCAACGTCAACCGCGACGATCGGTACCACAGCCAATGGCGAGTCGTCGCCTTTGTCTGCGTTCCGTTGTCGATCGAATTTCTCGTCCTACTCTCAGGCACCATGGGTGCAGCCAATCGCCAACCGGCCTCGCTTCCTGTCGAGCCTCACACCGCAGACAATACATTGGCCATTGGTCGGACGCTCTTCTCGACGTATTTATTCCCATTTGAAGTGGCATCCTTGATTCTCTTGGTTGCCATGATTGGCGCCATCTTCCTTGCAAAACGCGACATCGGCGAGAACGAGGCAAAGGACGTAACCCGCGTGCCAGGTGCCCAATGACAGTCCCCGTTTCCTACTACATAATTTTGAGCGCCATCGTGTTCCTGACGGGTGTGGTCGGCGTGCTGATCCGGCGCAACATCATCGCCATTCTGCTGTCCGTGGAGTTGATGCTGAACGCCACCAACATCAATTTCGTCGCATTCTCCGACCACCTGCAGGATCTCGGCGGGCAGGTGTTCGTTTTTTTTGCCTTGACGGTAGCAGCGGCAGAAGTCGCGGTCGGTCTGGCCATCATCATCGCCTTGCACCGATCTAGATCTACGATCAATATCGAGGAGTTCAACCTACTCAAGTGGTAAACATACCCGTGACGCCTCATCACCCCTCACACGCTAAGCTCCTCAGTGTCCTTCTTGAGGCTTCTGTGAGACTGACGGCCATCGATTGATACCTTCACCATGCTGTACGCACTCATTCCACTCCTTCCACTGGCCGCCTTTCTTGTCTTAGGATTAGGAGGATCCCGGATCAAGGACCGGGCTCACCTGGTTGCAGTCCCGGCAGTCTTGTTATCGCTCACGCTCGCCCTGACCGCTTTTTTTGAGGTTGCCTCTGGTTCCGTTATTTCAGTACCACTCTATACCTGGCTCACTTCGGGCGATCTCGATATTCACATCGGCCTCCATATCGATCGTCTCACCGCCGTCATGTTGTTACTGGTCACCGGCGTCAGTTCGCTCGTGCACATTTACACGATCGGTTACATGCACGGCGATTCAGGCTATGCCCGTTTCTTCAGTTATATTGCCCTCTTCACCTTCTCCATGCTGATGCTTGTGCTCGCCGACAATTTGCTCCAGCTCTTCATATTTTGGGAAGCTGTCGGTCTGTGCTCCTATCTCTTGATCGGACATTGGTACGAGCGCGCGTCGGCCTGCGCCGCGGCGACCAAGGCCTTTCTCGTGAATCGCGTAGGCGATTTCGGCTTCATGCTGGGCCTGCTGTTGGTCTGGTACCATTTTGGATCACTGAACTACCTCGACATCTTCCCTGCCATCCATGAAGCAACTGACTTGACGATGAATCTGCTCGGTCCGTTTGGAGGAGTGTGGGACGTGTCCGTATTCACGCTCATCGCCCTCTTACTGTTCACCGGCGCGGTGGGGAAATCAGCACAAGTCCCTCTTCACGTCTGGTTGCCTGATGCCATGGAAGGCCCCACACCGATTTCGGCTCTCATTCACGCTGCCACGATGGTGACAGCCGGTGTGTTCATGGTCGCACGGCTTGCTCCCATCTATAACTTGTCCCCCACCGCCATGAGCGTCGTCGCCGTGACCGGCGCTGTGACCATGCTTCTTGGCGCGACGATTGCGCTGACTCAAACAGACATCAAACGTGTGGTGGCCTATTCGACCGTGAGCCAGCTCGGCTACATGATCATGGCCTGTGGACTCGGCGCGTATGCTTCCGGCATGTACCATCTGTTAACCCACGGTGCCTTCAAAGCCTTGCTGTTCCTTGGCTGTGGCTCGGTAATCATCGCCCTTCACCATGAGCAGGACATGCGGCATATGGGTGGTCTCAAAGATAAACTCCCGATTACCTATTGGACGTTTGTGGTGGGTTCACTGGCCCTTGCCGGCTTTCCACTCACGGCTGGATTTTTCAGTAAGGATGATATTCTGGTGTCCGCCTGGTCGTCGGGAACATTGGGGCAGGTACTGAGCATCTTAGGCCTGTTGACGGCGCTATTGACCGCCTTCTATAGCTTTAGGCTGGTGTTCGCGACATTTTGGGGGCCGTCGCATGTCGAACCGCACCATGCGACGCACATCCAGGAACCTTCACGAACAATGACCACACCGCTCCTTATACTGGCAGTCTTCAGCGTACTGACGGGATACCTCGGCATCCCGTCATTTTTGGAGCCCGTGTTTTCTACCGGACAGGATACCGCTACGCAGCATGGTTCCGACGCGCTCATGATTATGCTTGCCGCTACGGCGATGGGGTTACTCGGCATCGCATCGGCCTACTATGTCTACGTGCTGAATCCTGATCTACCTGAGCGCCTCGCTACGCGATGGAAGGTCCTCTACCAAGCCTCGTTGAATAAGTGGTATGTCGATGAACTGTATGACTATCTTTTCGTGCGACCAACGTTGAAGACAGCCTCAGAACTTTGGAAACGAGTCGATGTCGAGGTGATCGATGGAGCTGTTAATGGAATCGCACGGGCCATCGCGTGGGGAGGATGGTTGTTGCGGCTCATCCAGAGCGGCCAAACCCAACACTATGCCCTGGCCATGGCCCTGGGTATCGTCGTGTTAACGGCGTATCTACTTCTTTGATGACTACGTATGGAACGAACCCTGGCAAACTCAGCATGATCCATTGGAAATCTCGTATTCTGGGATTCGCATTTGCAGATTTGGAGTGCTGATGACTGGCTTTCCTTGGCTTACGGTATTGATCTTTCTGCCCTTGATTGGAGCAGTGGTCCTCTTTGCCGTCAAGGACGCCTCTGTCAGACTGGTCGCCCTAGGTATGACCGTTGCCGACTTACTGATCTCGCTCCCTCTCTGGTGGCTCTTCGATGCATCCTCCGGTCAGATGCAATTCGTAGAATCGGCCAGATGGATCCCCACACTCTCAATCAATTACAAGCTTGGTCTCGACGGTATCAGCTTGCCTCTGATTATCATGACGACGGTCCTGATGCCGCTCTGCGTCTTGATCTCCTGGCACGCCATAGAAACGAAGGTTCGGAGCTTCATGGCCATGCTGTTGATCATGGAAAGTGCGATGATCGGAGTGTTCTGCGCGCTGGATTTCGTACTCTTCTACGTGTTTTGGGAAGCGATGCTGATCCCGATGTACCTCCTGATCGGAGTCTGGGGCGGGCCGAATCGCCTCTACGCCGCAATTAAATTCTTTCTCTACACCCTCGCCGGCAGCGTCTTGCTGCTGGTCGGAATCCTGGTCCTATATTTCCAGGGTGGCCACACCTTCGACATTCTTCAACTGAGCCAGAGAAGCTACGGAGTGGCGCTTCAGATCTGGCTCTTCTTCGCATTTTTCGCGGCGTTCGCCGTCAAGGTTCCTATGTTCCCCTTCCACACCTGGCTGCCAGACGCACATGTAGAAGCTCCCACAGCCGGCAGCGTGATTCTCGCCAGCGTCCTACTCAAAATGGGGACCTATGGTTTTTTACGCTTTAGTCTTCCCATGTTGCCAGATGCATCACGGCTGTTCACTCCGTTGATGGTGGTGCTCTCGATTGTGGCCATTATCTACGGCGCCTACATGGCCTTAGCCCAGGCCGATCTTAAGAAACTCATCGCCTACTCCAGCGTGAGCCATATGGGGTTCGTAACGCTCGGCCTCTTCATGTTCAATATTCAGGGGATTGAAGGCGCCGTCATGCAGATGGTGAACCACGGCATCACCACGGGTGGGCTCTTTCTCTGCGTCGGAATGATCTACGAACGAACGCACAGCCGACAGATCACCGACAATATCGGTCTCACGAAGCCGATGCCTCGCTATGCCACACTCCTCGTCATTTTTGCGCTGTCTTCGCTTGGACTTCCCGGCACCAACAGTTTCGTGGGTGAGTTCATGGTACTCGTAGGCACGTTCCTCTGGAGCAAGATCGCCGCAGCGTTTGCGTCATTGGGTATTATCCTGGCCGCTGCCTACCTACTCTGGATGATTCAGCGGGTTGCCTTCGGCGTCCCCGCCGCGCATGTACTTCCGAAACTTCGTGACCTCAACCTTCGTGAAATGGTGACTCTCGTGCCGCTGGCAGTGCTGATTTTCTTGATTGGCCTGTTTCCTAATCCCGTGTTGACTCGCATGCACATGAGCGTGGAGAAAGTTATCGCACGTGTCATTCCGCTTCCCCAGGAAGAGAGTTCAGCGCTGAACCAGCAGGTTCCGCCCTCCACTCAACAGGGGCTCACCACGAATGTCGACCTCACGATCTCACGAGAGGGCCCACACACTCCACGTTTCAGCGATATCGCGACAAAGGAACGCCGGCCATGACTTTCGCTGTGGGCGACCTTTTCCTCATTTTACCGGAATTGCTCGTCATCACAGCGGCCTGCGTCGTGCTTGTGCTTGACCCTGTACTGCGTGGGCCTCGCAAGGACGTCTTGGTGTGGTTCAGTCTTGGAACCCTCGCCATATGCATGGGAGTGACGGCGTCCCAGGTGAGCGGTCCGACCGCGATCTTTAGCGGTCTCGTCATCATCGATGCCTATGGCGCCTTCTGGAAATTGCTCCTGTACTTCGTCACCGGCCTTACCATCCTTCTTTCCTATTCATACCTCAAGGAAGAACGGCTGTATTTCGGCGAATATTATGGTTTCGTTCTGCTCGCGCTCGCCGGGATGATGGTGATGGTGTCGGCGGACGATCTGTTGACGATCTATCTCGGCACCGAGCTCATGTCCCTCTCGCTGTACGTGTTGGCGGGACTCAAGCGCGCAGAGCCGCGTTCCCTCGAGGCCTCCGCAAAGTACTTCGTCTTGGGCGCATTCTCATCCGGCATTCTCCTCTATGGCATATCGCTTCTGTATGGAGCGACCGGTAGTACAAGGCTGCCGGAAATCGCCACGGCGATCGCAAGCCAAGGATTGAGTGATCCATTACTGTTGCTCTCCACGATCTTGCTCGCGGTTGGGTTTGGCTTCAAGCTCGCCGTTGTTCCGTTCCACATGTGGACCCCCGATGTCTACCAGGGTGCCCCGACCTCCGTGACGGCTTTTATGGCGGTGGCCTCTAAAGCCGCCAGCTTCGGCGCTTTTCTGAGGGTATTTATTGAGGGCCTGGGGGGGCTCAAAGCGAACTGGTCCGCGATCTTTCTCTTGCTCTGCATCGCCACGCTCTTGATCGGTAACATCGTTGCGCTGGTCCAAACGAACGTCAAGCGCATGCTGGCCTACTCAAGCATCGCCCATGCGGGCTATGCCTTGATCGGAGTCGTGGCCGCCGGTCGGATGGAGGGTTCTTCCGGGATCGCCAGCGTCTTACTCTATCTGGCGCTGTATACCTTCATGACCTTCGGAGCGTTTGCGATCGTGGCGATGCTCCGCAAAGGCGACATCGAAGGAGAAGAGATCGAAGACTTTACTGGTCTGTCGAAACGCCACCCTCTGGCTGCACTCTTAATGCTGATCTTTATGGTTTCACTGGCAGGAATTCCTCCGACTGCCGGCTTTGTCGGGAAATTGTATATCTTTAAGTCAGCGGTGGAAGCCGGCATGACGTGGTTGGCGGCGCTTGGTCTGATCTTTGCCGCCATTTCAGCCTACTTCTACCTGCGACTCGTCATGGTCATGTACATGCGGGAGCCGATCGATCATTCAGACACCGCTCCTCATTTGGTCATGTCTCCGACTCTCTCCATCGTGCTCGCCTGTACGGTCGCCGGGGTCGTCATCTTCGGGGTCTACCCCAACCCGCTCGTGAGCTTCGCCATGCAGGCCGTGTTGATACTAAAATAAGCCGTCGTATCCTTTTAACGATCTCTGTGCGGGGCATCATGAGTGTCCTCCGCTTTCTCCTTGACGCGTTGAGAGCTTTCCTGCGGCAGGGTTGTCCCAGCTTGGCAGCAGCCCTAGCCTTTTTCTCGCTGCTTTCACTCTTTCCACTTGTCTTTCTTCTCCTCTACGGCATCAGTTTTCTTGTAAGCCAAGATATCATCGGTGAACAGTTCATGCTGAGCTTCCTCAAAGGCTTCCTCCCCTCACTTGGCGAACGCCTGGCCGAAGAGCTCCATCGGATCAGTGTCTTGGAAAGCGTGCGCTGGCTCGTATTTCTCTCTTTCTTCTGGTTTGGTGGCCTCGTCTTCTACGAACTCGACTACGCGCTCAACGTGGTTTTTAAGAGCGCCCAGAAGCGGCATCCCTTGATTTCCACCGCGGTCTCCATCGCCCTCTTAGGGTCCACCGGTCTCCTTCTTTTCATTTCCTATGTCGCGACACAAGCCATCACATTCTTAACTACCTATGCCCCTCGACTCTGGGGACTCGATCTTGTCGCCCTAGCCGCACACGATTTTCATCTGACATACACCCTTCCCTTTGCGCTCGCATTCCTGGCAGTGAGCCTGTTGTATCGCCTGGTTCCTCGACGCAGCCCACGATGGAGAGACGCCATGGCCGGCGCGCTGACGTTTGGCGTACTCTGGGTCTCCACAAAGGTCTTATTCCTCAGTTATGGCAGTTATGCCACCGTTTACGTACGGCTCTATGGATCGTTACTGGAAGTCGTGCTCTTACTCCTGTGGGTCTATTATTCAGCGGGGCTCCTACTATTCGGTGGGGTTATCGCGCACAAGCTTCAACAACTTGCCCGCATTTCGCGATCAACTTCGGCCGATCAGATCTCATAAGCACAACGTGGGAGGAAACGCGGCTGAGCAGGAAAGCATTGACCCGCGAGGTGGAAACAAGGAGGACCTGCCGGAAGTTTCTGTGGGTTGCTTACCTCCTCACGGCCTTACGCGCGACGTAATTGCAGAACATGCACAATGGCCGACTGTGTCACGAGGCCCACAATCTCTCCGTCTTGCATGACCACCAATCGATCCCATCCTCCGCGAGCCATTCGCTCCATGGCATGAATCACCGGAACCTCCGGTGTGATCACCAATGACTCTGAAACAGGGCGCATCACTTGCTCAACTTGACGCCACGCCCAGAGTGCCGAAGCCACACTCTGTACCTCAACGACTGTCACAAGCCCTACCAACCGCCGATCTTCCACGACTGGAAACCCTCCGTAGCCATAGGCCTGGAAGTACTGATTCACCGCTACATGAAGCGTGCACTGCGCAGGGATCGAGACCACGGTCGTCACCATCATGTCTCGAATAGGGATCGTCGCTAAGGACTGCCGCAGCACGGCTTGGCGTCGACTGGCCAGTGCGGCAGCGAAGAGAAACATCCCGATAAAGACGACCCATCCTCCGTTCGACATCATGGAGGCAGGTAGCTCCCCGCTGGCGGCCCCATAGACGACGAGAAGGCCGACAAGACCGAAGATCGCCCCAAACGCCAGTCCAACCACCGCGGCTTGCCTCGTGGCCCGATAAAAGTCCTTTCCCCATGCCCACAATCCAGCACGCAGCACTCGTCCGCCATCGAGTGGAAAACCAGGGATCAAGTTGAAAAGCCCGAGCTGAATATTGACCATGCCCAACAAGACTCCGAGCATGATCACTCCCTGTAGCCCCTGTTGCCGTTGAACGGCTTCAGCCAGTACCACGAGCAGAAAACAGATCCCACCGATCACGAAACTCACGGCCGGTCCGGCGACGGCGATGAGAAACTCCGCCTTTGGTGACGGCGCTTCCCTGCGCATATGCGCCACTCCTCCGAAAATGAACAAAGTGATCTGCTCAATCGGGATACGGTAGTAGAGCGCCACATAGGAGTGCCCAAGTTCGTGCAACAACACAGAGCAAAACAAGAGAATCGCTGCGATGGCGCCCATGGCCCAATAGCGCTCAGGTGAGAGGCCAGGCAAACTATCCGGCAGGTAACCCGTCGAGAGGCTCCATGTTGCCAGGAAAAAGACCAGAAACCAGGATGCATGGACGCGAATCGGAATTCCCAACGCCCGCCCAATTTTCCAGGACGGCATGTGCATGGGGAACACCGTAACAGCTGTATACTCAGAGGGTCAATTCAACCTCGCCGGATCAGGTATACTCACTCGTATGCAACGATACTTGCTTGGGATCCTCTTGACTGGGAGTTCGTGGCTGTTCCTTGCCGTAGACAGTGCTGTTCAAGTCATCACGTCCGGCCCACCAACCTGTTCCGGTGTCGCATTGACATTCGATCTCTGCCCTGTGAGGCCTCAAGCCTCTCACGATCAGCGCGCTGTTGAATGGTAGGCCCCCAAGCCCATGACTGATTCACGTATCAGAACCATGCATCCGGACGATCGCGCCACGGTCATTCAGCTGCTCGGTGAATCAAACCCTTGGAAAACGCTCGGGTTCACAGTGAACGATTGGAGCCGCATCTTTTGTCCGACCCCTCAAGGTCGTGACTGCTATGTAGCCGAACTTGATGGACAAGTAGCAGGGGTAGCCATCGTAAAACAGAAGTTTCTTCTGGGCGACTACCTAGAACTCTTGGCTGTGGCCGAATGGGTTCGTCACAAGGGAGTTGGTAGTCGGCTCTTAAAGCATATCGAACAGCTCGTGTTCGAGCGAACCAAGAACCTCTTTGCCTGTGTATCGGATTTCAACGAGTCCGCGAGGGCCTTCTACAAGAAACACGGCTATCAAGAAATCGGCCCTATGCCTAACTTCCTAATCCCTGACAGCGCTGAAATACTTCTACGAAAGACGGCGGGACCGGCCAGAGCCTCGAAATAAATCGTCGACAGGTAGATATGAATAGAACCACCTGGCCGTACGCGGTCGTCCCTTGAGTTGACGTGTACCGAATCATGGTGGTAGGAAGGCTATTATGAAGGTCAAAAAGCTGCTCCATACGAGAATGCGAGTCAGCGATTTAGACGAGACTATCCGGTTCTACACGACCGTGCTGGGGCTGGAAGTTATCGAAAGAAAGACTTCGCCGCGCGGGTCGCAGCTGGCGTTCCTCAAAGTTCCCAATAGCGACGAACTTATCGAACTGACCAGTTTCCCTCCCAGCGGACCGGTCAAGGTCCAAGAGGATCTCGTCCATCTGGCTTTCCAAGTTGAACGTCTCGACGAGACGATCGCGGCACTCACTGCTCAAGGGGTTACGATCACGGATGGCCCGACGAAGACTTCTTCCGGGAGCCGATTCATCTTCATCGATGCGCCGGACGGCTACGAGATTGAGTTAATCGAACGGCCAGCAGGCGTGAAAATCGTGTAATCTGTGAAGCGTCGCTCGTCGTTCGATGCTCGTGAAAACGGCCTGACGGGATTCCGATCGTAGGCTTCTTCGCCCCATTGACGATTCTGAGGCGCCACAGTATCGTTCCTCCACTTCACGCTTCACGAACGACGAGATACGAAGGAGCAGAGAATGAAGAATGGATTTTTCCGCGGGCATGGGCTTGGCAACGACTACCTCGTGATGGATCCCGATGATCTGACCTTTAAGTTGACACCAAGGACTATCACGTCGATTTGCGACCGAAATTGGGGGCTAGGCAGTGACGGCATTTTAGCGTTAGCCCCATCGAAGAAGGCCGATTTTGGCCTGCGCATCTTCAACCCGGACGGCAGTGAGGCGGAAAAATCAGGAAATGGGCTTCGAATCTTTGCCCGGTATCTCCACGCCACAGGCAGAACGAAAAAGAAGCATTTCACGGTTGAGACAAAGGGCGGATTGGTCACCATCGATCTACATGTGGACCGACATGGGGACGCCAGCACCGTTACGGTCGAGATGGGGCAGGCTACATTCGCTCCAGAGTCGCTCCCCTGTTCGCTTGAGGTGCCGGAGTTGATTCAGCAGCCCATTGATGCTGCGGGACATTCGCTGATTTTCACCGGCGTGAGTGTCGGCAATCCTCACTGCGTGGTCTTTCGACCGGCCGGCAAGTCCTGGTCGCGGGAAGAACTGTTGACGCTGGGCCCGGCCTTAGAGAACCATGCCCTGTTTCCGAAGCGAACTAACGTGCAACTGGCTGTCCCAACCGGGCCGAAGGAAATCTTCATCTTGATTTGGGAACGAGGCGCTGGAGAGACGCAGGCCTCCGGCTCATCCTCTTGCGCAACAGCCAGCGCTGCAGTGCGTTTAGGATTGGTCAAGAGTCCAGTCACCGTGAAGATGCCGGGTGGTGTCTTGAGCATCCGCGTGGGTCACGACTTCAGCCTGACTATGAAAGGGCCGGTAGCTGAAGTCGCCCGTGGTGCATTAAGCCTATCATTCGTCCGTGGGCTGAAGTAGAACTTCGCCGGTCGCCATCTGTGATTCGTTAACTGGAAGAAGGGTTGTGCCTACTCCTGCTATCTTTATGCGTAGCGAACGACGGTTGACGCATGACTCCTGACACGCTTCGTTCCAAGCTAGACCATCTTCCCCATACTCCCGGTGTGTACTTGTTCAAGAACTCGCAGGGGGAGATTCTCTACATCGGAAAAGCGGCTGTACTGGCTGATCGTATCCGATCCTACTTCCAGAAAGGCACAGACCAAACCGCTAAGACCAACCTGCTCGTCGGCCAGGTAACCGACCTAGAGACAATGGTAACCAGGTCCGAGCTCGAAGCGCTGATACTGGAGAGCAACCTGGTCAAACGCCACAAACCACGCTTCAACATCTTGTTGAGGGATGACAAGCAATACCCCTATGTACGACTGCCGATCAAGGAAGATTTTCCACGGCTTTCCATCGTCCGTCGCGTCCAAAAAGATGGCGCTCTGTACTACGGCCCGTATACGCCGGCGAACGCCCTGCGCGAGACGTTGAAAGTGATCAAACATGTCTTCCCCCTAGCCACCTGCACCATCGACATCAACGGGACTGCCGAACGGGCCTGTCTTGAGTTTGAAATCAAGCGCTGCATGGCCCCCTGCACGGGTAACCAATCGAGGGACGAGTACCATCAGATCGTCAAACAGGTTCGCCAATTCCTGGAGGGGCGTGACCATGAGCTGCTCGACGACCTTCGCGCGAAGATGGAACGGGCGGCTGAACGGGAAGAGTTTGAGGAAGCGGCGCGATTGCGAGATCGCCTCTTCAAGATCGAACGGATGCTGGAGAAACAGCGGATTACACAGACCTCCGCCACCGATCAGGACGTGCTTGGGCTTGCGCGGCGAGGAGCCGCCGTGGACCTCCAGATCCTGTTCGTGCGGGGAGGATTGCTGATCGGACGGAAGGATTTCTTCTGGCCCCAATCGGCGGATGCCTCGGATCACGAACTCATCCGATCGGCGATCGAGCAATTTTACAACAAAGATGGCCAGCCTCCTCGAGAAGTCCTGGTCCCGGCCGACTTGGAGGACATCGCGCTGATCGAACAATGGTTGTCGGATAAACGTGGAGAGGCCGTCCGCGTCCTGGCACCCGTACGCGGTGCAAAGCATGAATTGGTCCTGCTGGCTGAAGAAAATGCGGCGTCGGCCGTCGCAGATCATCTGCGCGATGAAGAGCTCGGGCGGCAAGCCTGTGACGAGCTCAAGCGGTTGCTCCGTCTCGATCACCCTCCTCGTCGGATTGAAGGATTCGACATCTCCAATACGATGGGAAACCAATCTGTCGCTTCGATGGTCGTGTGGGAAGCCGGAGAAATGAAAAAGTCGGACTACCGTCGGTTCAAAATTCAGACGGTCCAGGGGGCCAATGACTTCGCCAGTATGAAGGAGGTCGTCACGCGTCGTTACGGAGGGGCCAATTGTGAGCCACATCGAACCACGGAGGACTTGGCTCGGCCGGATTTAGTCTTAATCGATGGAGGCCTCGGGCAACTGGCCGCAGCCATTGAGGGGCTGAAGGAAGTTGGGCAACAGGATCTCCCGATTCTTGGTTTGGCCAAGGCCCGAGGAGAGAAGGAGGAACGGGTCTTTCTTGCTGGAAGAAAAAACCCGATCTCGCTCACAGCCACCGCTCCAGCCACTCACCTGTTGCAGCACATCCGCGATGAAGCCCATCGTTTTGCGATTACGTTCCATCGAAAGCTTCGTGGTCAATCGCTGATCGCCTCAAAACTGGATCAGGTCATCGGAATCGGAGAGATTAGGCGTAATCGACTCCTGAGCCGGTTCGGCAGTCTAGACAAGCTGAGTTCAGCTAGTGACGACGCGCTACAGGACGCCGGACTCAGCGCGGAAACCATCATGAATCTTCGCAAGACCCTCTCCCAATAGTGCGATTGGCCTAGAACAGATATCGCAGGCTGAAGGTCCCTAAATGCACGAAGGCATGATAGGTCCCGTCGACCGTCGGGTTGAGATTGCCGACCACCGTGCGGGACTCATAAAACCATTCCTGATAGGCAAGGTCGAGCCCAATGCCTTTGGGCCACAAAGCCGACTCTCCACTGCAAGGGATCAGCCCAAGAAATCGTCCTGCCCCCTTACAGAGAAATCCCACGCCAAGGGACAGGGTATGAGCGGGTAAAGAAATGATGCCAGGATTAAAGGTCCGATCGGGAACGGGATCTTCCGTGTACGTGTAGCCGGACCGAGCGGCAATCTCCCAGTACGGCATCCAGCGTGGGTTGAGCCACTTATACTCGGTCCCCACTGCAATCACCGTAACATTCTTCCACTGTTGAGGCTGGGGAATCGCCGCCCCGTTCGAAAGACGGACATCCAGATGTTTATTCAAACTCCAGCCTACATACTCGACATCAAGCTCCACCTTCCACTCCCTCTCGCTGGTACGCACCGGCCAGATAGCGACGGCTCCCGTAAACTTTTGCGGCAGCACAAGATCGGTGGAGGCATCGGCCACCTTTGCCCCGTTGACGAGCAACACCCCCTTCAACGGCAATACTGCTTGACTGCGATAGACCAACCCGATCGAGACAATCGGTTTACCGGCTTCATTTCTCAAGGGAGCATAAAGCATGCTGGCCGTCACGCCCGCTCCAGTCCCTGTACCATTCAGTTCAATGGGCGCCCCCGCTGGGATTCCAAGGGTGCCAGCACTCACCTGTTTCTGCTCCACATGCCCTTCGCCAAGAAAGCTGGCGAAGGTATAAATATCGGCGCTCACACCTACAGAAAGCTGATCGTTAATTTTATAGGCAATCGTTGGCTGGATGGCGAGTAACGGAAGTGCCGCCGACGTCACCGCCGTCCTGAAAGGACCATCGAGTGGATAGCGTGTATTGAGACCGAACGGTGATGCGAGCCCGATCCCGGCGGTCACCGAAGACAGGAGCGGCAATCCAACGGTTGCAAGATTGGCACTAAGATAGAAATTACTGGGAGGGGGCCAGTTTACGCTGCCATTGAAATCGCCACGACTATCTACTCCCGTCGGGCTCTTGTACTTAACCGATCCCCCCAGCAAATTGGTCCCCAGCACACTTTGGATACCTTCTACTTGAGTCAACCCAGCCGGGTTGTACTGGATGGCCGACGGATCATCGGCTTGTGCGGCGAATGCATTGCCCTGTCCGACTGCTCGTGCTCCCTGAGGTTGAAAGCGAAGGGCCTGAGCACCCGCAGCCGTCTGCCATAAGAGAAGACCTAAAAGGGTAAGTACTGCAGCTATCCAACCCATGCACGATGTTGGCCTCATGACCCTGCCTCATGACCCTGATGTTCGGCTACACTGCTTCTAAGGTGTTGCGGTCAGTGCAATCGCCCTCCCTATCACTCAGCAAATGCATCCTTTCGGAGAAGCGTAAATTGTCGATGAACAGACCGCATAGAGACAATCGGCCCTAGCGCATACAATAAAAGCCCCTGCCATTTTTTCTGTTGTTTTCGCGAGCTTGTATGGTAGAGTAGTTACCCTTATCAGCCTAGGAGGTTCATCCATGGCACATGCACTAGCCACGCAAACCTTTCCACGCAACACTTTCGATGCCCTTTCTAAATCCGAATGCCAGAGCTTCATCGAAATTCTCCATTATGTGATGCAGGCGGAGACTCCCGATCATATACGAGATGTACTCGTTCGATTCCAGAACCATTTCTCATTCACGAAAGCCTTAGGGGGTCTTGTCCGCCTCGGACCGGGGCAGACATTTGCCGGATTCGGGAATGTCATCAATGCCAATTATCCGGATGAATGGTTATATATGTACTGGAAAAACGGGTTTGCTGACATCGATCCGGTATTCACATCAGCCCTGAAATCCCCAGGCACTCAGCATTGGCAAGAGATTTATCAAAACATGTCCTCAGAGAAGGAACGAGAGTTTATCGCTGCCGCGGGCCAATTCGGTCTCTGCGATGGGATCACCACAGGTTCTGTTGATGAGGCATGCGGAGTTGCCACATTTTGTTCCTTCGCGAGCGAAGAAATAATCGATGCAAAACGACTGGTTCCACTCGTTGAATACCTAGGGTACTACATTCACATGGCCCTTCTGCGGACCGCATCAAGGACCGCCCCGCAAACAGATCGATGCGTCAAGGAGCTGTCCTCTCGAGAAGTCACGATCCTCAATTGGATGAAGAACGGAAAAACCAATTGGGAGATTGGGAAGATCCTCGGGGTCAGTGAACGAACCGTACGATTCCACATCGAGAGCATCTTTGCCAAGCTAGAGGTGACTTCCCGTTCTCAGGCCGTTGCAACCGCCATCGAACACGGTCTCCCGGCACTCCACGGCTTGCCATCCGCCATGTAGGCCTGCACCTCATGTACCCAGTGCAGGCCCCGCTCTAGGACGCCCGCTGCCGGTGTGCAACAGCGGCTACGCGGCACGTACAAGGTGTCGATCTTCTGCCAATTCAGCATACTCCACCATATCGTTCTCTTGGCTCTCGCGTGGAGGTTGTAGTTGCTCTTGGCCGAGGACGGGAGTCGTTGTTGTCAGCCAATCCAGCATAGCAGGACGATGCATCAGGGCTTGGTGGCGAAACTCTTCCAGATCGAGTAACCCTACGATAGAGAGTACTTCAGCCGGTGGTAACGCAACAGGCGCCCCTATGGCATGGCATGGCCATCCCATACGCTGAACAACCCGCAGCAGTCTGTGTTCCACCACCATATAGGTGTAGCGGACTTCATGAAGAAGACACCATAGATACATCCCTTTGAAGATCGTCTTCATCAGCTTTGCGGAAAGGCCACGATCAACGATCGCCGGGTCAACGGCCAGCCGCGTAATCTCCGCCGTATCGGTTTCCTTCCGGACGCGATGACTCCCGACGAGGCAAGCACTGAACTCACTCTCCAGCATGAAAGGGACCGGCGCATGGGTCATGCGGACCAATCCCAGCAACTTCGTGTCGTCGGCGAATACGCCAATCGAGGAACTCCACGCATCATACAGATCGGCTTCGAGGCGATCTGCCCGTTCAGGGACCCACTTCAGCCGTTCAGCAAATACTCGATGCCGCAATTGATAAGCCTGAGTCAGGTCCTCCTTTGTTTCGAGCGTCTTGACGAGAAACTCTCCTTCGTAGAACTCAACTCCTCTCCCCTCTCTGACTGCTGTTACTTGCATGGCTGCCTCCTTTTAGGCTAGTGGCGATTTGACCCGATTTGGGGACGACTTGGGGCCTCGTTATGGGATCAACTTACGATCGATTACTTACAATTGAGAGGCGGATCGCTTCAAATTTGTGTCTAGTGCGTCACCTGGCGTATCAGCCAGGTGCTTCCCTAGGCTGACGATTGCCTAGCTATTACCATCTACAATAATTGGTATTTTCCCCTGGGGCCAAGAACGGTTCGGCCCTAGAAGGCTGCTTATATGGGCCCCCCTTTGGCTGCACGGTCACGAGTCATGGCATTGAGGTCTGACTGCACGCATAGATGCCTCCAGGTTTGGCCCCGTATGGAAATCCGCACTGCGGGTCCTCATCAGAAACCTCGGCCTGCTAATGGCCAGCCCCCAAAAAAAACAACCTGTTAAGGGGAGCAAGCGGGAAAGGAGGATGGACCATCAACTTCCGCCGAGCTGTTTTGGATGGAGAGGGACGTACTATTCGCTTGGTCTAAACGGTGAAGCCGGAATGGTACCGTGTTGACTTATTATCCGTAGAATGGACGTTCTCTCTACAGAGTATGGTGTTACCTGGCGTATCCGCCAGGTGATTTCTTGATCGTTCTGACGTAAAAGCGTTGGCGTACGCTGTGCAGTGCTACCTGGCGTATCCGCCAGGTGATTTCCATGGGGGTATTAACATACAAGTGTTTTATAGAATCCATTGCCCCGTAATTGCTTGGCTTCAGAGTAAAGAAACAGGAAAGGAGAAAAGAACGTGATGGACGGTAGAACGCGGTTCCAATTGTTGGAAGGAGGACTTGGCGCAACCCCGGCATTATTATTCCGCCAGCCGATGCAGCCACCGCGAGAATCCTTCAGCGCACATCATGTGGGGCCTTGTGCAGGCGAGCTCACGATGGCCTACAACGCGACTGAACGACGGCTTCACACACTGCTAGAAGATCGCACCCGTATCGGCCGAGATCTTCATGACAGTGTGTTGCAATCTCTGTATGCCATCGGGCTCACCATTGAAACATCACGGCGGTCTCATGAACTTCAAACGTTCGAATCTACAAAATCTGACGAGATCACGATCCAGCAAATCAATCAACTGATCCAGGAAGTCCGCGAGATGATTCTCGAATTGGAGTCCGGCACCGTCCAGGAATTCGATCTATCTTCTGAGCTGAATAGGTTGCGCACGACTCATGAGCACACAGGCCATCTGCGCGTTAAGTTGGATCTTCAGCGCACCGCTCTTGAAATGCTCACAAAAGAGGAGGAACGGGAGATTCTGAATATCGTACGAGAGGCCCTTAGCAATTGTGCCCGCCATGCCCATGCATCCCGAGCTACAGTCTCGCTTCGCATGAGAGACACGAGAATTCGCGTCCGCATACAGGACGATGGCATTGGATTATCCATGGCCGTGGGACAGCCCCGCGGATACGGGCTTACCAACATGGAAGCTCGGGCAAAAAAGCTCGGAGGGACGTTACGGGTTCAGTCCAAAACCGGGGGAGGCACGCAAGTAACGGCTGAGTTTTCATTGGAACCCCTCTTGGCCCCCGTATGAAACAGCCACAAACCAGTATCGTTCTCATTGATGACCACGAGATGGTGCGTAGAGGACTGCGTGCGCTGCTTCACCTTGAACCGGATATGACGATTGTGGGCGAAGCTGGAACTGTCGCGGATGGTGCCGCGCTCGTTGAACGCCTCACCCCACACATGGTGCTGCTGGACGTAAAACTTCCTGATGCCACCGTCACCGAGGCTTGCCGACGGCTTCTGGCTGTCGCGCCAAAGCTTCGTATTCTTGTCCTCACCAGCTATGCCGAAGACGCGACAGTGATGGCCGCCGTCCAGAACGGAGCCCATGGCTATGTCCTCAAGGATGTGCGAATGGATGACCTCATACGTGCCATCCGCACTGTGGCCACCGGTCATGGCCACCTCGATCCGCGAGTGACCCAACGAGCGCTTCATTGGATTCGCACCAGTTCGCACCTGGGCGTGAACCCCCAGGGTGTCACTCGATTGTCACCTCAAGAGCGTCTCATTCTCCCCCTGTTGGCAGAAGGGAAGACAAATAAAGAGATCGCCGTGCATCTCCGTTTGAGCGACAAGACGATAAAGAACTACCTGGCGAATATCTTCGATAAGCTGCATGTGAAACGCCGGACAGAGGCCGTTGCTTGGTTCATGAAAGAAAGCCATGTGCCTTCCCCTGCAAGGAGTCCAAAGCTGTAAGCCGTTCAAACTTCTCTCGCCCTCGTCCATCGCCATTCCTTTTGGTATGTCCTGATACCTGCCTCTAGTATTGTAGGATCACTGGACTCTGTGTTATTTCCCTGATTGCCGTCCTAAGTAGTGGCCAGCCTGTACGAGAGAATGGGCTGGTTCCACTGTTTCATCAGGCCTAACACAGGGGTCCATGCCACATGAATTCTCCGTCGACTATCGACGGCGCCCTATCCGCTGAGCTGACCCATTTGCGGCAGCAGGTGCGTGAGCTACAGGAGGCCTTGGCTCACTCCAAACGGGACCGTCGACTCGCACAAGCTTCTGCGCTTGAGGCAGCCCAAGTGGGAACTTGGACGTGGGAAGCCGATACGAATCGTGTCAGCTGGTCGGTGGAAACAGAACAGATCTTTGGCCTTCTTCCAGGATCATTCGATGGGACATATGAGGGGTTCTTTGGCCTCGTCCATGCCGACGATCGTCAACGGCTCAGTACTGCCATCGCGACGGCCATCGACGAGCGGACTTTCTACCTTATTGAACACCGTATTATCACTCCACACGGGGATACCCGATGGGTGGCATGCCGCGGCCGCGCCCTTTGTAGAGAAAATGGATCGCTTTCGGGCATGGTTGGCACCGTGGAAGATATCACTACGCGTAAGCAATCAGAGCTGGCTCAGCAAGCCATGCACGACACGCTCGAAGCCCAAGTACGCGAGCGAACCACAGGACTCGAACGGGCCGTCATTGAGCTCACACAAGAAGTTGCGCGGAGGCAGCAGGCGGAGTCAGCGCTCAAGGCAAGTGAACAGCGGTATCACTCCCTCTATGAACACAATCCCTTCATGTATTTCACCCTCGCCTCCGACGGAATCGTGTTGTCGGTGAATCGTTTTGGAGCGGAGCAACTCGGGTACCAAGAAGAGGACCTTATCGGTCAATCGATTGTGCAGGTGTTCCATTTGAGTGATCACCACACCGTGTTGGAACGGCTTACGGCCTGCGTAGCCAGCCCGTACACGCTGTTGGAATGGGAAACTCAAAAGATCCGAAAAGATGGAACCCGGTTATGGGTGAAGGAGCGAGCGAGAGCTGTTCACGACCACACGGGGATGATCCTCGTGCTAGTGGTCTGCGAAGATATCACGGAACGAAAGCGGACTGAAAAACAGCTTCAGGAAACCTCTCGGCTACTCCGTACCCTCGTGAATGAGTCGGCGCTCCCACTTGTCAGCCTCGACCGAGAAGGGCGAGTCCTCAGTTGGAATCAAGCGGCAACATGCCGCTTCGGCTGGTCTGAAGAGGAAGTGCTCGGACGTGAACTCCCCTATGCTCAAGCGGGCAAAGAGGCCATGGCCGATGCCTTGTGGGGAAGAGGAATACGTGGGGAATTGATTGGTCCTATAGAATTGCGCCGTCAACGCAAGGACGGTCAAGTGCTCGACCTTCTCCTCTGGCCCGTCTTTGTCTACGACGAGTTCGAACAAGTTTCGCTTGCCGTCGGCTGCATCATACGGGATGTGACTGAGAGTCGCCTCATCGAGTCACACGTTCGAGAAAATGAGGCTCGATGGAGAGCGCTGTATGAGCATGCAGGAGTCGGGATCGCTGAGCTCGCGCTCGATGGTCGATTTCTTCGAGTGAATCCCCACTTATGCAAGATCCTAGGGTACTCATCGGAAGCGATGCTCGAACGGAATTTTCAAGACTTGACCCACCCAGACGACATCCAGACGAATCTTGCCTATCTCGCTGAACTGCTGGCCGGGAAGCGTCACTCGTTCTCGATGGAAAAGCGCTATCGTCGGATCGACCACACCTGGGTGTGGGTCGACTTGACCGTATCTCTTGTGCATACTGTCTCCAGCGATCATGCCTATTTGATTGCGGTCATTCAGAACATCGACGATCGGAAGCGCTCCCATTCGCTTCTGCAAGCGGCCATGGACTCCGTCGCAGATGGCCTGCTCATCGTCGATCGACAAGGGAAGGTCACACGTGCCAATCAACGTTTCTTGGCACTCTGGAACATCCCTGATGAATTGGCCAACTGTCAAGACGACGACGCCTTGGTGCTCTCTGTTATGGACCAGCTGCAAGATCAGCATGCTTTCTTGGACAAGGTCCGTCAACTGTACGCACACCCCGAAGAGGAAAGTCTTGACGTGTTGCACTTCAAGGACGGCCGTGTCTTCAAGCGTCACTCACGGCCACAGATTCTCGATAGAGAAATCGTGGGCCGTGTTTGGACGTTCCGAGACGTCACGAAACACAAACGAGCCGAAGAAGCATTACGCGAGAGCGAACTCATGCTCCAGCGCTTCGTCGCTGAAGCCCCGGTCGGTCTGTGCATCCTCGATAAGAACTGGCGCGCGATCTGTACCAACAGAGCGTTGTGTGAATTGACGGGGTATGAGGAAGACGAGATTATTGGAAGCACCTACGCACTCTATACGCACCCGGAAGATCTTTCCGCCAACATCGTCCTGACAGATGAGTTCTTTCGAGGACTCCGATCGAGCTATACCTATGAAAAGCGCTACATCAGGAAATCTGGAGAAATCATTTGGGTGGCAGTCAAGGCGACGCGCATCGAGCTATCCGGCCACGAAGGACCGCTTCTCCTGGCAGCTGTTCAGGACATCACCGAGCGCAAGCTGGCGATGGAAGAACGTGAACAACTAAGTCGCGATCTTCACGATAATCTGCTGCAAGCGCTGTATGCGGTCGGCATGCAACTTGAGGCTGGAAAACTTGCCATGAAGCATTCCGCCCGCCGCTCTAAAACCCATATGAGTCGAGCAGTCACCCAACTCAATAATCTCATGGTGGACGTTCGCCGATTTATTGCCTTGCTAACAAGGCGTCCGCCCACGGAGCTTGATTTTGGACAGGCCCTCAATCAGCTCATTACTTCGATGACGGGAACCGATCAGACTGCGCCGGAACTCGACATCAAGAGTCCCGTCCTTTCCTTTATTACGCCTCAGCTGGCAGAACAACTTCTCAATATCACGCGAGAAGCCTTGAGCAATAGCATGCGCCACGCTCACGCCTCCCACCGATGGGTGCAGCTGAGCTTGATCGACAACTCCATCCGTTTAGTCATCGGCGACAATGGTGTCGGCTTTGTCCAAACCCGTAGGCGGCGCACCGGTCATGGGCTCAGCAACATGGCCGCTCGAGCCCAACGCATGTTCGGTACCTTTACCCTACAAAGCACTCCGAGACGAGGAACAATGATTACGGTTGACGTGCCATTGAAGAAGGGAGCCGTGTATGAATAAGGCTCCATCGATCCGGTTGGTCATCGTGGACGATCACGAAGTGGTGCGCATTGGGCTTCGGGCAGTCCTCAATCTGACACCGGGAATGAACGTGGTGGGTCAAGGCATGAGGATGGGGGATGCCAAAACACTTTGCTCCCGGTTCAAACCCGATCTTATTCTCCTCGACATTCGATTGCCTGATGGCAGCGGCGTGGATGCAGCTCGTGAAATTCTTCTGAAATGTCCACAGACCCGCGTGCTCTTCCTGACAAGCTTTGCCGACGATCATACAGTGCTCGAAGCGATTCTCGCCGGAGCTCATGGGTACATCCTGAAAGACATCGGCTCTCAGGCTCTCATCCGCGCTATTCGTTCAGTGGCCGCCGGCCAGGTATTCATCGACTCTCGTTTAACAGGCCAAACATTGGGATGGCTGAAGAACGTGTATCGCGAACCTGGGCATTCGAAACGCCCACTCCTCTCTCCACAAGAGCAACGTCTTTTGCCGCTGGTCGCTCAAGGTCTCACAAACAAAGAGATCGCTCAAGACTTGCGCCTCAGCGAAAAGACCATCAAGAACTACCTTGCCAATATCTACACGAAGCTGAATGTCGGGCGTCGATCTCAGATTGCGGCGTTCTATGCGGGAAGCTTCAAAGGATCAGGCAGGCACTTATCTGTGGAGTCGGACTAGTCCAGAATGACCGTGCATGTGGCACCGCCGCGCATTTCTTCACTGTGACACATGGATGCCGCACAATACAGCCTTCACCGCGGAGAATCTGATCGCGTAGATCCACCGACACCCTCCCATCCCTCTCGGCACCTCACCTCGTGCCGTCGTGATGCTCTGCACAGAGTCAGAGGGGTTAAGAGTTGAAAGGATAACTCCGATAAGAATGAGGCGAGTCCGTTTTCAGGATCGGCAGGCACCGGTCCCAGTGCTGTCAGATTGATGCTGAACAGTTCCATCTCACGTAGTCAGGGATTCTTATGTCTGCATCGATGTCACACTCGATCCCTGTTCTTCTGATCGAGCCCAAGGAGGCTCTTGCTCAGAGATTCCAAGATGTTCTTGCAAAGTCCTTTTCTGCCTTACCCACTCCCCAGGTCGTATCCTCCCTTCAGGAAGGATTGAATTATCTCGGCAATCGCAAGGTCGCAGTAGTGCTTGCGGACTTGGTGCTGCCTGACAGGACTGGACCGGACGCGGTTCGGCTTCTGCGTACGGCTGCACCTTCTAGCGCTGTGGTGGCCTTTACAGAAACAGGGGATATGGCCCTACTGCTTGAGGCGGTTCAAGCCGGCGCGCACGAGACACTGCCCAACGTCCTACTCTCACCACCGGAGTTCACCTTTGCGATCCAGAGTGCCTTAATCAGAGTGAGCTCGTCAAAGATGCCCACCGAAGTTTCGCAGCCTTGTTTCCCCAGTGCAGTCTCGCCTACATCATTGCCAAAACTGGCGCACGACTTGAACAATGTACTGACTTCTATCAACGGATTCACGGACATCCTACTCACCCGGTTGCCGACTGACGAAGCGCCTCACCGTTGTGCGGAACAGATCAAGGATGCCTGTGATCGCGCCGCCATCTTGGTTCGAGACTTGGGAAGTTTTTGAGCAGCCCCCGCGTAAGGCCATCGGACGTCCCTTCCCCCGCCCCCTCCAGACCTCACACACGTGGGAATGAATTGACAGTCTAGGCCTCACTGACTAGGATACGTCGCGCTGCAGTCAGGAGGCCCGTATGTCAGATTCTGGATCATCCAACACCCACGAGACACGACCGTCGCCTAAGACTTCTCACTCTGCCAGCAATCAAGTCGAGGCCTTTTTTGAGCAAATCGTTTTTGCCAGCCGATGGATTCAAGCCCCGCTTTATGCTGGTCTTATCGTGGCGGAGCTACTCTATGCATACAAGTTTCTCCACGAGCTGTGGGAAATGGTAACCCACATCAACAAGATGGACGAAACTGTGTTCATGCTCGGTGTCCTAGGGTTGATTGATGTGACGATGGTCGCCAATTTGTTAACCATGGTCATCATCGGGGGGTACGCAACTTTCGTCAGCAAACTAGATTTGGAGCACCATCCAGACCGACCTGACTGGCTCACCCACGTTGATCCCGGCACCATCAAGATCAAACTGGCTGCTTCATTAATCGGCATCTCCAGTATTCACTTGCTCAAAGGATTTGTGGACGTGGCCAATGAGAATCCGGAGCATCTGAAATGGAAGATCTTCATCCATATGACCTTCTTGGCTTCTGCCATTTTGCTGGCTTGGACCGATAAGATCATGCAAAAGGACAAGAAGCACTGACTGAGGCAGATTCCCCTTTCCACCAACCTGACAAGCAGTTTGTCGAGGAGTGCTGCAGTGTGGAGATCTGGGAAGGTAGGTCACCGAGCGTGAGTGCCTGAACCACCTGCTCCGGCAGCAGCCTTGATGGCTTCGAGAGTCAAAGGCTTTTCTAAATACCCACTGATCTCAAACGGCATGCATGAGGGAACACCACCGCATGAAGAATCGTCTCTGAGCCCAAGAACTTGAAGTTGTGAGAAGCGCTCTTTGAGCTGGCCCACGTAGGTGCGCTCGACTTCTGATTGAAACAACTCGATTTCCGCAACCAATAGATTCGGAGCCAATTCCCGCCTCAAATTCTGAAATTCCTGAGCCGCCTCAATACTGTGAACTTGATACCCGAGTCGCTCCAATATTCTCAGAAGGACCGCGTGGCTGACAGCTTCCTTCACGTACACCAAAGCACAAAGCGACTTGGCCGGCGAGCCCCCCTCAGCTACGTGATCAAGTGAAAGATCAAACCAAAAGGTGCTTCCCTTCCCAAGCTCACTCTCGAACTCCATGGCTCCGCCCATGAGTTCGACAAGTTGCTTGGTTAGTGCCAACCCCAGGCCTATCCCGCCATATGCACGTCGATAGGACCCATCAGCTTGCACGAACGGTTGGAACAATCGACCAGTATCGGTCTTTTTGATCCCGATCCCCGTATCGCGCACGCTAAATCGGATAGGACGGACATCTTTCCCTCGCTGTATCCCCTCTCCACCCGTCGGCTGAGAACACGGGTGCACCTGCACACAGATCTCCCCATGTTCAGTGAATTTCATGGCGTTGCTGAGGAGGACCGAGAGAAGGCGTCCGAGTCGAAGCGGATCGCCATAAAGTGTCGATGGAATCGCAGCTGCAATTTCGTAGTGGAGGCGGATGCCTTTCTCTTTGGCCCGTTCCTTGTATGGTTCGAGATTGTTCTCTATGACCGCTTTGACCGCAAACTCTTCTCGACTGAGCGTGACCCGGCCTGATTCCAGTTTAGAAAAGTCCAAAATATCGTTAATGATGTCCAGCAACGCCTGGGCAGAGATTTTGATCGTTTCTGCGCAGTCTCGTTGTTCAGCTGTCAGGTCCATTTCAAGCAACAATTCATCCATGCCGATGATTCCGTTCATCGGAGTTCGAATCTCATGGCTGATGGTGGCAAGAAACTCTGACTTGAGCCGCGCACCCTCGAGAGCGGCATCTCGCGCCTGAACTAACTTGACCTGACTCTCACGTAAGTCCTGCATGGCCTGGCCGGCTCGCAACATGTACCGGACCCGATGCCCCAGTAAGAGGCCATTGATCGGCTTGACGATGAAGTCTGTTGCTCCGACATCATAGGCCTGGGTAATCGACTGATAGTCTTCCAGTCCTGTCATGATCAACACAGGCGTATGCCTGCCTTCCGGCAATCGACGTAACTCGGCACAGGCCGTGAACCCGTCCATCTCTGGCATCATGATGTCCATCAGTACCAGATCGGGATGATGCTGGATGAACGACTCAACGCCAAGACGACCATTTTCAGCTTCCTCGACCAACCAGCCGGATTGTTCAAGCGCCTCACGGGCCAATAGCCGGGCGACGGTATCATCATCGACGATCAGCACCGTTGGGCGACGTTCGTCCGTCATGCCGCCGATCTCCCTTTTGTCAACTCTTCGTGAAGCGCGGCACATGCAGCCTCATAGTGTTGCTCGAACCGGCTCAAGACGTCTCCCGCTCGCTCAAGCTCTTGGCTTGCTCCCATCATTTCCAGCTCGCGACAATCGGCAGCCAAGGCTGAAGCTCCTAGCTGAGCGCTGCTTGACTTCAGACGGTGTGCGGCAGCGCGCAACTCAACCGCGTCCTTCACGAGGACCGCCCGGCGTATCCGCTCAACCATTTCCCGTGACGTCTCGACGTACTGCGACACAATGCGAGCGACAATGTCAGGGTGCCCAGGGCGCTGCAACGCGCGGATGGCGGCTAATGCTGATTGGTCAATGATCGCAGGCTCAACCGTTATCCCATTGTGTTTCCCCTCCCTTGACACAACGGACGGCTGATCACCACCTATTGGCTTCTCTGGCGGCGTCGCCGATGCACTATCTCCGTCGATTGTCGTCGTGTCTTTTTGAAATATCCACCGGGTCACAATGTGTTCAAGTTGCGCCAGCGTAAAGGGTTTTGTGAGGTAATCATCCATACCAGCAGCGAGACAGAGTTCTCGGTCTCCCTGCATGGCATGTGCCGTCAGAGCGACGATCGGTACTCTCCGCTTGGGGCAATCCGCAGTATTGTTTGCTGATTGTTTTACGTTGGCCTCACGTTCTCTGATTAACCGAGTCGCTGTGAATCCGTCCATCTCCGGCATCTGACAATCCATAAACACAAGTGCATATTCAGTTGTCTCAAGCGCAGTGACTGCTTCCCGCCCATTTTCAGCTGTATCGATGCGACAGTTGAGCACCTCCAGCATGCCGCAGGCGACCTCGCGATTCACGGGGTTGTCTTCCACCAGCAGAATCCGCACGTCCGCCAGACTAGGTGGTCGATGGTCGGCTGGCTCAGAATGACCGATACTCTGTAGGGCAGGTGGCGGCAACAGTCTCTCAACAGGATTACAGCGCTCGAAATGGGCTGTAAACCTGAACCTGGACCCCTCTCCCGGAGAGCTTCTGAGCTCAATAGCTCCCCCCATCAGTGTAACGAGCTGCTTGACAATCGCCAGCCCTAAACCTGTCCCGCCATATTTTCGCGTCGTTGAGCCATCGGCTTGCGAGAAGGCCTCAAAAATGTGGGTCTGAGCCTCGGGAGAAATGCCGATGCCGGTGTCTTGCACAGAGACCGATAATCCATACTGCTCCCCCTTCTGACGCTCAAGCATCACCGCCACCTCAATCTGTCCCCGCTCTGTAAATTTGACGGCATTTCCGACCAGATTCACGAGGACTTGCCTTAGGCGCGTTGGATCTCCGAGTAGGTAGAGAGGAATCTTTTCATCCATCGTCCAAGAAATTTTCAGGTGCTTCTTTTCCGCGGCTGGCCCTGGCACATCGATCGCGTCTTGAATGGTCCGCCGCACCTCAAAAGGCGTCGCCTCCAGTTGTAACTTGCCCGCTTCGATCTTAGAGAAGTCCAGGATGTCGTTGATGATGGCGAGCAGAACCGTGCCGGAACGATGGATGGATTGGGTCAAATGACGCTCTTTGGCGCCGAGGGGGAAGCGGAGCAACAGCTCCGCCATTCCAAGCACTCCGTTCATGGGCGTACGAATTTCGTGGCTCATGTTGGCAAGGAATTGACTCTTGGCCAGACTGGCGGCTTCGGCGGTTTCCTTCGCTTGACGGAGAAGTTCTTCTGCCGTTTTGCGATCGGTCACATCAATATGGATCCCCACGATACGGGACGACAGCTCCTCTTCATTTTTGATCATGGTCCCACGGGCAAGAATCCATCGATAGGAATCGTCTTTATGACGAAGACGGTGTTCAATTTCGAGTACTGAGACGTGCCCACTCAGGTACGCCTCGATGGCACCCAAGGAACGATCGTGATCTTCGGGGTGAATTCGGCTTTCCCACTCTTGAAACGTATTATCGAGCTCGTGATCTTCATACCCTAATTGCCGTTTCCATTCAGGCGAAAGATAGACGTTATTCGAGTTGAGATCCCAATCCCAAATTCCGATGTTGGTACTCTGAACCGTCGTCGTGAGACGCCCTTCGCTGGTTCGTAACGCCTGTTCCACCTTTCGACGGTCCGCAGCTTCGATGGCCAAAGCGACGGTATTGGCAACGGATGCCGCGAATTGCTGTTCTTCAAGAGTCCAGCGCCGTTTGGGTCCGATGTGCTCATGACAGATGACACCGATCATCTTGCCTTCCGAGCGAATCGGCACGTCGAGCATAGAGGTAATGCCTAACGGAGCCAGATAACCCGTCGTAAATTCCGCTGTTCTCGAATCCGTCTGAGCATCATCGGCTGCGACGACGCGCTCAGTATCAAGTTCACCAAAGTATCTCGGGTAATCGCTGGCACTCAACGCCAGACCCTGAGAATGTTCTCGAGTCGCGAGCTGATACAGATTCGCACATTGGACGGCGGATCGACCGCCGGTAAAAAACCAGATACTGACTCGTTCTGTGTGGAGACATTCTGCGGCCACTCGCGTAACCGTTTGAAACGCATCTTGCAGGTTGCCACTATAGACTTGTGGGCTCTTGGCCAACTCAGATAGTCCCGCTTGAATTCGCCGAAGGACACCCTCGGTCTGCTGACGCTCTCGCTCGACCTGCTTCTGCACAGTGATATCTCTGAATACGAGCACGGCTCCGATGACGACTCCGTCCGAGGTCATCGGGGTCACCACCAGGGAAATCGCAATGAGCTGGCCCGCGGCCGTCACCAGCAGGCCATCATCCGTGCGATAGGGCTCGCCTGAGGCAAGTGCAGGTAGCGTGGCATCGGTGATCAAACATTCCTCTCGATATTCCTCCGGCCCCGGAGAGATCATCCGATAGACCGGGCGGCCAAGGAGCGCCTGAGCCGACTCTCCAAATAACAGCTCTGCTTGCTGGTTCATCATCTGAATCTTCCACGCGGCATCCACGACGCAGAGTCCATCTCCCAGTGCATGCAACACCGCCTGAAGTTTATTGCGCTCCTGGGCCAGCTGGGTCTCGCTGGATTGTTTGAGTTGCGCATAGAGATTCCGCATTTCCTCTGAAGAGAGGGCAAGCGACCGTTCCAAGAGCGCATGTCCCTGATCGGCCTCCAGATAGCTACGGCTGATTCTCTCCAGCAACTCACCCCACACCGCCGGCGATGGAACTGGATGCTCTCCATCGAGACCCAACCGCTTGAGTTGCCGTGCCAGCAAGGGGTGCATAAGAACTCACGCCGCCTCGCTCAGGGTCGTGAGCGTCATCGTCTGATTGTGAAGATCACAGGTACCCGCGGTATACGGGGAAATTTCCCCGTACGAGTAGAATCCGACCTGCTGCGTCCCCTTGGGAAGCACATCCAGCGTCGCCTCCGTTTCCTCCTCCGTTCGTTCTCCCAATACAAGTCGACGCCCGACGCAACTGATGGCAATGGCGAGAGCGGACGAATCGCCGGCAGCCGACAGTGTTGTGGACGAGGCCGCCTCGGAGGCTCCTTGGACCAACCGGTCGAAGTTCGCCTTCATTAATTGCGCGAATGCTCCTTCTGGAACATCGCCGGCAAAGGTCAGTGATTGTTCACCTTCATCCACTGCGAGGATTGTTCGAACGAGGCTCTTGGAATCGGCCTGATTCGAGCGCAATGCGAGAGGAAATAGCAATCCTGTCGCCGGCAAGCCGTCAGCACGCTCTCCGAGATACTCCTTATACAACTGAAGGGCAGGGCGACCATCGAGCTCAAAAAGGATGTTCCCTCTAGACTTCGTCACGCGCCGCTCAGGCCCGAATCGATCCCATCCACCCTTCGACCCATGGCCAATCCGAATGCGATCACCATAGAACCCAACCGCAGTCACAAAACCTGATTGAGGTCGCCGGTCCTGTACCACCCACGTACGACGGAATCGGTCACCATCCCCGGCCAGCCCACCGGTCACCACGACAGAAGAATGAACCTGCGAATTCAGTCCCCGCACCAGCTCGCTTCCGTTCACGTTGAGGCCATCCGAGAGGACGAGGATACCTTTCAATCGAGAATCGCCCAGCTGTTGAGCGATGTGCTGCCCCGCGGCAAACGAGTCTTCCACTGACTGCACAGGGGCGCTAGCCATCCGAAGATCCGTATGATCAAATCGCACAATCGCCGCACTCACACTCTCGTCAGAGATCTGGGTTCCTAAGATCTCTCCGGCAGTCGAGCAACCGATGACGATCGATTCGCGATAACCATTGAGCAATTCCTCAATAGGATCGGCCGAATCGAGAAAGCTGGAAGACCCAAATAACAACACCAACGTTCGAGGAGAGTCAATTCGTGGCCGGTTCTTGACGGACCAGAGTTTCTTCCGATCATAACCAAGTGTATGAAGTTCCATCTCTTGTTCTCCTTTCTATCTAGAACTAGGCGGCAACCCGAGCCCCAGAATCAGCAGCATGATTTGAAGAGGAGGCATCCGTCACCTGTTCAGTGAACCGGACCGTAAACCAAAACCGCGAGCCGCTTCCGAGCGCTCCTTCTGCGCCAATCGACCCTTGCATCATTTCAACCAATCGTTTAGAGATGGCTAAACCCAGGCCGGTCCCCCCGTACTTCCGCGTGGTGGATCCGTCAGCTTGGGAGAATTCTTGAAAGAGTACCGCTTGGGCCTTTTCTGAAATTCCAATCCCCGTGTCCTGCACCACGATCTTGAACCCTCCTGACACAGTCGGCATTGTCAGGACCGTCACCGAAACACTCCCTGAATCGGTAAATTTGATGGCATTGCCGATCAAATTGGTCAACACCTGCCGTAGTCGATGGGCATCTCCCACCACTTTGGGTTGCAAGCCCTCTTCAATGGTGCAAGACAGATTCAGTCCCTTGGTGCGAGCGCTCTCAGCAAAGGATTCCACTGTCTCCGCCATCACCGCGGAAAGGTCGAACGGGTTGTGCTCCAGCACGATCTTCCCCGCTTCGATTTTCGAGAAGTCTAAGATGTCATTGATAATGTGTAGCAGCTGCGTGCCCGACCCACGAATCTGTTCCGCGTAGCGTCGCTGCTTATCGGTAAGGTTCGTCAGCAAGAGCAGCTCGGCCATGCCCAAGACTCCGTTCATCGGTGTCCGAATCTCATGACTCATGTTGGCCAAGAACTGCGATTTTGCTCGGCTGGCTTCCTCAGCTCTCTCCTTTTCTTTGGATAGATCGACTTGGACTGTTTCATTCACACGCCAATAGATGAGGAGCGCGGCAGACTCGGCCAAGATGAATCCACCGTGAATGAGCGCCCAGTGCCAAGGATGGTGTTGAGCTCCCGGATGGTTGTAAACCACCGTCGGGGCCAATGTACCGATAGCCCCGTGGTCTAAGACGACTGCGATGAGAGCCAACAGAAAGGGCATCCAATCCTGGTACAAAACAATCACCGCCATCATCACGAAGAAATGAAAGTGTGCCTCGATATAACCACCGGAAAGGTGCACCAGCAACGTCGAGGCCAATATCAAACCAACTGTCGCTACAGCTGCACGTACTCGATTGGCCAAGCCTCGCCTCATTGCCAGACTAGCGAGCCCCGTCAGAATCAGTCCTCCTATCAAACCCAGGAGAGGTTAACGGCCCGTAAAGAGGCCGAATACGGGCACCCCCACCGCATGCACCCCCAGAAGCCAGACAATTCCACGATGGCGTAGAGACCATACCTCACCATCCAACGAATGACCTTTCGGCAGGGCATGCCACAGCCGTCGGATTGAAGACAAAGGATTGGATGGTTCGGAGAGGCGAACCGTCATGAAACCCCTGATACTTTGGCGTTTTCGGCAAAACCAGCTCAGTATTGTGTCGGTTCTTTGATCAAGAAACTTGAAGACGCTCAGGACAAGGAATCTGAGAGGAAAAACTGAACGGTCGCTTACATGGATTTCTACAGCCTAGCCGCCGCGTTTCTGCAGATTTGGCAGGCAATCCGCTATGCAAGGAGTCGGGCCAGACCCGAATCAGGTCCAAGCTTGGGTGAGAGTCCCCTGCCCATCCCGCCAGTGAGGCATCCAGGCAAGGGCCACAAGCTTCACGGCAATGTTGGCTTTGGTGGGTTTGATGGAGATCGTGTCGAGTTTTTCGTTCAACGGGTCGGTCGCCGCGGCCAACGCATCACTTTCGGACTTGAATTCGGCTTCCAGTTCGGCGAGCTGTTGTTGAAGGGCCGCGACGTTCTCTTCTGCCACGCTGACATCTTTCGACTCTTTCATGACCCGACCTGCACTCCGGACCGCTGTCGTGGCGCGTCCGATGTTCGAAACGCTGATGGTCTTCCGCCCGAGAAAGGCTCCGAGGATAGAGGCCCCGACCGAAATCGCCGCCTGCACTTGGCTGGAACGAGACTCCGCCTCCTGCTTTGCCTTAGCAAGTTCCGCACGTCTGATGCGATCTTGCAGCGTGGCCATCTTCGACGCGTATTTCTGGCGAAGGGCTTCAGCCCCTTTGTCGCGTTGTTCCCGCCCTGTTTGCTGCAACCGCACTCTAAAGTCCCGCTCAGACTCGCCCGGACTCGAGACTTCCTTGGTGCTGGGGCTCTTGAACAACTCTACTTTTTGCGTCCTGAACAGCCAACCGGCGAAATCCTTGTTCCAATCCGAGTAACTCTTCGCCTTACCCGCGCTTGCCGGTAGTGCAAGAAACTGAGCACCCTCCTCTGGCTCCCGTTCAAGGTCACCCAAAGCCACTTCTGCCGACGTCGACTGGTCCCAATCAACCGCCACGGGACCGTCAACCACAGGCGCGACGACGGTCACCTCCTGAGTCATGTCGATGCCGCTCTTCGAATCGGAGAACCGGACCTGTGCCGAACCAAGCAACATCGGGACGTACACTAACTCACTCCGTTCCGAGTTCGAACCACGAAGCGGTACGAAGTGCTGTGGCACATCCGGAGGCAGCATGGGACGTGCTCTCCCGCTTGGACCGCTCGCAACTTTGGCGGTTGGAGCAGCCGTTGCCGTAGAAGAATGGGTGTCACGCAGCGGATCCATCAGGGTCTTAATCTGCGTCCGTGTGAGCGGCCCACGGAGGTACGACAGACACCAACGGGTTTCAAAGACGACCGGTTCATCCTCATGCACATTGTTCATGAGAAAGATGCGATTTCCCAGTCCTGCCAGCGTTTGCTCCATCTGACCACGATCAAATTTCTGCCCAGCGCTGCTCGAAGCCCCTTCCAGCCCCTCCAATACACGGGCTTTGTCTCGCTCGGTCTGCAACCGCCCGATAAACCAGGTGCCGGTGTTGGCCAGCCCCTTGTAATCGAGGTCGACAGGGTTCTGCGTGGCGAGCACGACTCCGAGACCGAACGCGCGCGCCTGCTTCAGTAACGTCAAAAGTGGCAACTTCGAAGGCGGGTTGGAGACCGGCGGGAAATATCCGAAGATCTCATCCATATACAGGATCGCGCGAAGGCTCGTTGTACCTGATTGTGCCCTCATCCATCCGACCATCTGACTCAGTAGCAACGTCACAAAAAACATGCGCTCAGCATCGTTCAAGTGCGCGATGGAAAAGATCGCATGACGCGGTTTGCCCGCTGACGTATACATCAGCGACTGAATATCGAGCGCCTCCCCCTCGAGCCAGGCTTGAAACCCTGGCGCAGCCAGCAGATTGTTCAGTTTCATAGCTAGCGCAAACCGATCTTTCGAAGGAAAGAACGAATCCACATCCATGACACCGATCTTCGATACCGGCGGTGATTGAATCGCATGGATCAATCCGGCAAGATCAAGATGTTCTTCCTTCTTCCAAGTCTGGTCGAGGATCGTGGACAAGAGAATGTGTTCGCGGCTCTGAATCGGATCGGCCTCGATGCCGAGCAAGCCGAGCAGACTCGTGACGGTCGTGCTGATCCGCTCACGCAGCAACTCCGCATCTTCACGCACATCGGCAGCCGGCGCGGCAAACGACTTGAGGATGGAGACCGGCAAGCCCGCGTTGCTACCAGGTGTGTAGATCGCCACATCCGCGGCATTCCGCAGCCGCTGAATCCGCGCACCATCCTGTTGCCAACCAGCCAAGCCTTTAGCCCATAATTCCGCTTGGCCCTTGGCGTAGTCGGCTGGTGACAAGCCTTTCTTGCGCGCATCGTCTTCGTTAATCCAGGGCTGGAAATCCTCGCCGTTGAGACTGGGGAACGTCAGCATCAAATTGCCAAGGTCTCCTTTGGGATCGATGATGATGGCTGGAATATTGTCGATCGCCGCCTCTTCCAGCAAAGCCAAACAAAGGCCCGTCTTGCCGCTGCCGGTCATGCCGACACAGACCGCGTGCGTCACCAGATCTTTCGAGTCGTAGAGGAGCCATCCCGGCTTGGCCTGCTTGGTGGCAAGATCATAGGGGCGTCCCATATAAAAGACGCCAAGCTTTTCGAAATTCTCTGCAGTGGATGGGGTGGCCGGAGCTGAGGCTATAGATTTCTTCGCAGCACTCTCCGGTTTAGCACTTGAATCGGTCTTCTTTGCTTTCGGCATACCGATGTCCCCTTTCATTCAACGGTCAGAATGAAGTTTTCGGTATTGTAGTAAGCTGGAGGATGAGCTGCAAGCGGGTGTGGAACGATCTGACCAGCCAGAAGGATTATGACGCTATGTCCGACCTAGGACTAACGTTGGAACTCAGCGAAATCTCTTGCGACTCAAAAAGCGAGATGGCGATGGAACCTCAGCGACCATCTCCATTCTTTGAAGATCACGAACACCGCCACCACGATCAGCGCGAATCCCACCATATAATTCCACTTCATCGCTTCTTCAGGTAGACGACCGAGAACATTGAGAAGACGACCAGCGTGATAACTTCTTGAATCGTCGTAAGCTGTGCCGCCGTAAACTGACCATGGCCGATCCGATTGGCCGGCACTTGGAAGCAGTATTCGACAAAGGCGATCCCCCAACTTGCCAGAATTACCGTGAACAGGGGAGAGTCCTTGAACTGCAGATGCCCATACCACTTCGAAATTGGGGTGGAAGATAAGGACGGGCACCGCAATCATACATTCACAATTCCTCTGGCCACTTTGCTTTCTCCAAACACTCAAGGCGCATGTTTGTCAGAATGTTTTCAGTTGTTTCAAGCAGAACAGCTCTGGTGATTGCATGATTATCCTCGTAGCGGATGCCACCACCAACCTGATGAGGTTTATCAACCAAGGGAAAACGAACACCGTGGACTGCACGACAACGCAAATAACGATAGAGCATTTCACAAAGCGAGAAGCGTGGTAGATGTTCACGGAGATTCCTTCCGTCAAAGCGTGGAAATGGCCTCTGCTCCACGCAGGTCAGAAAATCCTGCTGTGAAATGTACCGTATGCCATTCTTGATTTGAACTTCGTCACCATAGGCATCGACAATAGCTTTCGAGATTTCTTCATGATTTTTTAGCTTTAGGTAGCCTTTATGACTCTGAAATTGCGACCGTGGCCATTGAAGAAAGAAAAGGAGATCTATTTGTTCGTAAAAGTCTTTCTTCCCGGAATATTCGCGCACAACTCTTTTATAAGCTTTGTTATCTTCTTTCTCGCCTGGATATCGGAGTGATCCCAAGGCCCCAATATAACAACTGAGTACCAAGATGGCCTCAAGGTAGTATTTGGAGTCGGCCATCAACATCTTGACCCTAGCAAGATCATCTTGCCACCCCTCGAAGTAAGCCATGATGGTCTCACACTTTTCAGTCAAGCCAGATCACCTCTCGGAATCCAGTATCATATAGCCCCAGGGCACATGCTCATGTGACTGAAGGCCACCAGCGCTTTCAGCCGCCTCGCCCATCTTTTCTCCAGGGGTGGAGGGGATGGATCTTTCGGAAGTCGCCATAGCGGGTTTCGGTAGATCTAGCCAAAACTGCCGCGGGCGACGGCATGCGATTCTTATCGCGCCTTACAGTCGCACGAGGCTAAGAGTATCGATTCGGCTGCCGTTATGACTCATCGCATTATGGCGACGCACGAAAGATCCACCCTCCACCCCTTCTTCCTTCATCGCATTACGGCGAAGCCGGAGCTACTCATTCCTTCCGCCCTCCCCGACCTTCCCCACCTCCACATCCATCTCACCTCCCGGCTGATCGCAAGGTTATACGTCGGCTAAATGAAAGGTTATATACCGGCTGATTGAAAGGGCAGGTCTCAGCGTGGACAGGCACCCTTCGACAGGCTCAGGGAGCCAGTCCCCTACAGCCCTGCTTCCTTGAGCACCTGTCCCGTATACGACCGCTTCGCTTTGGCAATTTCTTTCGGCGACCCCTCCGCCACAATTTCTCCGCCGCGATCCCCGCCTTCGGGACCGAGGTCGATAATCCAATCGGCATTCTTGATGACATCGAGATTGTGTTCGATCACCAGCACCGTATTGCCGGCTTCGACGAGTCGATCCAGCACATCGAGCAATCGTTGCACATCGGCAAAATGCAGACCGGTGGTCGGTTCATCGAGGATGTACATCGTGCGCCCGGTCGCGCGCTTGGAGAGTTCGCGTGAGAGCTTCACCCGCTGCGCTTCGCCGCCGGAGAGTGTCGTCGCCGATTGACCGAGCTTCACATAATGCAAACCAACATCATGCAACGTCTGGAGCTTCGTTTTAATTAATGGGATATGTTCAAAGAATTCCAACGCGTCGTCCACGGTCATATTCAGCACATCGGCGATGCTCTTGCCCTTATGAAGGATCTCGAGAGTTTCGCGGTTGTAGCGTTGACCCTTGCAGACTTCGCACGTCACATAGACATCCGGAAGGAAATGCATCTCGATCTTGATAAGGCCATCGCCCTGGCAAGCCTCACAGCGCCCACCTTTCACGTTGAAGCTGTACCGTCCCGGCTTATAGCCGCGGACACGCGACTCCGGCAGATTGGAATAAAGATCGCGGATGTACCCGAAGAGTCCGGTATAGGTCGCGGGATTGGAACGTGGTGTGCGCCCAATCGGCGATTGATCGATGTCGATCACTTTGTCGAGTGCATCGACACCTCTCATGTCCTTGCAGCCATCGATTTTCGGTTTCTTGTGATAGAGCAGTTGCGAGAGGGAATGGAACAGCACCTCCAGCACCAGTGTGCTCTTGCCTGATCCGGAGACCCCCGTCACACAGGTGAAGAGTCCCAGCGGAATACGCGCGGTCACGTTTTTCAGATTATGCTTCTGAGCCCCAACCACCGAGAGTGTCCCCCTCGGCTTCCGCTGTCGCAGCGGTACGGACACAGTCTGAATGCCGCGCAAGTATTGGCCCGTCAACGAATTGGGGTCGCCCATCACGTGCTGCGGCGTCCCCTGCGCGATGACATGCCCCCCTTGAGAGCCGGCTCCCGGCCCCATGTCGAGAATGTGATCCGCTGCCTGCATCGTCTCGGCATCGTGTTCAACCACAACCACCGTGTTGCCGAGATCACGCAATCGCAATAATGTCTGGAGCAATCGCCGGTTATCCCGCTGATGGAGTCCAATGGACGGTTCGTCCAGGATGTACAACACCCCGACCAGCCCAGACCCAATCTGTGTCGCCAAACGAATCCGTTGCCCCTCGCCGCCGGACAGCGTTGCCGCCGCCCGATCGAGCGTCAGGTAGTCCAGGCCGACATTGACGAGAAACCCGAGGCGCTCACGAATTTCTTTCAAGATCCGATGGGCAATCACGAGCTCACGGTCGGAGAATTTAAGGGAGTGGAAAAAGTCTGCCGCCGTACGGACTGAGAGGCTGGTCACCTCGGCGATCGACTTCTTCGCTAATTTAATCGACAAGCTTTCCGGCCTGAGCCGCGCTCCGTGACAAACGTCGCAGGACTCCAGCAGGGTGAAATCCTCTTCTTCGGGACAGCCTGGCGTGACGGCATAGCCGATGCCGTCACAGGCCGGACAGGCGCCGTGCGGGCTATTGAAGGAAAACACCCGCGGCGTCACTTCGGGATAACTGACACCGCACTTGATGCAAGCCAGCCGGTCGCTGTACAGCTTGGTCTGTCCATCCTCCGTCAAAACTCCGACCAACCCACCGGTCAGCTTGACCGACGTCTCCACGGAATCTGCCAGTCGCCGCATGAGCGCATCACCGGCTTTTATGACCAGTCGATCGACGATGATCTCGATCGTGTGCTTTTTCTGCTTGTCGAGCGTGATGTCTTCGCCCAGATCTACGATCTTGCCGTCGACGCGAGCACGGACATACCCCGCCTTGCGCATCTCAAGCAGTTCTTTTCGATATTCACCCTTTCGCCCACGTACGATCGGCGCCAGAATCTGGAACTTCTCCCCTTCCGGCAACGAGGCAATGGCATCGACCATCTGCTGCACGGTCTGCGCGGCAATTTCTTCTCCGCATTGGAAGCAATAGGGATGTCCAACCCGGGCAAAGAGGAGCCGGAGATAGTCATAGATTTCCGTAACCGTGCCGACGGTGGAACGAGGATTGTGGCTGGTGCTCTTCTGCTCGATGGAGATCGCTGGAGACAGGCCTTCAATCGAATCGACATCCGGCTTGCCCATCTGTTCGAGGAACTGTCGCGCATAGGCCGAGAGCGATTCGACATAGCGCCTCTGCCCTTCTGCATAGATCGTATCGAATGCGAGCGACGACTTTCCGGACCCGCTCAAGCCGGTGATGACCACCAGCTTGTCGCGGGGAATTTCCACATCGATGTTCTTGAGATTGTGCTCGCGCGCGCCCTTGATGACGATGGAGTTTCCCATAGGGGCGGGATTATAGCATGCGATGAAATCAGATCGGCGAGGGTTAAGATCGCTTGCGGGATCTGCGGCGGGGTCCATCCAGCGCTTCGCCCCAGCGGATCAGAAAGGCCGTCACAAACTCGTGTTCGTCCGCAGGCGGTACCGCCAGGCGAGCCAAGGCAAACGCGACTGCCAACGCGATATGATAGCCCTCCGAACGTGACGCGACAGCACGGCGATAGGCAGGATGTGCGTCGTTGACGACGACGGTGGATTCAACAAGGCGGCCGAGGTCCGGATCTCCTTGACATGATTCGAACCGGATGCTGAGCCCGTAGTGACCCGGCCGCGACCGTCCTCTTGGTCCCGGAACGACCGCGACTCCGGGCGGTGATTCCGCCTGAGGATTCGCCTCTCCTTGCGTTGTTTCGCCCGGCTGCGGGGATTTGTCAGGATCCTGGGCTGCCTCCGGAGGAGTCACCACATCCTCGACGGCTTCCGTACCGCTCAAGACCGACGCAGCGAGAAAGCCCTGTCCGTTCTCCGTCGAATTGGATTGTCCGATGGGCAATCGCTTCTGCCCGCCGGCTCGTCGCTCGACTAACGAAGCCAACAGCGGAAACTCTTCGGCCAGATCCACTAAAACCGTTTCCAGATCGCGCTCCATCGGCCGCACCGCTCGACGACCGGCTCTATCTCCGGATTCCCGGATATCTCCCCAATGGGCCAGCTGCTGTGAGACGGCTTCTTGGATCGCCTTGCGATACCCCAGGTACAACGCGCCCCTCGCGCCGACGCGAACAAAGTCTCCTTTGTTCAGGGTAAGCGCCGCGGCCAGCGCCGGAGCTTCAATCATTCCGGCCATTCGATCCGGTGTGGCCGGTGTAATCCCCAGCCAGTCCCATCCGCGCTTGATGACTTTGCCGAACGTGCTGATCGCCATACCCCGCTGGTCGTCCGGAAATGGAGACTCGCGTCGCGCCAAATAACCGACTGCCGCCGGCTTGCGCTTGCGCGCCAGGCAGACTGCGAGCCTCGACACCTCCGCACCGTGGATCTGCTGACGCTCCACCACTCGGCCATTGACCTCAAACCGGAAGCCCTTCGGATAATGCGCTGTAAGCATCTCGTCAAACTCAGGCTCCAGCAGCGGCTGATACTGTCGGCGCAAGACCCCTTCGAGATACCCCTCGTCCAGGAGCGGCGAGAGCGCGTTATGCAGCTTCAGTTGTACCGCCGTACCATGATCAACCACCAAACCCAACGGTGGAATCCACTTCCACGGTGCCTTGTGGCGTCCAGCCAAGTGCCAGCGGCTTGCCACGTGTTCTTTGCCGCGTCTCGTTTCGGTGATGACGTCTTCGCAGACGAGCAGGCCCAGCTTGATCCCGACTCCGGCGAACCCGATGCCGTGGCCGCGTGCCTTCGTGCTGGAGGCCAGATCATGGTACCGAACGAGATCCCGCCGCCTCATGCCCGATCCATCGTCCACAATTGTCAAGGTCGACGCCGCTGGGTGGGCCGTGACTCGGAGACAAGTGGCACCGGAATCCAGCGAATTGGCGACCACTTCAGTCAAAATGGTTTCTTCGAGCGCGCCCGGATAGGCGTCGCGCAGGTCTTCGAGCAAGTGGTGGAGATCAACGCGCGTTTCGCCCATGGTGCCTCAATTTCTCATGACACATTTTCCCCATCAGCATGGGCCACCTATGTGAGGATGTGCCGGTCCCGCTCAAGCCCGTGATCATCACCAGTATTGTCACATGGAATCTCCACGTCGATGTTCGTGAGATGGTGCTCCCGCGCCTTTGACGATGGGATCGCCTATAGGCCCGGGATTATAGCATCGGCGCCTCATTCTTGACAGCGTCCTACTATACGTCTAGTATACGTACGGTATCGAGAGGAGACTCTATGCCTAAGACAGCTTTAAAAAAAGAAAAGTGGACGCTCTCATTCGATCCGGCGCTGAAAAGCGTCGTCGTCAAGGCCGCCAAGCGGAGAGGCGTCTATCCGGTGACCTTGCTCGAAGGTCTCGTGAGGGAGAAGTTCAGCCCATACGGGCATACTGATGTCGACGACAGCGCCGCCTATGTGAGCGCGCTGCGAAAGCAGGGACGCAAGCAGTCTGACGAGGCGTTTCTCGACGAGATCGCAGCATGGCAAAAATCTCACTCCTCCTAGATACGGACATTTTCATCGATTATTTCAACACCGGTAGGTTCCACGCATTGTTCGATTCCAGCCGTTTCACTGTCTACTACTCGATCATCACCAAAAAAGAACTGCTCACCAAACCAGGGCTTCGTGACAACGAACGCACCGCAATCTTGGCCGAATTAACTCGCTGTAGACTCATCGCGCTCACAGAGTCGATCGCCGCCCGATACTCCGACCTTCGCCGCCGCTACCCTTCCCTCGAACAGAGCGATGCCCTGATTGCCGCCACCGCCCTCGTCAAACGACTGCCGTTGCTGACCCGAAACAGACGCCATTTTCGCATGGTCACCGAGCTGACGTTATTCGGAGCATGACGCCACCTTCCCCTCAACAATCAAGACCGCCGTATCGAGCGATCGGATGGAATCTCGATATCGACGTTCTTGCGGTTGTACGCTACCCTTTCACGGTGAGTGAGTGTTATTTCAGGAGGAGGAGCAGCCGTCTGTAGCCTACCCTCAGCCTCCCACCAGGTCCTCGACCGCCTGCCCCGCTTCCGAAGGGTGGAACTTCCTTGATTGAACTTTTCTTGCGAGGAGACGTGAGGCCTTTCTTCTCGAGCCATTCCTCCATTTTCACCCGTTCTTGCTGAAACTCCGACGAGACGGTGCTGAGAAAGACATGGAATTTGGCAGGGGAAGACATCGCGCAGACACCCAGATGAGGGCGGAGTTTGTTTGGAAGCCGCAGGGCTCTAGCCGATGGCGTCGTATGTGGCTACCTTGACAAAGCAAGAAACCGGGTGCTACCACGATCAAATGGTGAAAACCGAGCGCCCTCATTTAGCGCGGGACTCCCAAGCCCCGGCAAAGGTGGTCTCCACGTGGTCCGGGCAAGCGCGTGAAGATGCCGTCCAACGGATGTTCACCTCCATTGCGGGCACCTACGATCTCAACAACACCCTCTTGAGTTTTGGCCTCCATTACTATTGGAAAAAAATCACGGCTTCGTTTATCGCCCCCGTCGGACGGGGAACCGCCCTTGATGTCGGAGCCGGAACCGCCGATCTCGCGCTGCTCGTGGAATCTCGGATGGGGCCCAAGGGGCGTGTGATTGCATCAGATTTGAATCATGCGATGCTGGCGAAGGGCCTCAGGAAGGTCAGCAAGCAACGACTCTCTGAGAAAATTACCTGCCTCCAGGCCAGCGCCGAGCATTTAGGATTTGGCGATAATACGTTTGATGCGGTGACGACGGGGTTTTGCATGCGCAATGTCGGGGATTTACCCCAAGCCATACAGGAAATCCGCCGGGTCATGAAACCAGGCGGTCGCTTTGTGTGCTTAGAGTTCTCGCGCCCGGTGTTCGGCTGGTTGCGGGCACTATATGATTGGTATTCCTTTAAACTGTTACCTTGGATCGGGACGATCGTCGCTCGTGATCGCACCGGCGTCTATGAATACCTCCCTGCTTCGATTCGAACGTTTCCCGATCAAGAGCGGTTGTGCCAAGTTTTGCGCGATGCAGGATTTCGTCAGGTGTCATATAAGAATCTCAGTGGCGGTATCGTCGCGATTCATGTTGCAACGAAATAACCGTAGATGCCCATAAGGTCGCGCGTCATTACGCCTGACGGTCATCGACTTTCAGGTTCGACGAGTGTAGGACTATGCAATCGATTCTCTACATTTTTCTCCCCTGCAAGAAAGTCTATCCGATTGGGGTGACCTACATAGCCGACTTTATCCATCGGCGGAAACCGGACGTCCGCCAGCGGATTCTCGACCTGTCCCTATTCCCGCTTGGGCAACGACGCCAGGCCATCCTCGACGTGGCCACAGAGTTCATGCCGAATCTAGTATGTTTCTCTTGGCGAGACATTCAGATCTTTTCACCGCATGAAGGTGACTCGTCCTTAGAGCATGCCTTCAATTTCTACTTTGCCAGCAACCCGCTCAAGCGAATCACCGCGTCATTCGCCGGCGTCAAGCAGCTCTATCGCTACTACAACCACATCAATACGATCCTGTCCTACCCTGCGTTGGTCCGCAAGGAGTTCCCCAGAGCTCAGATGATGATCGGTGGCGGGGCGTTTACGGCCTTTGCCGATCAGTTGATCGAAAAGCTTCCTGAAGGGACGATTGGGATCCTCGGCGAAGGGGAAGACGCAATTCTCAAAGTCATCGAAGGTCGCTCGATCGAGGATGAACGGTATATTGTCAAAGAAGGAAACCAAGTTCGGAAGGGGCGGCAGGCATCTCCGGCACTTCTTGAATCATGGCCGGTGGATCTCCCTTATCTGACCTCGATTTTTCCACAATATAAGGAATATGCAGGCGAATCCATCGGGGTCCAGTCCAAACGAGGATGCCCCTATGACTGCGCTTTTTGCCTCTACCCCTACATAGAAGGTAAGCGGGTACGCTACCGGCCGCCTGAAACGGTCGTGAAGGACATCGCTCAGCATTATCATCAATGGGGTACCCGTCGATTCTGGTTCACGGATGCGCAGTTCATTACGGGGAAAGAAGCTTACCCGCAATGCACGGAAATCCTTGAGCGAATCCTGGCGGAGGAACTCGACATCGAATGGTCCGGCTATATTCGAACGTCGTTGATCACCTCGGAGCTCGCCAAATTGATGGTGCGGTCGGGCGTCGGCGATCTTGAGGTGGCCATCACATCCGGCTCACAAGAAGTGCTGAATAATCTGCACATGGGATTCAAGCTCGAACGACTCTACGACGGCTGTCGCTATCTGGCCGAGGCTGGATTTAAGGGCAAGGTCATTCTGAACTACTCCCTGAATAGCCCCAAGGAAACAGAAGAGAGCCTGCTGCAAAGCGTGGAATCATACAAGATGGTGGCGTCGATCCTCGGTGAAGAGCGTGTTTTCCCATTGATGTTCTTCCTCGGTATCCAGCCCAATACCGATCTGGAGCAGCGACTGTTAGAAGAAGGCTACTTATCCGCAGGCTATAATCCCTTGATGCTGACACCGACCAGCATCAGGAAATTACTCTATAACCCTGCGCCACTGAACAAGATTATCGCCAAGGCATGTCTTCGAGCATGGGAGCGAAAGCAGGGCAGCAGTGATCCCCGTCGATGGACCGGCTCACTCTCTCAGTCGACCAACCCATCATCGACCTATGCTGACCAGAACCTCAGTCGAGGAATTGAAGGCAACTCTGGTCGAGATGCTCTCTTATCGCTGGAAGAGATTATTGCTTCGCGCCGACCGGCTTCATCCCCTTCGCAGGCAACCGAGCCAAGAACTAGCTCAGCCGGATGATGGCTCTTCGACCATCTCGTGCCTGAATTCTTGAGATCGTTGCCTCTCTTACCACGCTCCGACGCCTTGCATTCCAGTTTCAGCCAGTGCTATCATCGACTCTCTTTTGGTGTCGCTTTTATACGTCAATCGTTTTGTTTTTCATATAATTACGGCCATTGGCCGTTATCTTGTTCGCGCCTTAAGGAGGCGCCCTGATGTATAAGACTATCTACATTCCGGTCGATAATTCCGACCATTCCAATACAGCGGTAGACGTTGGTGTCCACTTGGCGAAGGCCTTCGGCTCTAAGATCGTGGGAAGCCATGTCTATGCGGCCAAAATGCATGACAAGCGATTTAAGCAGATGGAAGCCGGCTTGCCCGAGGAATACCACGATGAAAAGGAACTTGATCGTCAGCGACAGATTCACGACTCGCTGATTACACGTGGATTACAAATCATCACCGACTCCTACCTTGACTATGTTGATAAAAAGTGCAATGAGGCCAACCTTCCGATAGAACGGCGATCGCTCGAGGGGCGAAATTGGAAAGTGCTGGCTGAAGACATCAACACCAACGGGTACGACCTGGTCATCATGGGAGCCTTGGGAGTCGGCGCGGTCAAGGACAGCGTGATCGGCAGTAATACCGAACGTGTCGTCCGACGAGTCCGTAACTCTGACATGTTGATTATCAAGAGTATTCAGCCGCTGACGGGTGGCAGAATCGTGGTGGCGGTCGACGGAAGTCCTTATTCCTTCGGCGGGCTGATGACCGGGCTTGCTCTCGGCAAAGCCTTTAATATGCCGGTCGAGGCGATCTCAGCCTTCGATCCTTATTTCCATTATGCCGCCTTCCACAGCATTTCCGGAGTGCTCAACGAAGAGGCCGGCAAGGTGTTCCGGTTCAAAGAACAGGAAAAACTGCACGAAGAGATTATCGATAGTGGCTTGGCGAAGATCTACCAATCTCACCTAGACATCTCTCGTGAAATCGCCCAAGCCGAACAAACCGATGTCAAAACAACCCTACTCGACGGCAAAGCGTTCGAGAAAATTATTCAGTACGTCCGCAAGGATGTCCCTGCGCTCTTAATCGTGGGACGCATCGGCGTCCATAGCGATGAGGATATGGATGTCGGCAGCAACACTGAAAATCTACTCAGAAGCGCCCCTTGCAATGTGCTGGTCTCCAACCGCAAATATGTGCCGCCGATCGATACTCAAGCGGAATACACGATCGCCTGGACGGAAGAAGCGCTGAGACGGATGGAAAAGATCCCAGTTTTTGCTCGAGGAGTTGCCAAAACAGCGATTCATCGATATGCCATAGAAAAAGGGCATACCATCATCAGTAACACCGTTGTGGATTCGGCAGTCGGGCATATTCTTCCAAAAGGTGCGATGGAAGCCATGCGCGCGCTCGGTGGAAATCTGGATGCGGCAGGTGTCGACCGAGACAGAATGCAGGCCGATGAAGCCGTGACCAAAGATCTCATGGGGCCGACATTGAGCGGGATCATGACGCAGATTGTGGAAGAAAAACCGAAACAGATCGATGCGGGCACTCAAGCCTATCTGGACCGTATGGGTCAAAAATATTTCGTCTGTGATGGATGCGGCTACATCGGGAAGGGCGAGACCCCGGTTCGATGTCCGGTTTGCAGCGCAGACGGGACTAAGTTCAAGCAAGTCGACAAGAAGATTTTTGAAGTAGCGGCGACATCTGAAGGTGAACTGGAGACGGATGTCGCATACGATGACGTGCCGATGCAATGGACCAAGGATGCAAAAGAGGCGATCCGCGCCGTGCCGGCCGGCTTCCAGCGACGACGAGCCAAAGCGAGAATTGAAAAGAGTGCGCGTAAGTTGGGCATGACAACGATCACGCTCGAGTATGCCGCCCCGATGATTAAGGAAGCCGCGGCAGAAGACTACACCCCTATTTTTTCCAATAAGGGCACCGGCACGCCAGCGGTGGCGGACGCTTCGCTTGAATCCACGAAAACGGGTGGAAATGGTTCAAACGGGCAAGCCGAAGCCGCTTCACCTTATAGTTGGACGGATGAAGCACAGGCCAGATTGGATCGGGCTCCTGAAGGGTTCATGCGCGATTGCACCAAAGCGCTGATTCTCAAGCACGCTGAAAAGATTGGAGCGACCGTGATCACAATCGAGGTCGCCGATGAAGGCATCGAGCAGGCAAAGGGGTACATGGCGGAAGCCATGAAGACCGGCAATCTCAAAGATATGATCACCGACCTCACAGGTAAATCCAGCAGGTAGTCACCCAATCCTGGGTGATGATCAACACCATATTAGCTATAACCAATAGACTGACGACTCAGAACTCAACGCTCAACCCTGGCTACTACACCTCATGGGCAAATCCCTACCCATTTTCAACGGCTCTACAGTCCCTGGCGCACTAGGAGCATTTCAACAACACATTACGCAGCTCCTGAGTCCCAGTCCGAAATCGGACAGCCCTGTCGACGGACGAACCGTCGACGACTTCAAGCCTTATCTCGTCGCCCTGAACTTAACGAAACGTTGCAACCTCAAATGTCACCACTGTTACCTCGATGCAACGACGAAAGCAGCAGGGGGAGATGACGAGCTCAATACGGAAGAATGCTATCGTCTGATCGAGCAAATTGCGGAAGTCAACAAAGGCTGCCTGCTGGTCATCACAGGTGGTGAACCACTCGTCCGGCCCGACATTCTCGACATTGCTCGTTATGCCGTCAAACTTGGCTTTATGGTGGTCTTCGGTACCAACGGCATGCTGATCAACGACCAACTAGCCAAGACCCTTGTGGAAATTGGCGTGATGGGCGTTGGCATCAGTATTGATTCTTTGCAAGCAGCCAAACATGATGCCTTCAGAGGCGTACCGGGAGCTTGGGAAGCGGCGATCGCAGGCATCGAAGCAAGTAAACGAAATGGACTCCAGTTCCAAGTACACTTCAGCGCACAGCCGATGAACTACCAGGAACTCCCAGAGGTTATCGATTGGGCACATCAGCTCGGTGCTCGCGTCTTGAACGTTTTTTTCATGGTGTGCACGGGACGAGGAGAAGAGTTGACCGACATTACGCCTGCCCAGTACGAAGAAGTATTGGGCTATCTGGTTGAATGCCAAGACAATTACAAAGGGATGTTGGTTCGTGCTCGCTGTGCCCCGCACTTTAAACGACTGGCCTATGAAAAGGACCCCAACTCTCCAATTACCAAGGCCACTGGGTATATGGGGGGAGGTTGCCTTGCAGGCACGAACTACGCCCGCGTGACACCCAATGGGGAATTGACCCCCTGCCCCTACATGCCGCTCTCTGCAGGGAATGTACGCCAGCACAGCTTTGTCGATCTCTGGGAGCAGTCGGACGTCTTTAATTCATTCAGGTATCCCCAGCTCAAAGGGAAATGCGGAGACTGCGAATACAGCGACATCTGTGGCGGCTGTCGCGCTCGCCCCTATGTCGACCATGGGGACTGGCTGGATGAAGATCAGTGGTGTCTCTACACGCCCAAGGGTGGTGAGAAAATTAAAGTCGCCTTCAATGTAGCGGAAGAATCAGACATTGCCTGGGATGAGGCGTCTGCGCTCAGATTGAGTCGGATCCCCTATTTCCTGCGCGCGATGGTAAAAAATGGTGTGGAGAAGCATGCCCGTGAAAATAGCCTCCCTCTTATTACCATAGAATTGATGGATGAGCTGCGCAAGAAACGCTTTGGCAACGACATGCCCATCTTCAAGCCTCATACAGAGTAATTCCAACCGGAAACCGAATGTCTTTGTCGACCATCCAGCATTTTTCCCACTGTCTTCGGTACTAACGTCATGGATACTGCTCAGAGCATTTCCACCGATCTCAATATCCTTATTCCGATCGTCAACCACTGGCTTCATCTCCTCTCAGCAGTCATTTGGATCGGAGGCTTGGCCTTTCTTGTCATGGCAGTCGCTCCAGGGCTGAAGAAAGCCGTTCCAAAGGATCAGATCAAGCCCATCACAGACATTTTCTATCAGCACTACAAAAAGGTCGCCGGCATTCTCCTGATCGTGTTGCTGTTCACCGGCGGTGTGAATCTCCACTACGTCAATCAAGTCATTACTTCGCAAACTGGGAACGGAGTCCAGCACCACTCCAAGTACCTCATGGTCTTCATGATTAAGCTGCTGCTCGTGCTGGGGCTTCTCACTCTGTTCCTCTACACAGTCATTTTTAAGGCAGATGATGAGGCCGATGAGGGAGAGTCCTATGAGGCCATCCCATTCCAGCGCGCCGCCCTTTGGATGGGATTCTTCATCATCCTCTGCGCCGCCGCCATGAAGCACCTGCATCAATAAGGAAGGAACCGCTGCGGCGCACAGCACTGCCTGCGCACCGTGCGTATGACACAACCCTTGTCTTGGTTGAATCCGGAGGCCTACAGACCCGCTGACAGTGCATCACTTGGATCGATTCAAACCGAGAGCTCGCTTGAAGACCGTGGCGAAGCCGAAATAGCCGAAAGAATCTTTAAGGTTCGAATAGAGCCGCTTGACCGTACCCATCTCTGGATTGGTGACGTACTCCATCGTCAAGGCAATCCGCTCTTCCCCCTCGCCGAGTGGCGTGACGGCATGCCAAAGCTTGTCACCGTTGAAAATCACCATATCTCCAGGCTCCGTCACCAGTTCAAGATGCCGTGGCTGCTTGCTTGGATGGTCCTTAAACAGTTCACACACCAGCTTGCACTGGGTCGATCGATCGACAAGGCCCATAAGAATCGTATACCGAGCGCCTTTGTAATACGACGTATCGTAGTGAAAGCCGATGTGGTCACCCGGTTCAGTATAGTAGTATAGTGCACAAGAATGCGGATCGTCGTCAGGACAGAACGTCACCTTCGCTTCGACAAGCCGGTTTAAGAATTCTCTGAAGGATTGCGCGCGGTAGAGTTGGAGAAAGAGTGGAGCCTTCTCCTGAACCATGTAATAACTGACGCTTCCGCCTTTTTTATGCCCAGGAATGTAATTGCGATTGAGCTCTGCCTTAACGCTCTGGGCCTGCGGAACAAACATTTCTTCCACAAAGGAACGAGGCAAGAACTGTTTGATAACCAAGAACTCGTTTTGCTCCCAATACTCCTGGTGGAGTCGGCCAAAATCCAACCCCGTCACGGCCCGGTCAACGGCTTCCGTCACCGTGCTCGCTTGAACCGTCACCGCTCCGTTCATGCTCTGTCCCTGTTCTGCGCGTGACGCCCATCAATTCCAAGCTTAGCCGCGTGCCCAGGATGGGCGGAGCGCTGTCACGGCTCTCTACGAGCCGTTCAATACCGGAGCCCTCACCACTTCAGTATCAGGTGGTGCATTAAAGTCGAACACCTCATTACCCAATCCAAGATTAGGTTTCAGGTTTGAAAATTCGAAGACGGCCACATTGCCACTGATTTCATGAAGCGACACCGTGCGGATGAAATACGTCTTCGGAAAGACCTCGACCACAATCTTCTGAAGATTCTGGTTTGCTTCATGCTCCTTACCTTTGGGAGTCAGGGTAATAAGCGGAATGCCACCAACTCCACGTGCGGTCCCCATGGTGGGTTCGATTTCGAACGACTCATCTAGTTTGGCGGCCCCCTGCAGCAATTCTAATGGCGCTTTGGATGCGGCCATCTGCGTCAGTTTTCCTACCAGGACCTGTTTATGTTCCGGAACGTACACCTTGACGTCATCCTGGTTCACATAGATCTGCTCGCTCGCCGGATCAAGGTAGTCCCATCGCAAGCGGCCAGGCTTCTTAATGTACACCTTGCCGGACGACATGATAGGCCGATCAAATCCTTCAATCTTTGTTTTTTGCGAGAAATCCGCTTGGAGATCCTTCGTTTTTTCGTACCGGGCTTGCAACTGCCTGACGACCTCACGGACTTCCCGAAAGGCCTTGTCCTCGACCTGGATGTCTCTGGCCCAGATCGGCCAGACCAGCACACCGATCCACAAAGCTGTGAGACCCCATCGTATCATGCTTCAGCTGCACCGACCGGGCCGCGTCGTCCAAGGACTTCCCGACGCCCATCTCGACCCGCCGCCCCCACAATCCCGTCCGACTCCATCTGTTCGATCATTCTCGCCGCCCTGGGATAACCAACTCGGAGCCGACGTTGAATCAGCGACGCCGACGCCTGTCCGGTTGACAACACCAGCTCTTTTGCCTGTTCATACACTTCGTCCTTCGCTTCTTCCTCTGCCGCCTCTTCCAATTTGAGCGACTGCAGCTCCTGATTGTAGACAGGGATGGCCTGTTCCTTCACAAACTCCACGACGGAACGGACATCGTCGTCTGACACAAAAGACCCATGCAGACGCGCTAGGCGACCGGTACCGGTGGCGAGATAGAGCATATCGCCTCGACCGAGCAATGCCTCAGCTCCATTCGCGTCCAGAATGGTGCGTGAGTCGGTCTTCGAAGACACTTGGAATGCGATTCGCGCCGGGAAATTTGCCTTGATCAGGCCGGTGAGCACGTCGACGGATGGACGCTGGGTAGCCAAGACTAAATGAATGCCTGAGGCCCGCGCCATCTGCGCGAGGCGAGCGATCTTATCTTCTACATCTTTTGGAGCCACCATCATCAAATCGGCTAGTTCGTCGATCATAACGACGATAAACGGCAGCGGTTCTGGTGGTGTCGGCTTCGGCTGCATACAGCCTCGCTCACCCTCGGCGAGCGAGCTTTCTCCGGCCGAGAGACGCTCATCCTCGGAGAGGAACTGGATGGGGACTTCACGCGGCTCGACTCCCTGCGCGTTATTTTCAGCAAACGCTTCGTGCAGACCGGCCACCTTGCGATTGTACGCATCGATGTTCCGCACACCAGCCTCTGCCAGTAATTTATACCGCCGTTCCATTTCAGCTACGACCCATCCGAGACCCCTCGCAGCAGACTTAGGATCCGTAATGACCGGTCGCAGTAAATGTGGAATTCCTTCGTACGATTGGAACTCCAGCATCTTCGGATCGATGAGCAAGAGCTTCACTTCACTGGGCTTTGCGGAAAATAAGATGCTCAGCAACATGGTATTCAGGCTGACGCTCTTGCCGGCCCCCGTCGCACCGGCGACTAACAGATGCGGCATGGTTTTCAGATCGGCCGTGATCGGAGCACCGAAAATATCCTTGCCCAAAGCCAGTGTCAGCCTTGATCGTGCCCGACGAAAGGTCTCGCTCATGACCACTTCTTTCATGGACACCGTCTCTCGCGACCTGTTCGGCACCTCGATCCCAACGACTGATTTCCCTGGAATCGGTGCAACAATACGAAGACTCGTGGCCTTGAGGGCTAATGCAAGGTCATCGGCCAAATTCACAATACGGGCTACTTTTGTGCCAGGTGCCGGCTCGAATTCATACATCGTCACGACCGGACCAGGCCTGACTTCCGTCACGGTCCCCTCGACACCAAAACTCGCCAATGCGCGCAACAGAACATCGGATTGGGCTTTAAGTTCGTCGTCCGACATTCGATCCAATGGTCCGGATGGATCACTTAACAGGAGTTCTGGATCAGGCAATCGATAGTCTTCGGAATCTGCCTGTGAAGCGACCACTTCCGGCTCAATCACGTCCTCCTCAACCGCAAGTGTGGACAGAGAGAATGGCTGAATGATCGGAGCGGCAGCAGGCGGGGACAGTTCTAACTCCTGCATACCCCCAGCAAAACGCTCCTCTTCCGCAGTGGTCTGGGCGAGCTTTGGTAATCTATTCTTCACCTTTCGATTGACGGCGTCCTTCTGAACCGGGGCCGATCGCTCAGGTATCATCGCGAACATCCCTTCACGGATGGCAGCCCAACGTTCCGGTATTCGACGGATGACTTCGGCCAAGGAGAGCGGTGTGGTCAGCAGGAGGGACACCAGGAATCCGGCGATAATCAGAATATGGGCTCCAGTTCCCGCAAAGACCGCACGGAGCCCTTCGGCAATCGTCTGACCAATGGCCCCGCCAGCCACCCCCCGGGAAATCATCCCACTGGTCAGGGTCGGAACCCCTGTGGTTTCTAGATGGAGGAACGCGCTCAGGAAGACGACTGCGGTGAGAGAGCTTGCTGCCGTTCGAAACCTGATGCTGACCGGTGTCTGAGAAAAGCAGCGGACCCCCAACCGGCCCAAAAGAAGAGGAAAGAGGTAGGCCGCGCCACCGATGGCGTAGAAGCAACCACCTGCCAACAATGCGCCAAAGGAACCAATGAGATTGCGCGGCGGATGCGTTGCCGGAGCTCCGCTCGCCACAAGCTCCGCCTCTCCAGGCACAAACGACAAGAGGCTCAACAACATGAGTAGACTCAACGCGATCAAGATCACGCCGATGACTTCACGCTGAATGTGAGAAGGCGGAGAAGGGGCTCGACGGGCTTCTCCCCGCCTCGCCGAGGTGGTAGCACCCATACCGCCAATGCTAACACAGGGTGAGGGTCATTTCAAACGAACACACATACCGATCACCTTCGTGTCCGCTGAACGAACCATGTTTCGGAGTTTCAAGACTGAGCAGTTGGTGACGTGTGGCGAATGATCTTGCCTTCCACCAGGTAGACCACCAGCTCTGCGATGTTGGTGGCATGATCGGCCACTCGTTCGAGAGACTTGGCGATAAAGCTTAATCGAATGGCGCGGGAGATGGTGTGGTGATTTTCCATCATGAACGAGAGGAGTTCACGAAACAACTGTTCCATGAGATCATCGACGAAATCATCATCAACGATCACTTTCCGGGCCAGCGTGGCATCCTCCTTGACGAAGGCATCGATACTTTCCTTCACCATCACTCGGGCGAGGCTCCCCATCCGTGGAATATCGATGTAGGGCTTGAGTTGAGGCTCTTCATTCAGCTCAATTGCCCGCTCACAGATACTCTCTGCCAGGTCGCTGATACGTTCCAGCTCAGTGGACAGTTTCATCGCCGTCGTCACCAACCGCAGATCCCGCGCCGCTGGTTGGTGGAGCGCCAACAACTCGATGCATGATTCGTCGATCTCGACATCCATTGCATTCACTTTGTGGTCCCGTTCAATCACCTCGCAAGCCAGAGCTGCGTCACGCGTGACCAGGGCGGTCAGTGCCTTGTCGATCTGATCTTCGGCCAGGCAGGCCATCCGAGCCAGCTTCGTCTTTAATTCCGCAAGTTCTTCGTCGAAATGTCGTTGTTGGACCATACGCTCACCCGAATCGTCCGGTAATGTAGTCTTCCGTCTGTTTCTTCGATGGATTCGTGAACAGTTGCTTCGTGCGACCAAACTCGACCAATTGTCCAAGGTACATGAATGCCGTCTGATCTGACACCCGTGCAGCTTGTTGCATATTGTGCGTCACGATGACGACCGTCAACTCTTTTTTCAACGAAAATAACAATTCTTCGATGACCGCAGTGGCGATCGGGTCAAGTGCAGAACAGGGCTCATCCATCAGGAGAACATCCGGCTTGACGGCGAGGGCCCGTGCGATACAGAGCCGTTGCTGCTGACCGCCGGACAAGCCGAGGGCGCTCTTGTGCAATCGGTCCTTCACTTCTTCCCATAAGCCGGCTCCTCGGAGACTTCGTTCAACGATCTCTTCCAACACTACCCGGTTCTTCAGCCCCTGCAACCTCGGACCGTAGGCAACATTTTCATGGATTGACTTGGGAAAGGGATTGGATTTTTGAAATACCATTCCGACCCGTTTTCGAAGGTCCGTGATGTCAATCAGCGGGTTGAAAATATCGAGGTCGTCAAGGAGAATGCCCCCCTCATACCGAGCCCCCTCGATGAGATCGTTGAGGCGATTCATGCAGCGCAGCAATGTGGATTTTCCACAGCCTGATGGTCCAATGAATGCGGTCACCTGATGCTCAGGAATCTCTAGATCGATTTTGAACAGCGATTGGACCGGACCATAGAAAAAGTTGAAGTCCTGCACCCGAAGCTTGGGGGTCACATGCGCATTGGGTTGAGGCGATACTTTTGAAGCACTCGATTCCATACTCTTTACCTTTTGCGAGGAAGAAGCTGGTGCCGGGGGAGGCACATGGGACAGTACTTCATACTGTTGATCCAGCATATTTCCTCCTCATTCGATTTCGCAAGATGATTCCCGTCAGATTAAGTGTCACGACCACAAGAATCAACACCAACGTGGTCACATAGACCATGGGTTTGGCGGCCTCGACGTTCGGCGATTGAAACCCCACATCGTAAATGTGAAAGCCCAAATGCATGAACTTTCGGTCTAGGTGGAAGAATGGCCAAGTCCCGTCTATCGGTAGGGCCGGGGCCAATTTCACCACGCCAGTCAACATCAAGGGCGCCACCTCGCCAGCCGCACGGGCCATGGCAAGAATAAGCCCGGTCAGAATGCCAGGAAGCGCAGTCGGGAGAACAACCTTCCACATCGTTTCCCATTTGGTCGCACCCAACCCAATCGACCCTTCTCGGTACTCTCGCGGCACAGCTGACAAGCCTTCTTCCGTCGAGACGATCACGACCGGAACGGTCAAGAGTGCCAGCGTTAATGAGGCCCAGAGGATTCCGCCCGTGCCGAATGTCGGGGTGGGCAGCCGGTCGGAGAACCACAGCGCATCGATTGTACCGCCGACGCCATACACAAAAAACCCCAAGCCGAACACGCCGAAGACGATCGAAGGTACACCTGCAAGATTGTTGACGGCAATGCGGACCGTGCGCACGATGACGCCTTGACGAGCATACTCTCTGAGATACAGAGCACCGATAACACCAAAGGGCGTGACGATGAGGCTCATGATCATCACCATCATGACGGTGCCGAAGATTGCCGGGAAGATTCCACCTTCCGTGTTGGCCTCTCGTGGCTCCGTCGTCAGAACCGTCCACACATTGCCGACATAGACCCACACCTTCTCCAAAGTCGACAGATCGTTGGGCCGAAAGACGCGGATGACTTGGCTGAGTGTAAGGGATTTTTCTTTACCATTGGCATCGACAACCAGCATCGAGTAGGGGCTCTCTGACTCACTCGAATACGCATCCTGAAGAAGAGAAGGCAACGCATGCCATACGGCGTCGGCGCCTTCGGCCACTGTTTGGTCTTCCTTGACCAGTGTCCGGAGTCGTCCGTAGAAGTTACCCCACTCGCGTCGTTCGACCATGACGAGATCGACAGGCTTCGTCTGTTCGACGATCTGCTCGCCGTTGATCCACCGAAAGTCCAACCCGTACAGATCGCGATTGCCGATCTTCATCCTGATTCTTCGGTCCCCTTTCGGACTCAGATCCTCCCCAGCCAATTGACCGATCACATGTTTACCGTCTTTGAGCGTCAATTCAACGAGATCAGCCGGCCAGAAATACCCAAACCCATTGATGAGGATGAGGACCAGGAGCCCGGCGATCATGAGTAGCGACAGGGATAGCCCCGCTCCGCAGCCCCAAATGAAGAGCTCTCCGCTCGCCATGATATGCTTGAACCACTGTTTCATCGATGCACTCTTGTACCGGCTTGATGCGACTTTATTCCAAACTCTTGCCTATCCATCACCAATGCCGAACTCCACACCTGAAACCACTGACACTAGAATTGGCTGTACTTCTGCCTGAGCCGCTGTCGGACCAGCTCCGCTAGCGTATTGAGCAGAAAGGTCGCGACAAAGAGGAGCAAGCCTGCCAAAAAGAGCGTGCGATACAACGTCCCGCCATGTGGTGCTTCAGGAATCTCGACTGCGATGTTCGCGGAGAGTGTCCGAAACCCGTTGAAGGGGCTCCAATCCATAATCGGTGTGTTGCCGGTCGCCATCAGAACAATCATGGTCTCCCCGATGGCCCGCCCGAGCCCGATCATCAACGCAGAGAAGATGCCTGGACTGGCCGAGATCAGCACCAGATGCGCGAGCGTTTGCCATCTGGTCGCACCAAGTGCCAGCGAACCGGCGATGAGATTCTTAGGAACGTTGGACAGCGACTCTTCCGAGATGCTGTAAATGATGGGAATGATGGCAAATCCCATCGCCATGCCCACAACGATGGCATTTCGCTGGTCATAGTTCAAACCGAGATGTGCTTCCAGCCAGGGCTTATAGGAGCCGTTGAACAAAAACGATTCCCACCAGGCGTTTGTTTCGAAGCAGAGCCAGACCACAGCCACAATGATCGGCATGATGAGCAAGGCCTCAACACCCGGCCGGACACGATGTCGAAGTGAGGCCGGGAGTAAGAGATACAGTCCAGCAGAACCCGCAGTCACCAAGGGGATGAGCAGGACCATCGCCGTCATGGCAGGAAAATTCCGTTCCAAGACAGGCGCAAACCAGAGTCCGGCCAGAAATCCAAGGACCACGGTGGGCAGCGCCGCCATGATTTCAATCGTGGGTTTGATCTTAGTCCGAAGATCCGGATGCATGAACATCGCGGTGTAGATCGCCGCGAGCACTGCCAATGGAACCGCGAGGAGCACGGCATAGAAGGTGCCCTTGATGGTGCCGAAGATAAGGGGAGTCAAGCTGAATTTGGCCTCGAAATCGTCCGATCCGCTCGACGATTGCCAGACAAGCTCAGGCCGATCATAACCTTCGTACCAGACCGGGGAGAACAGGGTTCCCCAGGTGATTTCCGGGTGGGGATTCTGAACGTCGTAATGGACCAATCGATTATTTTCAGACAGGCTGACGAGTCCGTCCGCTTTGGGAGAAAAATAGGTATTGCGGAGCGCACCTTGTTGCGGAGTCAGTACCAGCAATGTTTGTTCGGACGTCGAATGATGGAGCCGGATTTCTCCTGTGGCATCTGTCGTCATGAACCCCTTATCACGTTGAGAAATGGTGATGTCCGTCACCGCGTTGGGATGGGAGACGAAGCGATGAATGAGTGTCATGTGGGTCGTATTCGTTTTCGAGTGCTCCCGCACCGGCATCCAAACGGTTATTTGACCTGATCTGCTGCCGACCACCAGACTCCTGTCCCCCATCAAATATGCTAACGCAGTAATCGCCTGACCTCTTTCGGAAGCTTGTGTGGTGTCGAGCAGAACAGGCTGTATCGGTTCACGTACGTCTAAATGGTAGACATGGCCTTCTTCAGTCCCGACCGCGAGGATCTCTGCACGACTCCCAAGTGTGAGTGCCGTGATCCGGCCAGGAATGAAGGACGTGAGATCAGCCTGAATGATAGACGCCTCGGCAGTCCCATCGGGACGAGATCGGGTTTCGCTCGTCGTCAGCCAGAGATGGTCGTCATCAAGTAGCGCGGCAATCCGCCCGCCGGATTCATTCTTCTGGTACGCCATTTTGCTGATCGCATGTGGAGTCGGTGCGGCAACGATCGGAGCCCCGACGGTGACCGAGGGAGAGATTGTCCGTTCGCCTCCTTGAAAGTCCTGAACAAAGTCGATTGTCACCGGAATCACACGCCCATCCGCTGTGCCTAGCGCCAGATCGTGCCCCTTGCCCAGGGCACGCGCTAAAGCCGTGACAGACCCATCAGGCAACAGGCCTTGGGAAGGAATTTTTGCTGTCGAAGACGTTGTTTCCCCCAAGAAGATAAATTCGAGCAACTCGCCACGAAGCGCATACGCAACTTCTTGATGTTCGTCGATACCAACGAGGGCGGCAGGAAATGAACGATCAGGCGGTGAGAGGGAAATCGGCTCAGTCGGGGTCGCGTGGGTCGACTGGAAAAGAGGCACAACCTCTTTCACCAAAAACACGCACATCCCGATAATGCAAATGATAATACCGATTCCGCCGGTCTTGATGGTCCCGCTGGCGAGACGATCCATGATGGCTCTGATCTGGCGGCGACTGATCATTCCGCCGGCCAGGACCGGGGCTGGCAAAGAACCCCTGCCTGCTGAAGGCTCTCCTTGAACAGCCGGTATCGGAGTGAATGGAGGAATCTTCATAAGTTGAGCGTCGGTATGGTGCCCGACGCGCCCGTATTTTCGTCTCGCTCGTACTTTTCACAGAAGTGAGCGCGATCATCTGGCTTACCCGCTTGATCAACACTCCAGACAGCTTAGCGTACAACTTATTCGATTTTTGGGAGTTCCTTCTCGATAACTGTTTGAGGTAATGGGAAGAATCCGTCCTTAATGACGATGGCTTGCCCTTCCTTGCTATAGATAAACTTGATGAATTCTTTTACGAGCGGATCGAGCGGCTTATTCGGCGCTTTATTGACATAGACCAACAGATGTCGCCACAGGGGGTAGGAGCCGTTCATCGCATTTTCCTGTGTAGGAGGTGCGAAGGTTCCGCCTTCCTTCTCCGCTAGGGGCAGGGCTCGGATGCCGGAGGTCAGATAACCGATTCCGCTGTAGCCGATGCCTGCAGGATCCTCTGTGACACCCTGCACCACCGATGCGGAACCTGGCTGTTCCTTGACCTGATCCTTGTAATCACCGTTCTTCAACGCATGTTCTTTGAAAAAGCCGTAGGTACCGGATGCAGAGTTGCGGCCATAGAGGCTGATGGGAGAAGAGGCCAGTTCATCCGAGACACCTAATTGACCCCACCGTTCGACATCCTCCCTAGCACCCCATCGGCGAGATTTGGAAAAGACGGCATCGACTTGCGCCATCGTCATGCCTGGGATAGGGTTGTCTTTGTGCACATAGACCGCCAACGCATCGATCGCAACAGGGAAAGCGGTTGGCTTGTATTTATATTTTCGCTCAAAGGAATCGACCTCCGTCGATTTCATCGGGCGCGACATTGGGCCTACCTGCGCAGTCCCTTCAATGAGCGCAGGTGGAGCGGTGCTGGATCCTTTTCCTTCAATTTGAATTTTCACATTTGGGTATTGCTTACGGAACCCCTCCGCCCACAGAGTCATCAGGTTGTTTAACGTGTCGGAGCCGATGCTGTTCAGGTTGCCCGTAACCCCACTGACCTTGATATATCCCTTCACATTGGGATCGACCTGGATGGCCTCATCGGCTATCGCATTCGTCGTCATGAACATACCGGTTAAGACCAGCATGAGAGCAGAAGCGAAGCCAATCCGTTCCTTAGTCCCATTCTTTCGATTGTTCATATGCAGTCCCTTCATATAAGTCACAACTCACCCTCATCACATATCATGATGCCATTCGGTCTATGTTACTACCGTGTTACATTTGTGTTAACTTCCTGAGACAGGTCCCTGCCTCACGCTTCGCTACCTATTGCCCGACACCTCCTAAAAGGAGACATCCCACTGGAGCCTGACCCGATCTACCGGAGTGAATCCACCATCGCGCGATAGGTGAGAGTAATCAAGCGTGAGCTTATTACGGTGTCCGGCAAAGAACCAGTTCGCTGCAAATGTATGCTCTCTGCGCGTTTCGCTGCCCAGGATATCCCCCAAGGGACCATCTCCCGGATCGACGAATGCATACCGGTAGGCAAATTCGAGCGGTCGCGGTATGACATCGATCAGCGCATGAGGGAAGTACCCGACTTGTGCATAGGCCCCGTAACTGGTGCCATGTGACGACCTAGACCGATCGATCACCTTCTTGACATGAAACTCCTCTTGGATGGAGAGCCCGTTCCACTTGAAGGCAAACTCTTGGACCCCTTGATTGACTTCAAATTGACCATCCAGCACTAGTGGGAAAGCGGAAACCACTCGGTTCTCCTGAGGAAAGGCGATCCGGTCGGTTCTGTTGTGAGCGCCGGCAAATGCGATGCTACCGATCGGCAAAGGCGAGTATTCTGTGTCAGACTGAGAGAAGGGCACATCGCGCCCCAAGAAATTCCATTGAATTCTCCCCATGTAGAGCATGTTCTTGTCGTCATTGTGCGTTTGGTTGATGCCTGTGCCGGTAAAGACACCGATGTTGTACACCAAATAGGCATACGTATTTTCAAAGAGATGCCCACCCAACCGAGCACCGATTTGACGATCCAGGGTGAACGGCGCATTGACGATAGACCGTTCAACAAACTGTTGGGTGCCGGAGGAATCCACTCGCTCTCGATTGTAGTCGATCTTCCATTGCCCCACGCGCAAGGTCGCCCACTTGAACTTAGCGATATCCAGTCGATAATCGAGTAACGTGTTGCTCACCCAGTCATATTCCACATAGTACTTGAGCCAAGGCACGAAGCCATGCCCTCCGACCTTGATGCGAGCGCGGCGGACGCGGAACGAGCTGGTGTTTTTGTCATCGAAAACATCAGGAAGAGCGTTCGTGAATCTATCGCTCTCCTGGGGATAGGAATAGCGAAACTGCAATCGGTTCTGTATCAGCATCTCAAACTTTCCGTCGCGGGTTTGGATATCGAACCCATTATTGTACCGTACGGAAATCGGGAATTCTTGGTCCCTTGCCTTGCGCTGCTCCTCTTCCGCCTTTTCCGCGTCGGCTTTGGCCCTCAGCCACTCCTCCTTGGTGATCTGTCCTTTCTCATACAGAATGTCCGCCAGGTCATGCGCCGCTTGAGCACTAGTGACGCTAAAGACTAGCCCCATACCAATCATGCACATGATCATCGCCAACCACTGTCGCCTCATCGAAATACCTCCCTCTAGTTGGTCCTATCTCGAAACTGCGGTGAAGGTGTAGATGACGAGAGTTAAGCTGGTGCTACGGAGTTGTTACTGATTTGTTAAATCACGAGTGATCGGCTGCGGCGCAAGGGGGGGGGGTACTATTACATGCTTTACCAGATGGGCTTTGCTCTTGTAATCTGAGAGAACGCTCGAAGTGGCAACCTCACTGACAAGCTAATGGTCGTAATATGAAGAACTCTGGTCTAGTCGTTCTTTTGGGGATTGCGCTACTATTTGGACTTGCTGCCTGTCAGAACCGACCACTCCTCACCGAAGCCATTTATGAGGATCAATCGCTGTTCGTCCGACTCGCAGTAGACCAGACCGTAGGCGGAGACCATTCTCATCCTGCCAGCATGACGACTGAAGAGATGACCGCCGTCTTATCCGGCCTCATGGTCGAAGAGCCCAGTAGCCTCATACCGTCCGTGCCCTTTCCTGGCAACGAGAAAGAGCCTCCACGGCATCCTGCATTCCGCATGGAAGAGATCGCCTTGTTGGCACCGTTATTGGCAAAAGGGTTGAACACCGCGAGACCCGAGGAGGTCGTGACCTTTTATTGGATGACCCAGCAGCCGGCGCCCATCGAACACGTGACGTCAGGCGGAGTCTTTGTCGAGGGTGAGGAGCTGCATTTCATACTCAGCAACTATCGCTCGCCCACTCGCTACCCACCGGACCCTGAGACCATGCGATCCCTCGATGGCCGATCCACTCCATTGCAGCCTCTTGTCCCTCAGGAAACTCGTCTGACTTTCAACCCGACAACTGCGCTCGTGCCACTAGAGCAAGGATTCTTCAAGAATCCGTTCAGGTCAAAACGCCAAGAGATCGTCGTGCTGTTTCAAGCACTGGCCGGGGACACAGTTCGCTAATCACACTAAGGGGTGTCTGCCATTCCAGACCCCAACCAGACCGAGCCTCCACTTTGGTCAATCGGTATCGTCGTAGCCATTATTCTCACTGCCCCTCTCGTCTTGTACTCACTTGCGCCGACAGGGCCGCTGCGAGAGGGTGATACGGTGTTTTCCGCTGGACAACAACGAGTGCGCATTGAAACCACGACTGCGGATAAGCAAAATGAGGTGGTCGATACCTGCTTGCTCGATCCGGATAGTCCCCTCATCGTCATTCACACGTCAAATACTGATGACGACCTTTCGATCATCGCCGAAGTCCAAGGCAATCCAGTCAATGAATGGCCTTTTTGCCCAGTTCATGCAGAGGTACGTGTAGAAAGCCACCAATTGTTTCAAAAGCCAGCGGCATTCGATGGCGTTCGAGAGCTATTGGCGAGGATTTTCAATCGATGATGAGAGGGACTTTCTACGACTTCAACCTTGCAGCAAATTGTTTGCGGAACTTCGCCACCTTGGGTCCGACGACGACTTGGCAGTAACCCTGAAGGGGATTCCGAGCAAAGTATTCCTGATGATAGGATTCTGCCTCATGCCATCGCGTGGCTGGCACGACTTGCGTGACAATGGGTGCGTCGTGCAATTTTTCATCGGACAAAGTTCTGATCAAGGTTTCTGCTGTATGGCGCTGTGCCGGAGTGCAGTAGAAGATTGCGGAACGGTATTGGGTGCCTCTGTCGTTTCCCTGTCGATCGAGCGTCGTGGGGTCATGAATGACGAAAAAAATCTCCAGGAGCTCTTTGTAGGCAATCACCGTTGGATTAAAGGTGATCCGCACGGCCTCGGCATGCGCAGTCTGCCCTCCACATACCGCCTCGTACGTGGGATTGTCTAAGGTGCCACCTATGTAGCCGGATTCGACTGATTCCACACCGCTGACCTGGTCATAAACTGCTTCGAGACACCAGAAGCAGCCACCCGCAAGAATGGCGACTTCTTTCTCAGCTGCGGCCCTTGATAACTCTTCTCCCATCGTGCGGTGTGCCAAGTAAACGGTAGGGTTGTTTTACTGAACGGAGCCCACTACTCTTCTTCTCCCTCCTCAATGTCTTCAATTCCTTCGTAACTCATTTCTGCGAATGCC
>JAOUMR010000024.1 GCA_029881435.1 Nitrospira sp.
GGAGCGGCAGCCGGCGGGCGACCCGGAGAGGGCCGCGATAGCGGGAGCGGACGGGCTCGCGGCGCCCGAATGGAATCTTCGGTCACGATCCAGGTTCCTTCAAGCCAATATCGGACAGGCTCCTAGCTGCCCTAAAGAACCTGGATCGGCTCTCTCCCAATTTTAGTGATCCATTTGTCTCTGGCTCATCGGGTTCTCCTGTGTAGCCATAAGAATATCTGACAGAAAACGGATCGGAACAAGTTTTTCCGCTCAAGCCTCCTGAATTTGGTAAGCTCTACGCTGTTTTCTTCTCTGAAGACACAGAGTAAGCTGAGCGTATGTCATTTCGTACATCTCGAGGTTTGGTTGTCCGGATGAGGAGGAGCCTGACTTGGTGCCTTGGAATTGCGGGGGCAGGGCTCCTTGTGCTGGCAGGGTACGGATTTGTCCTCTCCACGAGCTTGGCCCTACCTAAGAGCGACGAACATCCACCGCTGCTGATCTATGGAGCGCAGTTTTTTCTCACACCGGGGCTGCATCCCGTCGATGAGGGTTTGTTCGACCGTCTGCATCGCCTAGAATATAGGCCGGTCACCGCCAAACCGAAGGTCCCGGGTGAGTATTTCGCGACCACGAGCTCGATTGAGATTTTTCTGCATGCTCAGGAAGAACAGCGGCTCCCTGCTCGATTAGTCAAATTGACGTTGATGAACGGTGTTGTCACCGAGGTCTTGTCTGCCACTGATGGACGACCCGTCTCACTCGTGACGCTCGAACCGGTTTTGATTAGTGGAGTGCGGGCCGGGACGAAGCAGCTTCGGGAATGGATTCCACTAGACCAGATACCCCCCAGCTTGATTCAGACGCTACTGACCATCGAAGATCGACGCTTTTTCTCTCATGTTGGGGTTGATCCTATTGCTATCGGACGAGCGCTTTGGACCAATATCACTCGTGGGGCAGTTGTGCAGGGTGGCAGTACACTGACTCAGCAATTGGCGAAGAATCTCTTCTACTCTCCCAAACGCACGATATGGCGAAAGTTCAAGGAGCTGGTGGCTTCGCTGGCGCTCGAATTCAAGTACCGCAAACAAGATATATTGGAAAGCTATGTCAACGAGATCTATCTGGGCCAAGCCGGTCCCGTGTCGATCTACGGTGTGGGGGAGGCGGCCCATCGGTACTTCGGCAGACCGCTCGATCAATTGTCGATCGAGGAAATTGCGTTGATCGTCGGATTGATCAAAGGCCCCAATATCTATTCGCCAGTAAAAAACGCTGAGCTTGCGACCAAGCGTCGGGATGTGGTGCTTCACCGTTTGCGCGAAGAAGGAATCGTAACAGAGGAGTCGTTGAAAGCGGCCTTGGCTCGTCCGGTGAAGGTCATGTTGGCCGATGACGCCCTCACCGATGCCCCATACTTTGTCGATTTCCTGCTAAAAGATATCGAGCAAGGGACCGGAGTGGTCACTCCGGAAGGGTCACGAATTTATTCGACGCTCGATTCCAGAGCGCAGCAAATTGCTGCGCAGGTTTTACAGGAAGGACTCGCCAAGCTCGAAAAGAGCCATCCCGCGTTGGCCGACGTTGAGCCGCCGCTTCAAGGAGCTGTCGTCGTATTGGATGTGAAGCGTGGTCATGTGCTGGCGATGGTTGGCGGACGCGATTATCGAGTGAGCCAGTTCAATCGTGCGGTACAGGCGCATCGAACAGCGGGCTCTCTTTTTAAACCGTTTGTGTATTTGGCCGGCTTTGAGGCGGCTCGGGATCAAGGGGCGACTGGTCTCACGCCAGCGACATTGTTGGCAGATGAACCAGTCACATTGGAATCAGGTACGGGTCAGTGGTCGCCTCAAAATTATGACCGACAGTATCGAGGGCAGGTGACGGTTCGAACAGCGCTCGAGCAGTCATTGAATGTTCCGGTCGTCCGAACAGCTCACCGAACGGGGATGCTGGCGCTCAGGCGCCAGCTGCAAGCCTTTGGAATTACCACTCCCTTGGCGGACAATCTGTCCCTTGCGCTTGGGAGTTCTTCCGTTTCGTTACTTGAGATCACAGCCGCGTATGCCGGGCTTGCCAATGGAGGGGTCGTGATCCGTCCCGTGGCGCTGTCCAATATGACGCGTGAAAGGGGAGAGACGATCTGGAGTCCACCCCTGGATCGACGTCATGCGGCGACTCCTCAGGGAGCGTTCCTTGTGACCTCTCTCCTGAAAGGGGTGGTGGATCGAGGCACTGCTTCCAAGGCCAGGGCGCTTGGGGTGAGGGGGCCGGTTGCGGGCAAGACTGGGACAACGGATGGGTCTCGAGACGCCTGGTTTGTCGGATACTCGCCGGACATTGCCATTGGTGTGTGGGTTGGGTTTGATGATGAGCGAGCCCTCAAACTGACCGGTGCGCAGGCCGCCTTGCCCATTTGGAGTGAGCTGGCCGCTCGGCTCATTCCTGGGGACCTTCCCGATTTTGAGATACCCATTGGGGTCGTTCATCGCCGGATTGATCCAAGAACGGGTCAGCTTGCGACCTCGCGATGTCCGGAGAACAGGTCAGAGTACTTCATTACAGGGACGGAGCCCAAGACCTACTGTGAAGTCCACGGGGGTGGGGTTTGGGAGCGACTGAAGCAGACATTCGACTTTTCCTCGTAGCTGCATCTTCGCCACACCGTGGTGCTGGATTCCACAAACTGTTAGGTGTATTCCTGATCCTCAGGTAACCTTGGGGGGAGACTGGCCTGCACAGAGGAGTCCCCATGAAAAAGACTGGTTATGCAGACGACGGCAACATTACGCTGTTGGCAAAGGGAGTCGAACTCAGGGGTGAAATCAAGGTTGAGGGTACGGTGCGCATCGATGGACGTCTGGACGGTGAGGTGCATACGAAGGGCGAAGTAATTGTCGGCGAAGATGGAGTGGTGAAGGGATCTATCCATGCTGATTCGCTGATCAGTAGTGGACGCATCAAAGCCACGGTCACGGCCACAGGGAAAATCCAGCTCCTCAAGACCGCTATTCTCATCGGTGAGGTGCATTGCCCCGCGATGCTGATGGAGGACGGGGCGAAATTTCAAGGCGTGAGTGATATGGGTGTCACCGGCTGGCCCGAGGAAGCGCCGAAGCTGCCCAGTAATGTTCGAGATATGAACGCCCATCGTGGGAAACCCGTCGCGTTGATCGGACGAGAAGTCGACCTCTAAGCAAACCGCAGATTGCTTCTTCACGGTCCGCGTCCCATTCGATGGCCCTCTCACTGTCCTGCTAAGTCTTCCACCCGTGACAGAACTTGCCGGATCTGCTATCTACTCGGTGCTTCTGGTGCTTCTTAAGGGAACCCCACATCATTTATGACTCGACAGCAGATCTTCTCCATCGTGTTCTTTGCCCTGGTGGTCTTGTTGCTCTACCAGATTGGGTTGATGTTCAAACCGTTCTTGTTTTCGGCGCTCTGGGCCGGACTGCTTGCCCACTGGGCTTTTCCTCTGCATCTTCGTCTGACGAGGTTGTTCGCAGGGAAAGAGATGCTTTCTGCCGGCATACTGACTGTTGGGGCGATGGCGATCGTCGTCGTGCCGTTGGTGGTGATGGGGGTGATGCTGGTGCGCGAGGCAGGTGTTGCGGAGCAGGAGATCCGAGTATGGATTTCAGGGGGAGGGCTTCAGAGACTACCGGAGCAACTGGCGGCCATCCCGATCATTGGTGGCTGGTTGAAGTCGGCTCTGGCAGGGAGCGCGACCCCCGCCTTTTCCCTGGAACAATCGGTGATGACAGGAGTGAAGGAACTCAGCCAATTTCTGATTGGAGGGATGGGAGGCCTGCTGAAGAATACCTTTGCGCTCGTCGTTAATTTCTTCCTGATGTTACTGATTCTGTTTTTCCTCTTCAAAGATGGCCGGCAGTGGCTCTCCGTTCTGTACGATTTGATTCCGATGGAGGAGTCCCACAAGTCTAAAATCCTGGTTCGGTTGGACCAAACCATTCGAGCTGTGGTGAAAGGGGTGCTGGTGACGGCGATCGTGCAGGGGGTGCTGGCTGGTATGGCCTATGTGGCCCTCGGTGTGCCGTTTCCAATGGGACTCACGGCGCTAACCATCGTCTTGGCCCCGATTCCGTTCGGCGGAACCGGTTTGGTGTGGTTGCCGGTGGCACTCTATCTATTCTTGGTGGGAATGACCGGGAAAGCACTGGCCATGCTGGTGTGGGGAATTGGTGTCGTCTCAATGGTCGATCAATTTCTTCGACCCTGGTTAATCGGTCAAGATGTACAGATTCCCGTGTTGCTGCTGGTCTTGAGCGTGTTAGGGGGATTAGCCCTCTACGGATTGCTCGGCCTGTTCATCGGCCCCATTCTCGTCAGTTTGTTAATGACCGCCGTGCAGATCTATCGAGAAGAATATCATCTCAAACAGCTGGAGGTCTCGGCGAGCCCGCCCGCGCCTTCATAACGGTTTCGTGACTTCCAGTCGACGGCTCACACGTCACGAATCACGCTTTCTGCTACTCGAGCGGAATGATAATCGCGATCCCACCCATCACATCGTTCAACTTAAAATCCTGTTTCGGACTCAGCGGATGACTGTTATGACAGGTGATGCAGGCAGACGAGACGGCACGATCTGAATAAATGGCTTGGAAATATTGTTTCTTGCCGCTTGAAACAATCCCTGTGACCGGCCGATCAGGCTGTCGCTTGAGAACGTCCAATGCCTTTCGTTCAAACTCTGTGGCAGGCGCATTACGTTGATAGATCGGGGAAAACCCGATCAGCCGGTAACGGATTCCGCTCCCGCTTTCTGCAACTAGCCGACCGGAGTGTTGAAGAAACTGGGCCGGTAAGGGCAGGGTGTTGTCTTGCTCCCACTGTTCAGTTGAAGCCACAATGCCCTTTTCTTGCAATCGGTTGACGATGTGTGAGGTGTAAAAGGTACGATCTGCTTCGAGGATGGCATGAATGTAGTCGGCGACCTTTTGCGGCGAGATACCGATTGTGGTGGGGCTCTCCTTGGCAGCGTGAAGCGCAGCCACGGTCCAGAAGCCTCCTAAGAGGAGTGCGACGGTTGCGGCTTGGAACGTGAAGCGGAAGTAGTCCATGTGTCTCCTAGTGGAGGCGTTGAGGTATTGATCGGAAGCGTGACGTGGCATGCTGCGCCTCGATCTTCGACGCACTCGATGCGGATATCGCCTCCGAACTTTCGGATAATGCGCCTGGCGACGGTGAGTCCAAGGCCTGAACCTTCTCCCTGTTCCTTCGTCGTAAAAAATGGGTCGAAGACTTTTGATAGGTGCTGTTTGGAGATGCCCGGCCCTGAATCGGCGATGGTGGTCGTCACCATATGGTCTGACACGACGGTTGTCAACGTCAGCGCTCCAGTGCCCTTCATGGCATGGATGGCATTGGTCAGCAGATTCACGAACGCTTGCCGCAGTTGGTCTGGGAGTACCAAGACCGGGGTATGGCCTGCGTAGGTCTTGTGGATCACGACATCGTTCATATCAACGGTGGCTTGTGCTGTGGCCAGCGCCTTGTCCAATACCTCCTCCACCGGAACCGACACCGGCTTATCCGAGGCCTCACGGTCGGTGACTCCGGTAAAATCTCGAATGATGGTGGCCATGCGACGGCCATGAGCCACGATATCTCGGGCGTAGCTCTTGATATGCTCTAGGTCCTGTTCATCCTGAAGGATTTCTCCCAACCCAATGATTCCAAACAATGGATTATTGAGTTCATGGCCGATTCCGGCCGTTAATACCCCGAGGCTTCCCGTCTTTTCCGCCTGGACCAGCTGGTCTTGCAGCCGGCTCTCGTCCGTAATGTCTCGAAGCACCAGCCCGATACTGTCTTCTTCGCCTGGTTTCGTGGGCAGTCGGAACCATTGATAATGGTAGATGCGTGATCCGATGGGGAGCTCAGAACGATGACCGGCTGGTTCATGATCTGTACGAGGCTGCAGTGGGTCTCGTGGTGCCGTTTCACGCTCGATATCAGGCATTGTGGCCGACGTACCGCCGTTCATCTGGAATTCTGTTTGAAGCTGTTTCTGAACGCCTGGGTCGAGTGACAGAATCGAAAACAGCGATGTATCCGACGACGTCTCCCGGACCGAAAACGCTTCACGGGCTGTCTGATTGATGTAGCGCACGATTTGATGGGAATCGATTAAGACAATGGGAGTCGGAACGGCGTCCAAGATTTGATCCGTCGACTGCTGCAGGACCTGGAATTCTTGGGTTTTCAGCTTGACCTGGTCGGTTAGCCCTGCAAATGCGGCTTTCAACTGCGTATTCATGCGGGTGAATTCTCTCGCAAGGTCTTCCAGCTCATCGCCGGTGTTGATCTGAATCGGTGTCTGGAGCTCACCGCGCCCGATGGCCTGTGCAGCCTGTTGCAGTTGCCGGACCGGCGTCACGATACGACCTGCTGCAACGTAGCCGAGCGAGGCCAGCAGCACGATGGCGACGGCCCCGAACACCATCACCCAGGTGAGCAGATGTTGGATCGGTGCGAACAGTTCATCCGACGATTGCCAGACGAACGTGTGCCACGATCCACTGTCGATCGAGCCGTTGGTCGCCCGGCTGGTTTCCAGAAGCGGGGCAAAGCCGATGACGGAGGTCGATTGCCCGCCGTGGCCATCGCTGGAGGCCTCCACCCAGCCAGGGTGTTGAGGGGTTACGAGTGGGGTCAAGTTTCGATCGGACAAGGGGACGCCTGTCGGAAGAATAGGGCAACTGATAACAATGCCGTTTGTGTCGATCAGCATGACGTGGCCGGTCTTGCCGAATCGAATGGCATGGGTTGAGGGGGAAAAGAATTCCTTGGCATCGATGACATGATGAAGCACGCCGACGGTTTCGTAGCGCAAGCTATCCATGATGGGGAGTGAGATCGTGAACACATAGGTGTTCACCTGGTCGTCAAAACGGATGTCTTCGATGTAGAGCTGGCCCACCGCTTTATTGAAAGCTCCTTGCCACCAACGGGTGTCCTGGTGTCTGAAAGCCGGATGGTCGGTCATGGTGGCGACGAGTGCTCCCTGCGCATCAGTCAAGAACAGCATCTTCGTCGATGCACGGACAACCTGTGGCAGTAACTGCCCTGGTGGGCTGTACACTCCGGCATAGTATTCGTGGAGTAATGCGCTGAGTGTATTCCCTGTCAGCGATTTGAGCGCAGCAGGGTCTCGCTCTGTCCAGCGCTGTTCGAGGTCTGCGAGAGCCGATATTGAGCGTTTTGGATCGCTTGAAGCATCGCGGCGGCGTTCCAGTTCCCGAATGATCGTCGGATCATGGGCGATTCGAGCGGTATGCGAGATTTCTTCGACCACGAGGAGGTCAAGTTTGCGAGCCGCTTCTGTCGCCAGAGCCTTAAAGCTTTCTCCACTGATTTCACGGATTTCCTGAGACCCCTGCCAGAAGGCCATCCCCAAACCGACGACGAGAGGGATGATCCCCACGAGGAGCATAGACAGTATGACTTTGGTCTTGAGCCCCCATCTGGTACCAGACAGTGAGGATGTGGGCGTTGTTGTCATGCTTCCGTCCGAGGGGTTCTCTCAGCACGTGATGGGTTACCGGGGAATGTGAGGGTAAAGGTTGAGCCTTGGCCGACGTGACTCTCGACTCCAACCACGCCCTGCATGTGCTGGATCACATTTTTGATATTATAGAGCCCCAGTCCTGTCCCCTTTCCCGGGGGCTTTGTGGTGTAGAACGGTTCAAAAATTCGAGTCAAGACTTCCGGCGCGATGCCGCAGCCGGTGTCTGAAACACGAACCTGTGTTGCGCCGGCTACAGCGGTCGTTTCTAGCGTCAGCGTACCGTGATGCTCCATCGCTTGAACTGCGTTGGTGATCAGGTTCACGAACACGTGGAGCAGTTTATCAGGATTTCCCTTTACGAAGATGTCAGGTTGATAGCGCTTGTGAATCTCAATGTCTTGCAGTGCCACGGCATAGCGGGCGATCTTCAGGGCTTCGTCAAGCTTGCTGTTGATGTTGACGGGGCCGTCTTGCTGTAAAGACGCGCGGCGAGAGTAGGAGGTAAGGTCTCGGCAAATAGCCGTCGTCCGTTTCACGGCGTCAATGATGTCCAAGGCTTGGGCGTGCACGGTCGTGAGGTCCGTTTCTTCAGCCAGATTTTCTGCCATGCCGAGAATCAGTTGGAGTGGATTGTTCATGTCATGAGCGATGCCGGCTGCAAACGAGCCCAAACCGGCGAGCTTCTCTGCATGGAGCAATTCGGTTTGCAACGTTGATTCATGTTGGACAAGTAGCCAGAGTAGGCATGACGCCTGTCCAGTTATAATCGCAGTCCCTGGCGACCGGTGTTGCTGAAGGACGGACTCTACTGATGGATCACCGGTCACGTCCATTACAACATCGAGTGTGTGGTCCCTGAGCAGATCGGCAATCACTCCGTACACCGGCACATTCAGCTCTTGGGCTCGTTTGAGCCCTGGTGCTGAGGCATCCTTGTCGGTTATTCCCACGATCTCAATTGCCCGAATCTGATGGAGCACCTCAAGAAGTGCGGTGCCTCCACGGCCAGCGCCGAGGATCGCAACCCTCATCGGAAGCGCGGCCAGCGACGAGGTGTCCCGCTGGGTTTTCACGCTCGAATGAGCGATGGCCGGAGATATGGCCGCCGTACCCATTCCATCCGATGGTGGCCTGTCTATCATAGACGCGCCAATTCTCGTTGTTCCATGGCACGACCGACGGCAGCCTTCAATATCTCACCCTCCACCGGCTTTACGAGATAGTCCACGACGCCCTGCCGAAGGAGCGAGGTCGCCATTTCGGTGTCCGGGAACCCGGTCAAGACAATTAATGGCACACGCGGATAGTTCTCGCGAAAGTAGGCAATGGCTTCGATCCCGTTCACTTTTGGCATCCGGATGTCGCAGATCATGACATCCAGCAGGAGGCGATTTTCGCCCCAGTTGATGGTTTCAATGGCTTTCTCCCCATTCTCAGCTTCAAGCACATCGTACCCGGCTTTTTGCAGAGTCATTCGGACGACTTTCCGGATATCTGGTTCGTCATCGACGATCAATACCCGACCATTGCAGCTCTCACCTCCGACAAAAAACCCGGACTTGAATTCGCTCATGGCAACCTCCTTGGTGGGAACGGATTCCATTAGGTCTCGTCATGACACAAACCCTTCGCAAAGCCGGTGCCGAAGTTGAAAGGCATGCGAGGTTCCATCTTTTCAACAGGAAGCTGAATCAAACTTGCGCCTGCATTTCGCCGACTGGCTCAAAGGCACCACCAGGTTGGCGAAATCCACCACCGACGGATGCTCATTGCCTTTCAGGACACGTTTCAGCTAGGGTATTGAAAACACTGCTGGAGTTGATACTGTGATTACACCTGATGTGCTTACCGAATATATTCGCGAGAGCCTGCCGGACGCTGAGGTGACAGTGACCGATCGTACAGGGACCATGAATCACTTGAAGGTCGTCATCGTTTCCAATGGGTTCGAGGGGAAAAATCTTTTAGATCGGCACCGCCTGATCTATCAGGCCCTCGATACACCCATGAAGGATGGACGGATCCACGCATTAGAACTCACCGCTCGAACCAAAGATGAGACATAGGAGGGGCCATGGCCGACCAGATAGAAGAAGAAATCCAAAACGAAGTGAAGGCGCATAAGATTTTGATCTATGGCAAGGGGACCAAGACGATGCCGATGTGCGGGTTCACGAGGGAAACCATGCAGTTTTTCGACAAGTATGGGTACCCGTACGAACTCATCGACGTCCTGGCGCAACCGGCTAAGCGCGAGGCGCTGACGAAAATCACGAATTGGCCGACGCTTCCTAAGGTGTTTATCGACGGCACCTTCTACGGCGATACCGACGTGCTCGATCCGATGGCCGCCAAGGGCGAGATTGAACCGCTGCTGAAAAAAGCATTTGGGAAATAGGCAGGGCATCCCTGCTAGTCTCTTGCTCCCCGAGCGCGCACGCGGGAGTAACCACAATCGACAATTATGGGCGGTGCTCGCTCGACGGGCGCAGTGAGACCAACAGGAATGCCCTGCCTAAAGGGGTGGGCTAGGGGCTCATTCCTCGCACATCCGTTCCATCCGAGACTTGAGAAGAGAGCATGAAAATCCCCATGGTGAAGAGACTCTCGCATAAAGCGAGTAGGGCGATGGGAGGGCTATGCGTGATCGCCAGCTTGGGATGTGCGTCTGGCCATCATGCCACTCATCCTGCATGGGAACATTCGCGGATCGTCGATCTGACCCATTCATTTGGAACGGATACGATCGTTTGGCCGACGGAAGAGGATTTCAAGCTCGTTGTTCAGCACGCGGAGGATACGCCAGGCGGGTACTACTATGCCTCGAACCGTTTGGAGTTGGCCGAGCATGGTGGTACGCACATCGACGCGCCGATTCACTTTTCGAGAGGGAAGCAGACGCTGGATCAGATTCCACTTGAACGATTGGTTGGAACTGGCGTCCGAATCGATGTTGCTGAGCAATGTGCCGGCGATAGGGACTATCAAGTGGCGATCTCAGATCTCGAACGATGGGAAGCTGAACATGGGCGGATTCAAAACGGCGCCATTGTCTTACTAGATACGGGTTTCGCAAGCTTCTGGTCAATTCGGGAAGACTATTTGGGAACGGCGTTGAGAGGGCAGGAAGGTGTGCGGGCGCTGCATTTCCCAGGATTACATCCTGAAGCCGCTGTCTGGCTGGTACGCGAGCGGCAGGTCAAGGCTGTGGGTATCGATACGGCGTCGATTGATTATGGGCAATCGACCAAATTCGAATCACATGTGGTTTTACTTTCAGAAAATGTTCCGGTGTTTGAGAATCTCGCCAATCTGTACGACTTACCGCTTCGCGGCTTTGATGTAATCGCCCTTCCCATGAAAATCGCCGGTGGGACTGGCGGTCCAGTGCGTATTGTTGCTGTCGTACCTCGCTCCCATTAGCGTTTGGCCTTCACTCGTGGCGTTTTGAGTTCCTTCGATCCTTCATGTCTCCCATCGAAAGCTGGGATCAGGATTCCAGTCTCACCTCCGAGCATCAGTCCTTGACCTAAGAGAGACCATCGGCCTACGAGAGCCGCGGTTGCTGCGTCCAACTCATCGCTTGTCGCGGTCTTCTTTAGTCCACGCAGGCCAAGTTTCCTTAGACCGTTGAGGAGGCCGAGTCGGTCTTTGTGTTGCCGCGGAATTCTCCAAAGATCTTGCGCCGCGCCGGGGTAGCACTCAACGGCCTGATAGCCCAAAGAAACGAGATGTTTCTTCAGCGCAAGGCCTCGCTCAGTCAACATGCGCATGGGGCCAAGCGTGATAGGAAAAAAGCGGATGCCTCGGCGGAGCAGTTCACGATCGCATTCCCGCAGATGTTCACCGGCACGATCATGAATGGTACGCCGTCCGTTCGGCAAGCTGAGTGGGGCATCGATTGGGACGAGGGTAGGTCGAGCCTCTCTAACGAAGTCGAGAATGTCATCGTCGCTGAACATGATGTGCGTTTCAGCAATCAAATTGCGCAGCACACAGATCCCCGTCGGCCTCTTTGGCGACCCGGCGAGATCGATGCCGACGACAACAAGAGGTGGTTTTTGAGCCACTGGAGTTTCCCTGCTTGGTATTACAGTTGTTTCTTTCCACACCCTTTTCGGTTGCATGAGACCCATGTATATTCACATGTATGAAGCCCCATCAAGAGACAAGCTCTCAAATGTCACAACGGCGACCGAGCAAGCTGAGCCAGAAGTTTGCTGATGAGAAGATAGAACGAGCGAGACGTTAGACTCCAGAAGAACGGCTGACTATCGCATTACACCTCTCCGATTTCTGCTACGAATTGAACCGGTGTTCTCCGAAGCCCTAAGCTGATACTGGGCGTGCTCTTTCCTTTCTTGTTGTTATCACTGATCTCTGCGAAGCTTTCACGGATGGAGATGCGTTTTCAGTTTTGCTTCTCAATGCAATTTAACTTGTCGTGGCTGGATAAGAACGCGGTGGCAATTCTCATGCGATTTGTTCCAGCCTTGACGTTGATGTTACTCCATTGCTTGTTGGAACGTGTTTGGCTCTTGTTAAGAAGGGAGCTCTTGCTGTGACAGAGACTAAAGAACGCGCAGTTGAAGCGTTTTGGATCTTAAATGACTTTATCGGCGACCTGGTAACTGCAGTGCGAGCGTCTGAATATTTTAATTCGCCAAAATTCAAGGCAGGTGCCAGTGATAAAGTGCTTCGGCTCTGCAATAAGATGGCCGGCTCATTCCTTTTTGTAACTTTAGCGAAATGGATAGAATTCTATGATCATTACAAAGTCTTGATACCAGAAGAAATTAAAGGCAAATGTAAACAATTACGGAATGAACTGGAAAGAAGAGGCGTGCGAAAGCTCCGGAACGAAGTTGTCGGCCATATTTGGAGCGACAAACATGATCGCCCCTTGATGCCGAAAGAAATTGAAGAACTAGGCAGGGCCATGCGTATTCCGACCCAAGCCGGCCACTGATTCCGACGCAAGTCGGCCACCCGTTCCGACGGAACGCGGCCACTGATTCCGAGGTGAAGCCGGCCACTTTTCCGAGTCCTCTCGGAATCGGTGGCCGACATCCCTCGGACTCCAGGGCGGGGTGATTCCCCAGCAGTCCGTCTCCCCGAGTCACTCGCGACGCAGGTCCTCCTCAACCTTGGGTATCGTGGGCCTTCCATTTTATGGGGGAGGTGCCGATGCCAGCGGAGCGAGTGACCATGCGGAAGATCAAAGACATACTTCGACTCAAATGGGGCTGCGGGCTCAGCAATCGACAAGTCGCGGCCAGTTGTGGCGTGGCGCGGAGCACGGTGGCGGAAACGCTCTATCGGGCCACGGCGGCGGGAGTCTCCTGGCCGTTCCCGGAGGACCTGGACGATCAGCAGCTGGAAACCCGGCTGTATCCGGCGGCGCCGTCGCCGACCGGCCCGCCGCGGGCGATGCCGGAGTGGGCGACCGTGCATCAGGAATTGACGCGGAAAGGCGTGACCCTGGCGCTGCTCTGGCAGGAGTATAAGGCGCAGCATCCCGACGGCTATCAGTACAGCCGCTTCTGCGATCTCTATGGTGCCTGGCGCGCCACCTTGGATCGCTGCCTGCGGCAAGAGCATCGGGCGGGCGAGAAACTCTTCGTCGATTACGCGGGCCAGACCGTGCCGGTTCAGGACCGACGGACCGGCGAGGTGCGGCCAGCCCAGATCTTCGTCGCCGTCCTGGGCGCGTCGAGCTATACCTACGCCGAGGCGACCTGGACGCAAACGCTCCCCGATTGGACCGGGTCCCATGTCCGGGCCTTCGCCTATTTGGGCGGCGTGCCAGAGATCATCGTGCCGGACAACTTACGAAGCGGCGTGACGAAAGCCTGTCGATATGAACCCGAACTGAACCCGACCTATGCCGATCTGGCCCGGCACTACGATGTCGCGGTGATTCCAGCCCGGGTGCGCAAACCCCGCGACAAGGCCAAGGTCGAAGCGGGCGTCTTACTCGTCGAACGGTGGATCCTGGCCTGTCTGCGGCATCACCCTTTCTTCAGTCTGGCGGAGCTCAACACGGTGATCGCCGCCTGTTTGGACCGGCTGAATCGCCGGCCCTTCAAGAAACTCCCTGGCTGTCGACAATCGCAGTTCGAGGCCGTCGATCGTCCAGCCCTGCAGCCGCTGCCGACCGAGCCGTACGTCTATGCCGAGTGGCGGACGGCCCGGGTCAATATCGATTCGCATCTCGAGATCGAGGGCCACTACTACAGCGTGCCGTCGCCGTTGGTCCATACGGCCCTCGATGTGCGGCTGACCGTGACCACGGTCGAGTGCTTCCACAAGAACCAGCGTGTGGCCAGCCACGTGCGGAGTGCGGAGCGAGGCCGGCACACCACCGTCGCCGCGCATCTCCCGTCGTCGCACCAACAGTATCTGGCGTGGTCCCCCTCCCGCCTGATCCAGTGGGCGGAGACCGTCGGGCCGGCCACGGCCACGGTGGTCGACACGCTCATGACCCGCCGCCGGCATCCCGAACAAGGCTATCGCTCGTGCCTCGGGGTCTTGCGGCTGGAACGAGACTACGGCCCCGTGCGGCTCGAGGCGGCGTGTCGTCGGGCTCAGGCGATCGACGCGGTCGCCTATAAGAGTGTCCAGTCGATCCTGAAAACCGGACTGGACCAACAGCCGCTCCCCGAGCCGGGTTCGACGGTCCCGCTGCCGTTCGAGCACGCCCATCTGCGCGGCACCACCTATTACCAACAGGAAGGAGATTGCTGATGTTACGTCATCCCACACTCACGGCACTGGAGACGCTGAAACTCACCGGCATGGCCACGGCCTTGGCGGAGCAACTGGAGATGCCCGACGTGCAGCGGCTCAGCTTCGAGGAACGGCTCGGGCTCTTGGTCGATCGGGAACGGACGACTCAAGAGAATCGCCGCCTGGCGCGGCGGCTGGCCCAGGCCCGGTTCCCCGGCAGCGCCACGTTGGAAGATCTGGATTATCGCCATCCCCGGGGAATCGAGAAAAGTGTGATCGCGTCCCTGGCGACCGGTCAATGGATTCGCAGTCATGACAATGTGTTGATTGTGGGGCCGACCGGTGCGGGCAAGACGTATCTGGCCTGTGCGCTGGCCCAGATGGCGTGTCGGCTGGGCTGCTCCGCGCTCTATCTGCGACTGCCGCGGTTCTTTCGGGAACTCGCGATCGCCAAAGGGGATGGCCGCTATGGGCGTCTGCTCCGGAGTCTCGCCAAGACCGACCTCGTGGTCCTGGACGATTGGGGGCTCGCGCCCTTGACTGACGAGCACCGCCGCGATCTCTTGGAACTCCTCGATGATCGCCACGGGCGGCGGGCCACCCTCGTGGCGAGTCAACTCCCGATCGATCACTGGCATGCGGCGATCGGGGAGCCGACGCTCGCCGATGCCATTCTTGACCGGCTCGTGCACAATGCCTATAAGATCACGTTGAAAGGAGAATCGATGCGCAAACGGTTAGCCAAATCGGACGGAAGTCGGCCACTGAAGGCCGAGCACTGAGGCCCTGCGTCGCGGGGCTCCGAGGGGTGGCCGGATTCGCTCGGAATCGGTGGCCGGATTCAGCGGAATACGCAGGGCCATAACCAATGGCGATGAGATGGCATTCTTGAAATGGATAAATGATCCCAGCCATAATCATCTTGGCGAGACCATTGTTGGTGTGAGCGAGGCTGTTCGAGATTTAATAAAGGAGAAGTGGGCACTGTCAGAAAGTGATTTGCTTCGTTCCAGGGAATAAAGAAAAAACAACGTCTCTTTTTGCAATGCTTTTTTGTAGCTGCAGTGCGGCTTCTTTCAACGGCACTCTCCTCATTCTCTCCTTAAGGCTCTTGGTGGGCTAGGCGCCGATAGTTTGTTTCGTTTCGTCCAGATGCTTTTGTAGATATGTCATGAACGGAGTGCCGCCGGTGCCGACTGCAGTGGGGTTGGTTGTGCTGGTCTGGTGTTGGCGATTGATGTAGCTGTCTGCGTAGCCGATATGGATTTCACGGAACTGTGCCAGAAGGCCGACGCACACACCGTAGGCTGACCAGAGTTCGGAATGGCTTTGTCTGCGATCATGGACATAGCTGGAAAGGCGGGCGCGCCCGCTGCTGTCAGTCTGGCTCTCGAGGGCTTGAAGAAAAGCCCGGTGGCGGGGTGGCATGTACTCCCGCATTTCTTGCAGGTACACCGTCAAGGGATCGGGCGCATGGTGGATACCCAGTCCCGCGTCCAGGCACGGGACGATCGTACTCTGTGCTCCGGTCTCACCACGGAACTGCTGCGGTTGTTGGGCATAGGCTTCGACCTTCTCATAAATGAGGCCATCGGGTAATGACAGGCTATTCTTCCAGCCGTGAATGTAGGGCCGCACGCGGGTGTAATACACATAGGGATCGCAGCGTTCTTTCATGCGGAGCAACGTATCCCGCATAGCGGTTTGCGCGGACGCCAGAGCTTGTAAACCCAACAGTACCTCATCGTCATTTCCTTCAGAGGCTGCGTTTATCGCCCGTACCAGACCAGCCAAGCCAGGTCCCGCCTGTTGCTCAATCTGGATGTGGACGACGACAAACCACTCTTCGTCCAGCCCACCGAGAAAATTCTGCAGGAGCACGATATTGTCGAGCTGAATCGGCTTCGTCCCATCAAGTCGGCGCCAGTTGTCCAATGCGTAAGACGCATAGGAGAGGACTGGCGGCCGGCCGAGCTTTTGGGCGATCTCAGACCATGGCCGGGCAAGCTGGGAGGGGAGCTTGACGGCCGGTTGCCCCAGCGTTTCCCAAACATAGGCATGGCCCGCGAAGGAAAGCATCCGCAGTGCGGCTCGGCACTCGTCTTCGCGCCAATTCGATGGAATGGATGGAAGCAACGCTGGTTGTTCGTCGATAAACTGCCGGACCTGGCGTGCGCTCAATAGTTTCGGCATCTCGTGGCCCAGATGATTCAGCGTGGGGCAGTCGAGCAGAGTTTCGCATGGGTCCGACGGTAGGAATCCCCGCTCAGGAGAGATTCCGAAATCTGTAAGCGACAGTGGTTGGGAGGTGGAGGATTTCACAGGGGCTCCTTGCCCACACTCTACCACTCCTCTATGAGATTGCAATCGGTTGCAGAAACCCACTCCAAACCAAAAGGCCACCTGTACAGGTGGCCTTTCAATTTATTATTCCTCTCTCCGCAGGTGTGGTGCCGGTGCTCTCAACTGCGCGCGCTATTTCACCCGCCCACCCGAGCGCGCCGAGCTCTTGCCCTCAGCGAGCATCGCCCGAATCAGGATGCTCAAAATGGCATCCCAGCTAGGCCGCAGGGAGCTCGGCGACCGAAGCGTACCCTTGCGGTACGTTGCAGGGAGACGGGCGACTGAGAACAACGCTGGGGGACATTTTCAGCATCCTGTTAGGTGCCCATTTCCCAGGATGCTAGATACTTCTTCTGTTCCTTCGTCAGCGTGTCAATGGCCACGCCCATCCCTGCCAACTTAAGCCGAGCGATTTCCTTGTCGATCGCCGCTGGCACTGGATAGACCTTCTTCTCCAGCATCTTGTAGTTTTTCACGAGGTATTCTGCCCCAAGCGCTTGGTTGGCAAAACTCATATCCATGACGCTGGAGGGATGTCCCTCTGCGGTGGCGAGGTTGACCAGTCGGCCTTCACCGAGCAAGCTGACTCGGTGAGCATTTTTCTTGAGCGTAAACTGTTCGACGCCGGTACGCACCACCCGCCGCTTGCTGGCCATCTTCTCCAGGGCCGGAATATCCAACTCCACGTTAAAATGCCCGCTGTTGCACACGATGGCACCGTCTTTCATGGCGGCGAAATGTTCGCTGCGGATCACGTGGATGTTCCCGGTCACGGTCACGAAGAAATCGCCGACTGGGGCAGCCAGTTCCATCGGCATGACGCGGAAGCCGTCCATGACGGCTTCAAGACCCTTCAACGGATCCACTTCGGTCACGATGACATCCGCTCCCATGCCCTTGGCTCGCATTGCGATACCGCGTCCGCACCAGCCATAGCCCACGACGACGACGACGGAGCCGCAGATCAATCGATTCGTCGCACGCACAATGCCGTCCATGGTCGATTGTCCGGTGCCGTACCGGTTGTCGAACATGTGTTTCGTGTCCGCGTCGTTGACGGAGATCACCGGGAACTTAAGGACTTTCTTCTCCGCCATGCTACGCAATCGGATGACGCCGGTGGTGGTTTCCTCTGTGCCGCCGATCACGTTTTTCAGCAGCTCTTTGCGTTTGGAATGGAGGTGCGACACCACGTCTGCGCCGTCATCCATGGTGACGTGCGGTCGATGGGCGATTGCTGATTCGATATGCCGATAGTAGGTGGCGTTGTCTTCACCTTTGATGGCAAAGGTCGGAACACCTTCGTGTTGAACTAACGCAGCGGCCACATCGTCCTGTGTGCTGAGGGGATTCGACGCGCAGAGACGCACATCTGCTCCGCCGGCCTTGAGAGTAATCGCGAGATTGGCGGTTTCCGTCGTCACGTGGAGGCAGGCTGTGACTCGCACGCCTTTCAATGGCTGCTCTCGTTTGAACCGCTTGCGAATGAGCCGCAACACGGGCATTGTGGCTTCAGCCCATTCGATCTTTAATTTACCTTGGTCTGCGAGCTTGATATCTCTGACATCGTAATCCACGAAAGTCCTCCTTCTTGGTGAATGCGAATTGCCATCATGAAAAGGGGGACGGGTAGAGCACCCGTCCCCCTTGCCGATGCGCTTGGGAGCGATCCGGTTATAGCCCAGCGTCCTTACGCAGTGCCTTGGCCTTGTCGATTTTTTCCCACGTAAACTCTGGTTCGCTGCGTCCGAAATGCCCGTATGCGGCAGTCTTTCTGAAAATTGGCCGTCGAAGCTTGAGATGATCGATGATCCCACGGGGGGTCAAGGGGAAATGTTTGCGCACAAGCTTGTCGAGAATCTCGACTGAAACCTTTTCGGTGTTCTTGGTATCGACCAGGACGGATACCGGATCGGCCACTCCGATGGCATAGGCCAGCTGCACTTCACACTTATCGGCCAATTTGGCGGCGACAAGGTTCTTGGCGATATAACGAGCCATGTAGGAGGCAGATCGGTCCACCTTCGTTGGATCCTTGCCGGAGAATGCTCCACCGCCATGACTTCCATGTCCACCGTAGGTGTCAACGATGATCTTTCGGCCGGTGAGACCGGTATCACCCATCGGGCCACCCACCACGAAGCGACCGGTTGGATTGATGTGATGCTTCACGCTGGTTGGGTCATAGAGCCCCTTCGGCATCACTGGCCTCACCACCTTTTCCATGAGGTCGCGTTCAATCTGCTTATTGGTTACATCGGGGCTGTGTTGGGTGGAGACGACGATCGTATCGATCCGCACGGGTTTGCCGTTCTTGTATTCGACCGTCACTTGAGACTTGCCGTCCGGCCGGACCCACTTGAGAATATTTTTCTTGCGCACCTCGGCCAGACGCTTCGTCAGCCGGTGGGCTAACACGATCGGCATCGGCATGAGCTCGTCTGTTTCATTGGTCGCATATCCGAACATCAAGCCCTGATCACCGGCCCCTCCGGAATCCACGCCCATCGAGATATCACCGGATTGTTGGTGGATGGCGGTCAGAACTGAACAGGTATGAAAGTCGAATCCCCACGAGGCATCGCAATACCCGACATCTTTAATGACTTCACGGATAATATCAGGGATCTCAACGTACGCCTTTGTGGATATTTCACCCGCGACCAGAGCGATGCCTGTGGTTAGGATGGTTTCGCAGGCAACGCGGGAATATTTATCCTGAGCGATAATGGCGTCCAAGATGCCATCAGAAATTTGGTCCGCAATCTTATCCGGATGGCCTTCAGTGACCGATTCCGAAGTGAACAGGTAATTGTTTCGCATATGCCCTCGTGGGTTCAGGTTATGAAAAGCCAGTGCTATTGTGTCTGTCGATGGTAAATGTGAGGATGTGGTGCCGAGTGATGAGCCACGCACAAACCTTGCCAATTCTAAAGATATCGATCGGTTTTGTCCATTACTTCGGTGGTGGAGGCATGAGAAATTGTCACCTGCCGTTTACTTGACTCAGGTTTTTCTGGGCTTGTAACATGCCTGAGTTCATAGGAAATCATCTCGTACCGAGCATGAAGTCATGCCTGATGATCACAATGACGATAAGGCCGTAACATCGCCTATCTGAATCACGTACTATTTAAAGTTAAAAAGTTAATATGCGACATCACCTGGTAGCACCGTGCTTAACGCTTGTGGTCGTCAGTGGGATCGTCTTGGGAGTATTCTCTGCCACGGAGTCAGCCCAATCTGTGAAGCGACCCGGTATTGAGCGGGGAGTGGTTCAAGTCGGTGACGAAGCGCCGAACTTTATGTTGCGCGATCTTGCTGGAAAAGTGATGAGCTTGTCGCAGTTCAGAGGCAAAGTTGTCCTCTTGAATTTCTGGGCGACCTGGTGCGGACCGTGTCGTGTCGAGATGCCGGCCATGGAACAGCTGTATCAAACGTTCCCCCGACGAGAATTCGAGATTCTCGCCGTCTCAACGGATTCTCAGGGTGCGGCTGTGACACGGCCATTCCAGAAGAAAATGGGCTTTACTTTTCCCATTCTCCATGACTCGGAGTATCGCACTGGGTTAGTGTATGGGGCTCGCACACTGCCGATTACGTTCATGCTCGATCGCCAGGGGATTGTGCGTCAAAAGATCTTCGGCGCTCGCGATTGGGCTTCCCCTGAGGCTCGTGAATTGATTCATGCGCTGATGAAGTCGTAACGATGACACAATCGATCCCACAGATTTCCCTCATCGCCGCGTTCACCGCGGGGCTTCTCTCATTTGTGTCTCCTTGCGTCCTGCCGTTGGTGCCAAGTTATATCTCGTATATCACCGGACTCTCGGTCGAGCAGCTCACCGATGCCTCTGAGCGGATGAAATTCAAGAGGGCGATCGTCGTGAACTCTCTGCTGTTCATCGCCGGGTTTTCCTCGGTCTTTATCGCCTTCGGGGCGTCAGCGAGCTTTCTGGGACAAATCTTGATCACTCATCAGGACGTCATTCGCCGCGTCGGCGGAGTCTTGATTATTGTGTTCGGGCTGTATCTGCTCGGGATTTTGAATCTCAAGTTCCTAAAGATGGAACATCGATTTCAATTCCGTAACAGGCCGGCCGGGTACCTGGGATCGTTCCTGATCGGAGTGGCCTTTGCCGCAGGGTGGACACCCTGTGTCGGACCGGTACTGGGCTCCATTCTTCTCTACGCGAGTACGACCGACTCCCTTCTCAGCGGGGTTGTCCTCCTGACATGTTACTCGTTCGGGTTGGGGCTGCCGTTGTTCCTCACGGCCTTAGGTGTGGATCGATTTCTGGCGTATTTCAAAGAAGTGCGAGCTTATTTGTGGGGAGTTTCGACGGTAAGCGGGGTCATGCTGGTTCTGGTCGGCGTGATGATCTATGCGAACTCACTCACGATGGTGACCAGTTTCTTGGAGCGCTATGGAATCGGGTGGTACCTGGGGCAGTAGTGAGTGTTGGTCTCGTACGCCGCCTTCAGCTTTGATCCTTTGCTCCCTCCCCGGGTAGAAATCATAACCTACGCCCGTCATCTTCCGCCTTCCGTCGCCTCGCTGACAGAGGCATTTCCTTGATCCCGAACCAGTGACGACTGAATTAGCACCAGGCGCCAAGGCGGCAGACCGTGAAAGCGTTTCCGAGCGCACCCGAGGTGGGAGAACTAAGCCGGTCGAACGATGAGGGAACACCAAGAGTCCCTATCGCTGAAGATGGTGATGAAGAAACAGATGGTTCGCTAGGGGTAGGCGGTCGGCTGCTTAGGATGATCGCCGAGCCGGCATCTGAAAGAGAGGCTGGATCTGATTTTTGTGCCAGGAGGGTATTGGGGCGTGCTCCGCCGATTTTCTCCAATAACTGGGTCCCGGCCTCGGACGCCGTACTGTTGGGATGTTTGTCCAAGAGCACGACGAGATTGTCTTTTGCCCAATCGTCGGCACCCATTTCATGGTATGCCTTGGCCTGGAAGTATAGGGCATCGGAGGCGACCGGCTTATCCGGATAGGTTTTGATGACCTGGTCGAACCGATGAGCGGCAGCAAGATATGAACCCCGTCGGTAATAGAATTGTCCCACGAAGAGATGCATCTGAGCGATCCAATTGTGGCACTCCTCAAGTTTTTGCTGCGCCTGCGCATCGTAGCGGCTGCCGGGGAAGTCTTTTCTCATCTGTTCGAACGCTGCGATGGCTTTCTGTATCGGTTCGGGATCTCGGTCGATGGTCTTGGCCATTTTGAAATGAATTTCACCGATCCTGAATGCGGCGTAGGGAGCCAGCACGTGATTGCGATGAAGGTCCATGAAGTGGTTGTACTCCACTAAGGCCTCTGCATACTCTTCTTTCTCAAAATACGCTTCTCCCCGCTTCATGATCACGTTGGGGTGGTAATGGTTGTCGACGGTATCACCGATAAAAATTTGCTCGTCCGTTCCACTGATGACCTTCTTGAGCCCACTCCGAACGTCACTTGGGGTGATATCACCGGCGCAGGAGACCATCAAGAGTGACCCAAGGGTCAGACAGCCGGCCAGTCGAACACGTAAGGATATGAATCGCGGATGAACACCCGGATGAAAGCTGAAGACGCTCATAGTCGACACACATAGCAAGGAAACGCGTAAAAATCAATCACATGACCGGTTTGGTTGACCTGTCTGTGCATGCTCCCTATAATTCAGCCCAAGATTCGCTTTGTGCAATCTGATCAATTTCGCTAGAAATGCTAATGGTTTAGGGGAATGCTTCGACCGAGGATCATTGGACCTGGCAGCTATCTTCCTTCCCGTGTCGTCACCAACGAGGAGATCGCCCGTATGACGGGGGTATCTCCGGCTAGTATCGAACGACTCACCGGTATACGGACGCGGCGTTGGGCTGCAGAGCAGGAGGCGTCTTCCGATATGGCCATTGCGGCAGGGCGCCGGGCCCTCGATGCCGCTGGATGTTCGCCTTCCTCCATCGATGCCATCATCCTCTCGACAACATCTCCCGATATGGCATTTCCGTCAACAGCGTGCGCGGTTCAACGAGGCTTAGGATGCCGGCAAGTAGGAGCCTTTGATGTGTCTGCGTCCTGCTCGGGATTTTTGTACGGCCTTTCCATGGCGCAAGTCATGATTCAGAGTAGCCATGTGCGGACCTGTCTCGTGATCGCGTCAGAGGTGAAGTCACGATCCCTCGATCACCAGGATGAAGCGACGACACTGTTGTTTGGCGACGGTGCTGGAGCCGTCATCGTTCGAGGTGAAGAAGATCACAGCCCTGAGCGGCGAGGAATTCTCGGCGTCAAGTTATATGCCGATGGAGCACACCACGGACTTATCCGTGTTCCTGGCGGCGGATCGCGGTTGCCATTATCGTCCGATATGTTGAAAACGGGAGGGCATACGCTCCGTATGCGGGGGGCACCGCTCTTTCGACTGGCCGTTCGACGAGTCGAACGCGCGGTGATGGACATCCTGAAGGAATTTGGTGTCTGTCAGGAAGATGTTAAGCAGGTTGTGCTCCATCAGGCGAACGGGCGTATCCTATCTCAAATTGCGGGTCGTTTGGGTGTCGGTCCCGATCGTTTGGCATCGGTGATCGAACAGTACGGCAATACGTCCTCGGCATCTCTTCCGATCGCGCTCGATGATGCGGTGCGCAATGGAAAGATCTCGCCAGGAGACCTCGTGCTCCTTGGCAGCTTTGGCGGCGGCCTGACATGGGCTACGAGCCTCGTTCGTTGGTAACGGGCTCCGTAGGCGTCGGAATTTTCGCAGGACCTAGCATGCTCTGCCAAGTTCAACCAAAGTAAAAAGGTCGAGATGACGGTAGCCCAACTCTGGGCAAAGTTCCCGCCGTGAGTCGTTAATCCTAAGAGGTTAGCCTGCAGATCTTGCCAGCTTCGGTCGTAGAAGCGGAGCTGAGAGCTTTATCTCCGAGCGGCAGGCGAACGACAAAACGACTGCCCTGAGGATGATTCGCCTCCACCCATACATGCCCGCCATGCCCTTCAACGATGTGTTTCACGATCGCTAAGCCCAACCCCGTTCCTCCTAGCTCACGCGAGCGCGCCTTGTCGACACGATAAAAACGTTCAAAGACACGAGGCCGGTCTTGCTCCGGGATCCCGATGCCAGTATCGGCGACGCTCAGATCAATGGCCGTCGCCGGTCGCTCGGAAATTCTCGATGAAGAGGCCCAGGCGGCGCTGACCGTAATGGTTCCACCCGCTGGCGTATACTTGATCGCGTTATCGAGCAGATTGCTCAAGACTTGTGCAAGCCGGTCTTCATCACCGGCCACAGGGGGGAGCAACGGCATGATCGCTGTGACGAGGTGGTGGCGCTTCTTGTCGGCCATCGGTTTGACCATCGAGAGTGTCCGCTCAACCAGGGCTTGCAGTTCAAGCGGTTCTTCTTTCAAGGAGACGCGGCCGGATTCGATCTTTGACAATTCGAGTAGGTCTTCGATGATCAGATCCAGCCGATCGCTTTGCTTGAGGATAATGTCCAAAAAATTCTTGGACGCAACAGGATCGTCCTTGGCGCCGTCGAGCAGAGCCTCAACATACCCTTTAATGGAGGTCAGCGGAGTACGAAGCTCGTGCGAGACGTTCGCCACAAAATCTGTCCGTATCTTCTCTAAGCGTCGCAGCTCTGTAATATCGTGGAAGACCAACACCACACAGGCTTCGTTTTCTCCTTTACCTCCTGCGGGAGACGCTTCAATTTGCAAGCATCGCCCTGTAAGCGGCAGCACAATTTCATCCTGATGATGGGCCGGTGATTGAAGGATGAAGGCTACTAATTCGTTCAGCCGTTGATGGCGAAATAGCTCGGTGCAGGGGCGGCCTCGCGCGTCGATACGGGAGATGCCGAACATCCGTTCAAGCGCCGGATTGACCTGCAAGACGTGGCCACGATAGTCCAAGACCATGACGCCTTCGACCATTGATGTCAGGACAGCTAAGAGTTGCGTGCGATCTTCCGACAGTTCGTCAATCTTGGCGTGGAGCTGATCGACCATATGATTCAGTGTGGAGGCCAAGAGGCCGACTTCATCTTGCGCGGTTGTCCTGATGTGAAGGGCTTGGTTCCCGGAACCCAGTTGGCGAGCGGCCGAGGCGATGTCCGAAAGGGGCTTGGTAATACTATGTGCCAACCACACACTCAACGAGAGGGTAATGAGAAACGCCACACCAAGGGCCAAAAAGAGATGCTGCCGTACCTCCGATAGTTCGTGATCAAGCATCACCATTGGAATCCCTACCCGTAGGACAAGTGGTGAAGTCTCTTGAGCAGTTTTCATGAGGACAGCACGATACATCGTCCGTTCGCCGGTGGTGTGACTGGAGCGGATGTCCCGTCCTTGTCCTGTGGAAAAGGCTTGATCGATTTCCGGGCGAGCTTTGTGATCTTCGATGACGGCGAGTTCGGCACCTTGAACGGCGCTATCGGCGAGAATGGCTCCATCTGTGGCGATCAATGTCACCCGAGCAACGGCCCGGGTGCCGAGATCACGCGCGGTTTCCTGAAGTTGAGCAGGGAGTAGGGATGAATGCTCTTTGCCAAAGAGAGGCTGGAACCCGTATTCGACGAGTTTGGTTTTTGCCTCCAGGACCTCACCCAATTGTGCCAAGCGCTGTCGTTCGAGGGCTTGAATTGTCATTACGCCCGCGATTAGCAAGCCACAGACCACCGCCACCAGCGTTCCGAGCATGACCTTCCAGCGGATCGACCACGTCATTCTGGTTCGTCTACATCTTTCAGTTTGTATCCGAGCGATTTGACCGCCACGATGGCTTCTTCAAGGAGCGGAAGCTTCTGTTTTACACGACGGATATGGACGTCGACCGTTCTCGTCGTTCCATAATAGTCGTACCCCCACACGGCGTTCAGCAATACCTCGCGGGTGAGCACACGACCTCGATGGCGCAGCAAATATTCGAGTAAGCCGAATTCCTTCGCCGTCAAGGTGACCTCTTGTTTGCCAAGGCTGACTTCATGCCGGGAGAGATTCATTGTGAGCGCATTGTAGCGGTAGAGATTGGGCGCGGTCTCTGGAGTGCGTTCGACTCGCCTTAATAGAGCTTTGAGGCGGGCGACCAGCGTTTTCGGGCTGAAGGGCTTGGTGACATAATCATCTGCGCCCAGTTCCAGTCCGACAATCGTGTCCGATTCTTCGGCTTTGGCCGTCAGCATGATGATCGGCAGCATGGCGGTGTCAGGAGCAGAACGTAGACGCTTGCAGACTTCCAGGCCGTCCATTTCCGGCAACATGAGATCAAGGACCACGAGATCCGGTTTATCCTCCGTGACCTTCTTCAGGGCTTCGAGCCCGGTCATTGCGACGACAGTTCGAAAGCCTTCTTTCTCGAGGTAATGTTTGACAAGGTGCAGAATATCCCGTTCATCTTCGACGATCAGGATTTTCTTGTGCGTCATGCTACCCATGCGGATCTCAGCGTACGGGGCAGGGGAGAGGCTGTCAAGTAACCGCGGTAAGGCTGGAGTTGAGACTGGCTCGTAGTAGACAGATTACGTGTAAGCCACTGCAGCGCTCGACGGTCCGGCAAGGTGAGTCACTTCGAATCGTGCGAAGCCGAACGCATCTCTCCTGATCACCGTCCTGCTCAGCTCCTTGATCTCACATCAACGAGAATTCCGCAGAGATCGATGAAGACCCTGACGTTACCCGTTGTATCCTTGCGCGCGACCGTGAAGATGAGGTTGGATCCCGGATCTGCGTAGAGAATGATGTCCTGGCTTCCGAAATACCGTACTGGAAATTCGGGCTCGGCGATCTCAGCTACACCGTTGAGTGCAACAGGATAGATGCCCGTTCTCGATCCTGTTGTCACGTGGACAGCGTAAAAGAGAGGTTGCTTGGGATGCCCAAACCCGTTGATGCCTAGAAATTTGACATGGAATCGTTTTTTGGCCGGAACAGTAGAGATAACGACTTCCTTGATACTTTCTCCCGCGCTCAGATTGACGGCTGCTCCCGTTTGAAAAGGTCGTTGAGCCATAAGAAGCGCCTCCTTTTGTACTGATCGGAATTCAGAGAGGGAAATGTTCTAACCGCCTGATAGATGCGAAGTCTTCATCGAGATCGAGCGTACGGGGGAGGAGGGAGAGAGTCAAGTGGAGGGGGCAAGGGATCAGAAAGGTGGTCGCGCGCTTCAGCTGAGATCTTTATCGCTTTACGCATTTCTTTATGAATGATGTGTGCGTCTGGGCACTCCCGTATGATCCCACTATGAAATTTGGGAGCAACATGGCTCCCACGGAGATGGCGGCAATTCTGTTGACGGGCCCCATGGATCTGACGTATCGTGAACCCTCATCCTGAGAAGACTTCTTTGTTCGAGCACTGAGCTAAGGAGCGACGACAACCATGAAGATATATCTCGCCAATCCCCGTGGGTTTTGCGCCGGAGTCGACCGGGCAATCGAAATCGTAGAACTGTCTCTTAAGAAATATGGCGCTCCCATTTATGTGCGCCATGAGATCGTCCACAGCCGCCATGTCGTGAAGTCGCTCAGGCAAAAAGGCGCGGTCTTTGTGGAAGAGTTGAACGAAGTTCCGGAGGGATCGGTCGTCATCTTCAGTGCGCATGGAGTAGCCAAGTCCGTCTGGGAGGAAGCCAATCGTCGGCGCTTGCACGTGATCGATGCGACCTGCCCGCTGGTGATCAAAGTCCATAACGAGGTGAACCGCGATTATACGCAGGGGTATGAGCTGATCCTCATCGGGCATGCCGGCCACCCGGAGGTCATTGGGACGTTGGGCCAGGTCCCCGACAAATTTCACCTGGTGTCGTCTGTCAACGATGTGGAAAAACTACAAGTCGAGAATACAGTCAATCTGTCGTATGTCACGCAAACGACGCTGAGTGTGGATGAATGTCGGGACATCGTCGGCGCGCTGCATGAACGGTTTCCGAACATCAAGGGACCACATCAGGAAGATATCTGTTACGCGACGCAGAACCGACAGAATGCGGTTAAAGAATTGTCCCGCCTCGTGGATGTCATTCTGGTCATCGGCTCACCGAACAGCTCCAATTCCAACCGGTTGCGGGAGTTGGGGGAGCAGTGCGGCATTCCATCCTATCTCATTGATTCAGCCGCGGACATTAATCCGGCATGGTTAGAAGGGGCCAAGGCGGTCGGGATTGCTGCCGGTGCTTCAGCGCCAGAAATTCTCGTGACCGAAGTGGTGGCGTTTTTGAAAGTGTCGGAACCATCTGAGGTTGAAGAGCTGACGGTTATTGAGGAAGACGTCGAGTTCCTTCTGCCGAAGGAACTCGTTCAAATAGAATCCTCCAAGAGATCAGTTGCCGGCATTGCCGGCTAGTTTGCCCGCGGATAACGGCCTTAAGCAACTTGCGTACGGCAGCCTTGGCGAGTGAGGTGTGCCGGCTTTGTCATGCCAGGGCTTTTCCAGGAACCACCCCATAAATTGTAGACACAACTCCGTATTACCCTATTGGCTGTGTTTTATTTTGATTTCTTGAAACCTCTATGGTAGAAGGGCCGGAAATTTTTGTTTCCTTATGAGAACGTTCTATCTGTGCATGGAAAGGTGAATCGATGCACTTGAAATCGTTGAATATGCTGGGCTTCAAGTCGTTTGCGGAGGCCAAGATTGCATTTCCCGAGGGGGTCACTGCAGTGGTGGGGCCCAATGGAAGCGGGAAGAGCAATGTCGTCGATGCTATCCTGTGGGTACTGGGTGAGCAGAGCACCAAGACGCTCAGAAGTGAAAAGATGGAAGACGTCATTTTTAACGGCACCGAAGTCCGAAAGCCGTTGGGCATGGCGGAGGTCTCGCTGGTGATTGGTGGGTTGGATCAGGCGGCGATGAAACTGGATGGAAACTCGGGGCTTCCGAGTGAATTGACTGAAGTGCAGGAGTTGATGATTACCCGTCGTCTATACCGCAACGGCGAGAGCGAGTATCTCATCAACAAGATTCACTGCCGGCTGAAAGATATTCGCAGTCTGTTGCTCGATACGCGTGCTGGGAGCAAAGGGCACACCGTGATCGCGCAAGGGCAGATTGATCAGATCTTGAACGCTTCCCCACAAGATCGACGTGAACTCATCGAGGAAACTGCCGGCATTGTTCGCTACAAGAAGCAGAAAGCCGAGGCGTTACGAAAGCTGGAAGCGACGCAGCAAAACCTCTTGCGCGTTCGAGACATCGTGGCCGAGGTCAAGAAGCAACTCAATTCTCTGGAGCGGCAGGCACGCCAGGCGCGGACCTATCAGACCTTGCAAGGTGAAGCTCGTGAGATCGAAGTGATCTTGTTAACGAGAGAGTTTAGGACACTGCGGCAGACGTTGCAGGAGGTCGAGAGTGAGGTTCTGAATCTGGATCAGCAGGAATCGGAGAAAGCGGCTGAACAAGCTCGATTCACGACGGAGCTCGAACAGGCTCGTCTCGATGCCATTGCCACGGCGGATTCCATCGGGAAGATTCGAGAGGAGTTGGCGGGAGTGGAGCAGCAGCAGGCGCATGCGCTGACTGCGGCGGAGGTTGAACGCAATCGTGGTCAGTTGTTCAGCCAACAACAAGTTCAGGAGTCGGCTGAGCTAGAAGAGCTTGTCCGTTCGCAGGAACAGGTGGTCGATACACTTCAGACCATTGAGTCTTCATTGGTCAGGCTCGAGGAGGATGTAACGCTTCGAAATCAAGCTCTCGAGGAGCTTGATCGGGAGATGACACAGTTGCTTGATCAGCGTGCAGCGGCTGTCGCAGAAGAGGAACGAGGGCGTAAAGATGTGCTGCAACTCGCCGTGCTTGTCGCCAACACCGAGCAGAGCATCTCGCAGTTGGGACAGCGGATGGAAGGGTTCACCAACCGTGCATCCCGGTTGACCATGGAGCGAGATGAGCTTCAGGATCAACGTGAATCCTTGATCGCTCGTCACGAAACATTGCGCGAAGAATATGGAAATGCGGACCGCCTCGTTGCGACGCTGCAAGCGGACCAACGCACCGTGAAAGAGGAAGTCGCTCAAGCGGTCGGACTCATGCAGTCTCTGGATCAGGTTATCTTGCGGCGTTCTGAAGAACTCGCTGGGTTGGAGTCACGCCTAGAGGCGCTGCAAAGTGTGGTTCGTGAGGAGATGGGATACGGCCGGCAGGGGGCAGATCAGGGTCCGGCTCTGAAGTCTTGTGAAGGGGTGCGTGACGCAGTCGCCGAATGGTTGCTGATTCCATCTGGGATGGAGCGTGCAGTCGAAGCGGTGTTAGGTGAACGTGTTCGTGGGTGGTTTGTCGATGAACCGTCAGTCGGGCGGCGATTGATCCAGTTTCTCCAGGAAGAGACATTGGGCAGGGGGAGCTTTATCCCACAGCATCCGCGTTGGGCAGGGGGACAAGTTCATGATTGGTGGTCGGTAATCGCCACTGAGCCGGAAGTCGTTGGTCGGGCCGTGGATCTGATTCAGACCGATGCGGACCGAACGGTTGCTCGTGATTCGTTATTCGATCGAGTCGTGATCGTTCGTTCTCTGGACCACGCGCTCCAGCTGTGGGAACGCCATGCTTGGAGCGCTCCGACCGGTCCGATCCTGGTGACTTTAGAGGGTGACGTGGTGGATGCGTCCGGTATCGTGACGGGTGGTCAGGTGCAGGGCACGCCGGGTTTACTCGAGCGACGACGAGAGGTGCTTGACCTTGAAACCAAGCGGCAAGTGCTTGTGATGGAGCTTGATCAGAATAAGCAGCAGCGAGAGATCGTGTATGCCCAGATTCAGGAGCTAACCGAGCGCGACCGTCAGCTTGGAGATTCGCTGCGTGAGGCCGAAATGCAAAATCTGTCGTTGCGCAAAGACGAAGAAAAGCTCCAGCATGTGTTGACCGATCTTGATCACAGACTCAACGCGGTGGAAGCCGAGATTCAGGAAGGTCTGAGTGAGCGTGAGCAGCTGGAACAAGAATCCCAGTCGGTCCAAGCCCAATTGGGTCAGTGGATTGCAGAAAAAATCGGGCATGATACGTTGTTGTCGCGGGTACGTGAGGGACTTGGGCTGCTCGATCAGAACCTGCGAACACATCAGGAACGTGTCACGGAGGCCAGGTTAGCTGCTGAGGGACTGCGGGCTAAACGAGAGCATGAGCAGCTGAATCGGGCTCGGGTGACGCAACAGATTCAAGAAACGGAGGATCGGCGTCGGGTATTGGGCGAGCATCTCGACAGTCTGAAGGGTCTGATCGAGCAGAGCCAGACTGAACAAACTCGTCAAGAAGCCCTTTGCCGAGAACTAGGCGTGACCGCAGGGCAGGTCAAGGAAAATCTGGTAGCCGCTCAAGAGCGACACGCGCACCAGACGGGGGCCAGTCAGGCCTTGGAGAGCAGTCTCGATCAATCACGGCGAGGAATGTCTGCGATTCGTGACGCGCGCATGACGATAGAGGTTCGTCGCGCTGAAATTCGCATGCAATTGGGTACGGTCGAAAGTACGTTATCGGGCACGTATCAACTCGATCCATTGACACTGGTGGATGTGTCTGCGGGATCGAGCGAGCCGACGGTGATGGCCGATGCTGCGCCTGAGCCCGAAACTGTCGAATGGTCTGATCCCGAACTGAAGGAACAGTTACAGAAACTCCGTGACCGGCTTGATCGTATGGGACCGATCAATTTGGCCGCGATCAGTGAGCACCAAGAACTTGAGGAGCGCCACACATTCTTATCGGCTCAGGAGCAAGACTTGTCGAATTCGATCACGTCGCTTAAGGAGATCATCCAGCGGATTCATCGTACGACTAAAGAAATGTTTGCTGCGACGTACGATGAACTACAGCAAAAGTTCACCGAAGTGTTCAGTCAGTTTTTCCCTGGGGGGCGTGCCGAGTTGCAGTTGGTCGAGGAAGCCTCGTCGGAAAACGGCGAACCGTCCGGCAGTGAAGAGCCGGGTATTGAAATTGTCGCGCAACCACCCGGAAAACGACTGAAGAGTATTACCATGCTGTCGGGAGGCGAAAAGACGCTTACGGCGATGGCGCTGCTGTTTGCGAGCTTTCTCATTCGGCCGACGCCGTTTTGTTTATTGGACGAAATCGATGCCCCGCTCGATGAGGAAAACATTGGGCGGTTCACGGCGGTCTTGAAGGATCTGGCACAGAATGCTCAATTCCTCGTCATCACCCATAACAAGCGAACAATGAGCATCGCAGATTCTCTCTTTGGCGTGACGATGGAAGAACCGGGTGTCTCCAAACTGGTGTCGGTGAGGCTCGGAGAGCTGCAACCAGCCTAGGGACTCACCTTGTGCATGGCATTGTCACTCGTTATGGCGGGTGAATCTGATACGTCCAGTTATGCTTCTTCCAGCTGAATCGTTTCCACGTGGACTTTGGCGACTCCTTGTTCAGCAAATCCAAGCTGTTCGGCTGCCCCTCGGCTCAGGTCGATGATCCTTTTCCCCGAATCGGGATTGTGGTCGCTGGGGAAGGGGCCACGGTCATTCACTCTGACAACGATCGACCGTCCATTCTCTAGATTCGTTACCTGTACGTGAATGGGAAGCGGTAGATACTTATGTGCCGCCGTCAAGGCTCTCGGGTTGAACAGTTCGCCGTTGGCTGTCATGTGACCTCCTTGCTGGCGCCTGGTTTCTTCTCCATACCACGATGCCAAACCCGTCTCTTCGTACCTCTGTGCGCTGGCAAGGGTCATCGGCACATAGTGACGGCCCTTGACGGTATAGGGCGCGTTTTTTACTCGTCCAAGACGAATCGCCTCCTTGACCGGGAGCCCATCGATTGTCTCGAGATCGTCCCTCATCAAAGGATATTCCAATGGAGCGCGGACAACCTCAAAGGTGAATTTCCCGATCTGATACACGAGCTTGGTGGTCGCCTTCGTAAATTGATAGGTTCCTCGGACAACCCATATCGTGCCTTTGACTGTCTTCTTGACGACGCGGTAGCCCGTCTTGATTGCCGAGAAGGTTGTCTTGATTGCTGAAAAGGACGTCTCAATCACCGAACAGGACGTGACAGTCAGAAGGGTGGGGAGTAGGAGCAACGGAAGTGTAAACGTATTTGTCCTGAGACCCTGATATACAACTCCCAAGGTTGAAGGATGGGATTTCACTGACTTACTCTTGATGGACCAGTTCAGGTACTTACATCTTCATCCCGCCCATGTCCATACCCATGTGCATGCCATCTGCCGCATCATGCACATAGTCGGCTGGCGGGGGTAGAATTTCCTTTTCCTGATTCAGTTGGTCCACTTGTTGTGTTAAGAAGTCAATGTCCGTCCAATCGGGCCCATCGGTTTCAGGGATCCACCGTGCTCGTAAGTATCCGAAGCGGTCGAACAGGAACTCCATGTGTGTCGGTACGGTTCCCTCACCCATGAGGTCGGGATTGGATATGGTCCGTCGAAAAAGGGAATACGTGCGCGCGATCTCGGCTGCACCTTGTACCACCAGTGGGAAGGGTGGGTCCTCTGTGATAAGGGCCGTCTGCTCCGGGGTGAGGTCCGTCAGTGGTACGGCCAAAACCTCGGTTTTGTGGTCTCGTAGCACCTGGTAGGCGAGCCGTAGTTGATCGAGCCGTTCACGCGAGTCCGGCCACGAAAACAGGACCAGCAGTACGGCATTTTCCCCACGGAAGTCTTTCAATCTGCCGGTGTGTCCGTCATGGGTTGTATAGGAGAAACCCGGGGGGGCAAGGTACGGTTGGTTGGGGAGGACACGGGTGTTGATAATGCGTGCTTGATAGCCCCGCGAGAGGGCATGGACGAAATTCACAAGATCCCAACGCTCTTTCACGGAAAATTTCTCACCCCATGGAGGCATGCCTGTTCCGGGAATGCCATTCGTGAGCCAATGAAAAAAATCTCCTGGAGTATGCATGCCTGCGTGAGGCTCCGTCAGTAAATCGACTGGTTTTTTCGGCAAGGTTTTGGACAAAATGCCATCACCTTTCGCTTGGTGTCCGTGGCAGGGGACACAGTTTTCAGCAAAGATGGTCATGGCGTGAGCGACGGATTCAGACTTAAACGGGACCGTGGTCTGACGGTAGGTTTCCGGAAAGGCCTCAACTGCCAGGGCGTATGACCCAACGGCGAGCGCCGAAATTGTGAGCACTGTGGGTAGGCCGAGCCGCCAACTCAACCGCCAGCCCTTCATCTGAGCAAGTAAAGCGATGCCTCCTGCCACTATCAGCAGAACCATCGCAGCCCATATGCCGATCACAGCGTCCAGCATGCCCATGCCCCATGTGTTGGCGATGGAAAAGCGGAAGGGATAAGGCCAGTCGTAGACGACTGCGTGATTTGGTGGGTGATCGTTCGCCACTACGTGTCCCGCCCAAATCAGCGCAAGTGTACAAACACCCTCGATCACGACCCATGTTCGGAGGGTGCGTTTAGTGGCTGTGGCTGTTTCTGTATTTGTCGCGAGGGCTGGTAGCAGAATGAAGTGGATCCACAACGTAATTGCCAGAACCAGAAAGACGATCGCAAGTTTTCCAATGAGTAACCAGCCGGAGTGTGTGACGAATACAGCAGCATAGTTTTTGTCTATCAAGGGGTGCGCAGCCTTCAAACCCGTCACAAAAACTGCGGCCAAAACCAGCAGTCCCATCATGGATAACCACTTGAGAGTTTGGACTCCAAACCATTTGGTGCTCTCGGACGGACGCTTTCCAGTAGAGGTGAAGACCGCTGCAAGAAAGGTGAGCAACACTCCGATCCACAGGATCGCCAGGGTGAGGTGGACCGCGGTAGATGTCATCATGTTAGAGCAACCTCCTCCGTAACAATTTATCGCCAGGACACATGCGGCGATTGTTGAGTCGAGCATGTATCACCGACTGAGCCATATCTGAAGCTCAAATGAAGAACCGATATCGATGCTAGAAGCGGATCGAAGGTCCTCCTACTTCCTCAGAGGAGGTGATCGCTGCAGCTCGCTCACGGTAGTTTCTCCCAGAGATACAGGGAAATTCTTGGGGTAAGTTGCGTCGGTTGCATAACTCCTGTCTAACACCATTAGCTTGGCTTATGCCAGTGCCTTGCCCGGATATCCTGAGAGGTGCCGCCATTGACGGCGGACCTTTTTAACCGTGTTTCATACAGTGTCGAGCTAGCCTGATTTTTCCTGTCATCGTACCAATTTGTGTAGGCTGTATGATTCATAACGATACACAAATTGATCTGACTCAAGGCCACAACGTCCTCCAGGCATTCGAAAAAGTTTCAGGCTAGCGCAGTGCGTGGCTCACCCGTACCTGCGAAAGCCATAGCGAACAGTAAAAGGAGAACGTATTTCCGATCAACGACTTACAGAACGAAAGGACTTTTTGATTTAGTGGAGATGCCGGTTCATTTTCAGAAAAGATGGTTTCACTATTCGAATATCACGGCGTTAGGTATTTTTGTTGCCTGCGGCATTCTTGAAATATAGTTGCTACAATAGAGTTAGCCTTTTACAGCTCCAGCCGGGACGGCGCGATGCCAATCTCACGCAGTCGATTGCGAAGGCAGTATTTGGAATCGGTCAGCTACCTCGCCTTTACCGGCTCGCACGCAGGCGAGTGATTCGTGACCGATCGCCCGGATAGTCGAAATCGTCGGCTTGTGGAGCGTGGTGAAATGAAGGAGCAGACGGATGACGCGCTGGAACCTGCCAGGGGAATTCTGAATGGACTGCGCATCTCGCTCCTCTTGTGGGGCGTTATTGGTCTCGCTTTCTTCTTGACATAATAACATCCACCCTGTTTGCTTCCGATCTATTTCATGCACCACCACGTGTATTTACAATAAGCACAGGACGGGCCTTGACAATTTTCCCTCCGGCCTCTCAATGAGAGGACCGGACTTTTTTAGCCGGGTTTCCTCAAGGATTGAAAGCCTGAAACCAATTCTGCCGTGTAGTGTTGCGACGACCAGTTGCAGCCTCTGCCCGAAGGCATCCCTGATCACCGGTACTCGCAAAAAATATAGGTTCATCAGGCACTTCCCACCCCTAATCCGGACGTAAGGTCGTTGGCAGACTCCTCAGGCGCAACATACGGGCTCAGATCACGATGGCCAGGCGGGGAACAGCTGCGCCTGGCGGGCCACCACCACAGCGGGGCATCCTGACGCG
>JAOUMR010000118.1 GCA_029881435.1 Nitrospira sp.
GCGTCCGAAAACACAAAACGCCCTCATACGGCACAGAGAATCCACTCACCCTCGAAACAATAACGCGTAGTTATCTCGAAAAACGGAAACTTCCGTCATGAAAGATGGTTTTTCAGCAGACTGCTAGAGAATGACCGCTTGCAGACGAGAGCCCCAGCAGGCATCCTGACTATTCTGCAAAGGTTGAGGGAGATACCCCGAAGGGGATATGGGACTGTACGCGACTCAGATCTTTCCCCGCCTGATGGATTGGGTGATGGCTCGACCGGCCTTCTCGCAACTGCGAGAAGCGCTGTTGCAGCCGGCTTCTGGAGAGGTACTGGAGATCGGGTTCGGTACAGGTCTCAACCTCTGCCATTACCCAACCACGATCACTCGCCTGTCGATCGTTGATCCGGCGATTCTGCTCCCAATGAAGGTCACTCACCGCCTGGCTGCGGCGCCATATCCGATCCAGACCGTCCATGTCACGGCAGAGCAACTGCCGTTTCCTGACAGAGGATTCGATACCGTCGTCAGCACCTGGACGCTCTGCACAATTCCCGATCCAGTACTCGCGCTGCGAGAAGTGGGACGGGTCCTCAAGCCGGGGGGTAGATTTCTCTTCTTGGAACATGGTCGGAGCGATGACCAAAAGATCGCTGCGTGGCAGGACCGGTTGAATCCCATTCAGAACGTGATCGGTTGCGGATGCAATCTTAACCGGCAGATCGATCAGCTGATCATCCTAGCCGGCCTCAAAATCGCTCACCTTGATCGATTCAGCATGGCGACCGTACCAAGATTAGCTGGCGAGATGTATCGAGGCACAGCGGTCAAGGAGAATTAGGCTGGTGGACGTCCGTTGATAAGAACCGAAAAACCCGTGATGGAAAGAAACTGAGGGAGCGGAGCTGCCGGCAGCTTCGAACTCGACTTGGCGCTGTGAACCAAGTACGCCACCCCAAATTCTTTCGCAGCCATCAGACAGCCTTCGTCGTCATCCATGAACAACGAGCGCGCCGGGTCAAAGCTCAGCAATCGTTGGCAGTTCGGCCAATACTCTGGTCGCATCTTGAGATAGCCGACCTCAAACGCATCCACAATCCGATCCACATACCGATCTAGACCAGTCTTGGCAACTTTGATCGACACTCCGGCTTCATGGGCATTCGTCACAATAGTGAGGCGTTTCCCTAATATCCGGAGGTGCCGTAGAAACTCCTCTGCACCGGACAGAAAGCCGATCATGTGATCGAGCTCCTTGTGCATCGCTACCACGTCGATCCCGACCCGCCTCGTCCAGTAGTCCAAATCCGTCCAAGCTAATTCGCCTTCAACCGACCGATACATCGCCATGAGACGATCTCGAGCCTCCTCACATGATAGGCCGTGGAGCATAGCGTATCGCCGAGGCAATTCTTCCTCAAAAAAGAAGTTGTCGAAATGGCGGTCGAGCAACGTGCCGTCCATATCGAGCAGCACATCGTCGATTCTAGACCAGTCGGGAGGGCAGTGCGCCATACGGCAAAGTATAGCCGAACGATCGACAGGAAGACGAGGCGAGTTGTGTTTGAGAAAAATCCTATGTTACGGTCCGGCGAACCATGCCACGCACAAAATCCGACCCCCAACAGGAACCGACCCTGCCGATACTGCCGCAAGAAGGCGGCCCGCCGCCGCTCGTCGCCATCATCGGCAGACCGAACGTAGGAAAATCGACATTGTTCAACAAGATCTTAGGCGCGAAAATCGCCATCGTGGACGATGTCCCTGGCGTGACGCGCGACCGCAACTATGCCGACGCCACCTACCGCAATCGAAAGTTTCGGCTGGTCGATACGGGGGGACTCGATCTCTCCACGTCCGACAGCATGTTGACCTTGATTCGACGACAGTCGGAACTGGCGATTGCCGAGACCGATATTATCATCGCGCTCCTGGACGGGCGCTCAGGTTTGACCCCCCCGGACCATGAAGTCGTGCGGCTCCTGCGCGGCGTAACGAAGCCGCTCTTCTATGCCATCAACAAGATCGACACCCCCAAATCTGAACCCTTGCTCGCCGACTTCTACCAATTGGGCACCGACCAGCTCTACCCTGTGTCGGCTGAACATGGCCTCGGGGTTGCTGAGTTGCTGGATGCCATCTATCCACTTCTTCCGTCGGTGGACGAATCCGATCAGCTGCAACAACTGCCCCGCATTGCCGTGGTGGGACGCCCGAACGTCGGCAAGTCCACGCTCGTGAACGCGCTGCTGGGAGAAGAACGCGTCGTCGTCAGCGATATTCCAGGAACGACACGTGATCCCATCGACTCACTGGTTACTCACCAGGATCAGCGCTACATTTTCACTGACACAGCGGGTATCAGACGGCGTGGCAAGGTCGACCGCGGGGTCGAAGGCTACAGCGTGCTCCGTTCGCTCCGTGCCATCGGTCGATCAGACATTGCGGTCCTGCTCTTGGATGGGGTGGAAGGCGTCACGGAACAAGATACCAAGATTGCCGGGGCTATTCTTAAGCAAGGACGTGCCTGCATCCTGTTGATCAACAAATGGGACTTGCGCGCTGGGGATGAGAAGGCTCGAGAAGAGTACGAACTCGAGTTCCGCCGCCGATTTCCTTTTCTGACATGGGCTCCGATCCTGTATGGCTCCGCCATCAAACCCGAATCCCTTCGTCGTCTCTTCCCACTCCTCAACGACGTGCACACCATGTTTACCAAACGCATCCCCACCGGAACATTGAATACCTGGCTGCAGAAGATTCTCGCCATCCATCCGTTGCCGGCTCGGAAGCACAAACCGTCGGCGATGACAAAAGCAGCCTTTATCACACAGGTGGCCACCAAACCACCGGTCTTCGCCTTGTTTGTTGGTCATCCAGAGGACATGACGCCTGCGTACCTCCGGTACTTGGAGAATCAACTGCGCGAATCGTATGGATTCACCGGTACACCGCTCCGTCTTCTCGTTCGAAAGAAATAATCAGCCACACCATCTTATTGGCATCTCTTCTGACAAATCCGCTTTCGGGTTGACTCCGATCTAAGCTCATGTTATTCGCATAGAGGGTCGGCGTGGGTCTTTTCACAGCACTGTTTCCACGGTAGACCGACTCCGATCGAACCAGACAAGACGTCAACATCTCCATGTAAACGGCTGGACGCCGATGAATCGATTCCTACAACCCTTCCGGATTATTCTTTGGCTATTCCTCGTCGGGGTGGTGAATGGCTGTACGGCGGAATTGGGCCTGACGGAAGTCGCCACTCCTCAGACTTTAGGTGAAACAGCGCCTGCCCAAGTTGAGGCCTCCCCAGAACCCCACCAGCTACCACCTGAGTCGGAACAACCTGGTCAACCCGACGCATCCTCCGAGCTCCAGCCACCACTCGAGTCAGAAATCCCTGATTACGCAGAGGAATCGGCTGAGCCGGATTCTTCCATCCTACTCGAGGAGGAGGCGGCGGAACACGAGCCTGAGGTTTCCACTCCAGAACCTGAGGCCAACCCCTCGATCATGCTGACAGGGCGCGTCTGGCGAGCCAAGCCAGGGATCGTCTTCCTCAAAACACCGGTCGGGCTCCTGTCGCTGAGTTCGAAAACCACGCTCAGGACTATACCGGCTTCACAGGAAATATCCTTTGTAATCCATGATGACCATCTCGTGGTCGATATTGTGAAACGAACCGATGGGACGCTCGTCCACCGCTACCTCAGTGGGCCTTTCAAACAAAGCGAGGATGACACGCAGCTGATAGGATGGACACCTGAGGGCGAGCAGGCTTTCCACATGGGCAACCATGCGCGAGCACTTTCGAACCGCAAGGACGGTGAGTCCATCACGGTCGAGGTTGATACTACCAACACCGTCATCGGCGTGCATGATCTTCAGTTTGATCTCCAGGTCGGGCAGATCGGCACTCGCGGATCCGCCGCGCACCTGTTATTGACCGGCACCATCTCAAAACTCAAATCCAATTTTATTTTCTTCCGGACTCCAATCGGCATCGTCAACGTCAATGCCAAGATCGGCATCAAGAATGCTAAGGTCGGACAGACGATGACCTTACGCATGCATGATCACCACGTCGTCGCCGATCTCTCCGCTTCCAGCGATTCTGCTCCGAACCGGCGATTCGTGACTGGCCCCTTGGAATTCGCCACCCCGGATCGAGCGAGTGTCAGGCTCTGGACTCCAGAGGGTGAACAGACCTATCCGACGGATCTGGCGAAAGGCACGCTGAAGGGCGTGAAGGAAGGGACACCGATCACCGTTGAGCTCAACGGACAAGGCGACGTCGTCGAGTTCCACCGGATGAAGTAGTCCCCGGGACCCTCACCTTCGTCTTGACTCTCTTTTCGATCCCCCCGTAGACTTCTCAGTCTATGCGCGCATCTGGCACACATCGGCATCCTCCCGCTTCGTCCATGACTCCTTCACAAACCGTGAAGGCATTTGATAAACTCTACCGAGATCATGTGGACCTAATTTACCGCTTCGCGCATCGCTTGTGTGGCGAGCCGGAGGCCGCGAAGGATTTGGTCCAGGACACGTTTCTGAATGCCTACCGAGGCTTTGAGAGATTCCGTGGTGATGCGCAAATTTCAACATGGCTGTATACCATCGCCTCGCGGGCTTGCTTGCGCATGAGGCGAAGACGAAAGGGAGCTCCGGATCGGGAGCTCTCCCTCGATGAATTCATCCCCACGTCTGATGGCGAATTTCGCCTCCAGATTCCGATCGATGGCCTCAGTCCCGAAGAAGCACTCCAGAACAAGGAATTGCGGCACGCGCTGGATGCCGCCATCGATCAGTTACCGAAGAAGTACAAGATGGTCTTAGTCCTTCGAGACATGGAAGGCTTGAGCGCAAAAGAAGTCGGAACCATTATGGGTTTGAATGAACGAGCGGTGAAATCACGCCTGCACCGCGCCCGACTGTTTGTACGTCGTCAACTAAGTGCCCAAGGGCTCGGCCAGGCCGAACCTGATCACGAACACGCTCTCCTTGGATAGCGAAGGAAACCGTTCCATGGCAACGCGCCGAACTTCCGGACAGCGAGCACGCTCTTCTACGACTCGCCATCAGCATGACCATGGGAAGCGCAGGTGCCTGGGCATTCTCCGTCAGCTGTCCGCCTATATCGACGATGAACTCGCAGGAGATATTTGCCAGGAAATTCGCCGGCACTTGGGCGCTTGTCCCAACTGCGAGGTCTTCGTGGCATCCCTCCGTCAGACCGTCTCGCTCTGCCGGCATAGTCCGGTCCCGAGCTTGTCGACTGTTGACCGGGCCTCGATGCGTCAGGAGATCTTGAAGGCCGCACAGACTCGATAACCCACACCATCTCGATACCATTTCATCATGATGACTATGAACCCATTGCTTGGAATTCTCATCCTCTCAGGATTGTTCACGATTCTCGATGCCACCGTGCCGAGTCTCGCCACTTCCGCATCCAAAGCCCCTCACCAGGCTAAGCAGGATGGGACAGCCCGTAAGGCTGCCGTCGAGACGGCCCTTCGCTACGCCGAAGCCATCGCCCATGGCGACAAAGTCGCGGCTGGACAGTTGGACTTTGCATGCCTGTATAAACAGGTGACGGATCCCTCAGTGGAACCGAAGCTATCTGCGACAGCCGATTCCTCGTATGACGACTGTTGGCAGGCACTGACGGCAAGTCATGCCTCGTTCGTACAACGCTCGGATATTGGGATGAATGTCCTCTGGCCCAGTGCAGGTCCGCTCGTATTTTATGGCGATGACCTGTCCCGCGCTCCCGCCTCTGCCTTTGTGATGGATGCCCTTGGGATCGCACCACCCGGAACAGGCCTTCATCTGTCTGTCACAAAGAGCCGGTCGATTCCGAATGGATCCTTCCGACTCACGGCGGAAGGCACAGTCATCGGGGTCCCGACCACACTGGTCGAGCTGACCGTCCACTATCAGGACCCGCTCACCTCTCCGGTGACGTATGGGCCAAACACCGTCCAGTGGACGAGTACAATCAAGCGTGAACGGCGCGCCGTAAAATCCATCACCACGCAATGGGTGGTCTTCAGTGGACTCAAGCGACATGGGTTTCCACGTGACACCGCGGTCTTCCATCTCCCCGTGGAAACCACGCCTGAAGCACCAGGCATGGTTGCTGAGAGGATACCGTTCGCCACCGAAGCCAGCCGCGCCCTTCCTGAGTCCATTGTCTGGTGGGGGCCTGACGATCAACCTGGGACGCTGACGGCCGCAGCCGCTCGGGCTGCCGGCTTTCCTGAATTGCGAGATCGCGTCGCCTTGCTCAACCGCGTCCTCATCATCGATCCAAACCAAGTGGACGCGCTGACGGTCTTGACCAAAAATCTGTATACCGTCTTGCTTCGGGAGGCCGTCCAGAACCACAACCTGATCGTCAAGGATCCAGCGCTCTCCCTCACGGTCAATGAGTTTTATTGGACAATCTCCGCCGCTTCTGCTCGTCTGGATCTTTCGTTGGGGATGGAAGTGGGTGGATTCTCACAGCCGACGCCAGCGGATCTCCTGTACAGACTGTTGCCTGCGCTGCAGACTCTTGCGAAAACCCATCCTGAACGGTTGGATAACCGATTCCGGCTGGGCATGGCCTATCGTTGGAACAATGACCAAGGTCCCATGATCGAAACGTTCGAGGCGTTGGTGAAAGACATTCCGGATGACCGCAAGACACCCAAGGCCGAAGCACTGTTACAGCTGGCGTGGTCGCGCATCAACAAGGTGTCCTGGAATCGGGTCCTACACGATCCCGACAGCCTCCGCGCGTACGAAGACGCGCTTGCGTCGGCAGCCCTCGCCGAACTGCCGATCGACAAGTTTCTCGCCGAATACACCATGGCCTACAGCATGGTGTTCATGCCGGACTACGGTGAGAAGAGCCAGATGCTCAAACACCTCACTGAGGCCAAACGCTGGTTCAACGAGATACCGGGAAACGACGACCAGGTCTGGCGGTATTTCCTCGCGAGTGATGGACTGAAGGCCGTACTCGACGCCGATCCGATGTTCCAGCCCCTCCTAGCCGCGACTGAGAAACCCAAGGGGTAGTCGCCTTATTTGTATTCACCGCTACCTCGTCGGACAAACCATTCAAACGAGCTCGGGCCTCCTTAAAGTCCGCTCCCGGCCACTTTGCGACAATCGCTAAGGCAATCTCCGCACCGGAAAGCTGCCGTTCATCAGAGAGCCGCGTAACATTCACCGATGAGCATGATAACCGGTGGGTGCGATGGAGCGATGGCCGGTTACTCGCCAAATAAATAGGCGTATCAATTAGACTGGGACCTAGGTTGGAAGACCGGGGGTATGGGGATTGAGTGGGGATGTTGAATACGTCCGAGGCCCCGGTCTGTGATTATCTCAATCTATTTGGTTATAAGTATTGCAGGCATTGAAGCCAGTGAGATCCTGCTTGAGAAAGCCGCAAAAGGTGGTTTGGTGTTTGACGTCAAAGACATCCTCATAGGTAACCATACCGTAGAGATACAACGTAAACTCACCGCTAGTGATCATTTCAACCAGACTTGCAGTAAGGGGGGCGGGTTCTTGATTGGTGGTTACCTTATATATTTGGCCAGGGAAAAGGAATACAACACTACCAGGCTTTCCATCATCGTTGTAGACAGCAGTAAAAGGCGTCCCTTTCTTGAAGGTATTGCGCTGAATCATGACTTCCATCTTCCTCGCCGGAGTCTTGCCCATATTTGTCAGGACTACTCCGAACGATGGCTGAGAACCTTCCTTGAAGTATTTAGTCTCCCCTCCTGGATGGATAAACGATGTTGGACCGACCCAGGCTCGTTGATCCAGACTAGAGGACTGGTACTGTCGATATGCAATCAGCCCCAAGCAGATTGTTGTAATTGCTAGAATGAAATTAAATACAACATTCCAGAACGTGAGCGTTTTCCAAAGCGGGGACTTGCTCGGCTGTTCATTGATCGTGTCCCCCTCAAATGAGTGGTCTTCGCTCAGTTTTTCATCCATGCTTCTACTATCCGTGCCAAGCGGCCCAAATCTGTTTGCAGAGTGGCAATAAACGAGACAAAGGTCAATATCTAGATACATACGGCAAACCCAGCCAAGAAATCCGCTTACATTGCCCTGAGGAAACTGTCGGAACAATACGGTGGTGGGGTGAACCTATCCACAAATGGCCTTTTGAAAAAGAAAAATGGCTGGAGTAATTCACCACGCCCAAATTCCGCCACATTGTTCTGTGGATAACATCATTGATTAGTGTCGGTTTGGTCTTGATCGCTCCATTCAAGTTGATCCTCTGATAGCAATCGGTCACGTACTTCTGATTTGGGTCGAGACCTGCCGGTCACCGGGCATCTGTTCTGCCACGACCCGCCCGATCAACTCCAAGTTTTTACAATTGCTGCCATGGTCTGCGTAAGGCTAGGCGTCGGAGTCCTCATTCAGGCCCCTGCCCTGCCGACAAAGTCTCTGCTTTTATTACTGCTGGTGCATTCCTTAAACAGGTGGAGGATGTGCCGATTGGAAGGGTAACAGGTTTCCCGCACGCCCCCTAAGGGGTTGCTTGCTGATTCACCATGGACCCTTTTACAATACGCCTCCATTCTCTCCCCTGGATATAGAACCATGCCCTTTGCTCTCCGCTATCACTCTCGCTTTCCAGTCTTCACCACAGTGAGATACGAAAGTGGGAACCGCGAGGGCTATGGGACTGTCATGAACGTCTCCCCGCTCGGTTGGCGAGTCTCAGGTTCGTTGCCCTTAGAGCCGGGGGATGTGTGTGCTCTGACAGTCAGACTGCCGACAAAGAAATGGGTCTCTGTGGCTGCGGGGAAGGTGCGATGGGTACGCGGTGGCCGAGAGCTTATTCAGCACCCTGAAGAATGAACTCGTTCATCATCAGACGTATCACACTCGGGAAGAAGCCAGTCGGGAGATCTTTGCGTTTATTGAAGGGTTCTATAATCACCAGCGGCTGCATCAGAGCCTTGGCTATCTGAGTCCGCGGGAGTTCGAGGTTCGGCTCAGTGGGTCTTAACCTGGTGTCCACGAAACCCGGGGCAGCTCATTTTGTCCTCTATATGCCAGTGTTCGTCCTTTGCGTATGTCTCCTACAGGACAAGCTCAGGTTGACTTGTATTATGCGCTTATGTGAACATCCGGCCGGTCATTCATTTCGCTCTCAGGAGTCCTCAATGAAAAGTATACTTTTTGTAGCTCTCGTATTCTTCACAACTTCCTGCATTCCTGTAGTGCCCGTAGGTCCCCCGGGTGATGTAGGGAGTGGAACTCCGGTGATCCAAAGGACCAACATAACGTGCAAGACGACAGCTGACGGTTGGGGCAAAACATGCAGCTACAAAGAAGGTACCTGCAAATCCATCCATGAGGACATGGTGAAGTGCTGTGGTGTGGACGGCAGAGGAGAAGTCCTGGCCGAGTCCGCCACCTGCAACTCCAAAAACTGAAAGGCAAGCAGCCGTTCGGTGGGGAATGGCCACAACGCGATCTAAATGCCGATTCAGGTGGGAAAATCGGTTCACCAGTCAACAATTAGGGTCACCTTGGACTTCCCAGGGTCTAGCGCCCGCAAGAGTGTGCGGGTTAAAATCCCGCCTTCGGCACCACTTCAGGTGCAACTCCTGCTGTGAATGTTCTTTCTTTTTCACCCCGTGGGATCCCGATGGCGCCGTCATTCGATTTGACCACCTGATAGCCGTCGGTCGTGTACTTCGGCTTCGGGTCGATAACCGACACTGCCTGCCAGATTGAGTCCGAGCTACTACGCCGTACTCGTACGTTCTGTGCTGTTGCTGCTCTAACCTCCAAGATTGCTCCT
>JAOUMR010000025.1 GCA_029881435.1 Nitrospira sp.
GTTCGGGCTTGTGGACTGTGGAATGCGACGACCTGGCTCGGCTACGGTCTTATCAGACCGGAGGCGTATCGATCTGCCACATTCCGAGAATCTCATGTACCACAATTCCAAGATACAAGGCGTAGACTCGCTGGGCTAATTCCGAGCCGTACGCGATCCGCGTTTTACTTGTCGGTGTGCCAAAAACCCGTATAGTGAAAGGGGTCGTAATAAGGAGGCTACTGAACAATGCCGAAGATTGATGAACTCTTTCGCATGATGATCGAACAGGGGGCGTCGGACTTGCATTTGATTGCAGGACAAGTCCCGACTTTCCGCATCAACGGTGAATTGGAACGCCTCCCAGGGACGGCGGTGCTCGACAACCAAGTACTCCACGACATGCTCTACGAGATCACACCAAGCTCGAAGAAAGAGGTGTTCGAAGCGACCGGCGATATGGACTTTGGATATGAAATTCCGGGATTAGCCCGTTTCCGTTCCAACTTCTTCAACCACAAGCACGGGATGGGGGCTGTCTTTCGGAAAATTCCCACCACGGTCCTCTCTGCTGAAGAATTGGGATTACCGCCAGTCCTGACACGCGCGGCGATGTTGCGGAAAGGACTGGTCCTGGTCACAGGCCCCACCGGCAGCGGAAAGTCGACGACGTTGGCGGCAATGGTCGACTATGCGAACCGTAACCGGAAGGATCACATCCTAACCATCGAGGATCCGATCGAATTCGTCCACCAGAGCAAGAGCTGCATCGTCAATCACCGAGAGATCGGCTTACATACCGTCACGTTTGGCTCTGCTCTGCGTGGAGCCCTCCGGGAGGACCCGGATATTATCCTGGTTGGCGAGATGCGAGACCTCGAGACCATCGCGCTGGCGGTAGAAGCGGCGGCGACCGGACATCTGGTGTTTGGCACGCTGCACACGGAAAATGCCGCCAAGACGGTCGACCGTATCATTGAAGTCTTTCCGTCCTCGGAGCAGCCGCAGATTCGCAACACCTTGTCCACGGCACTGCGCGTCGTGGTGGCCCAAAACCTCTTCAAGCGCATCGATCAGAAGGGACGGTGTGCGGCACTGGAAATAATGGTCTGTACGCCGGCCATCAGCAATCTAATCCGTGACGCCAAAACCTTTCAGATCGCTTCAGCCATGCAGACCGGGAAGAACGTCGGTATGCAGACTTTAGATGACGCCATTCAGGATCTCCTCACCAAGAAATGGATCTCGCCGGAGGAAGCGTACGAGAAAGCCATCGACAAGAACCGATTCGCCAAGCTCCTCAAAACCCCGCCGGATGTGCTGCAGTAGCGACGAACAGGGATGTTGGCAAGACAGTCCGAAGCGATCGACTCACAGCAATCTTGCCATACACTGTAGCTTGCCAAAGTGTATACACAATACAAGATCCCACCTGTTCTCGTTCAAATCGGTATCACGATCGAGGGGCCGACCACTGGCCGGCTCCTAATCACCGTTGTGAATTCACGATGCCGCGTGGAATTCTAAAGCTTCGTCGAGTTTTTCAGCGAGGAACAGGATGTCTTGAACTTCGGTCGATAAAGACCAGGACACTCGGAGCATTTGTGGTAACTCAGGATACCTCAAGGGCTTGATCGCGATATCGTATTTTGCATTGAGGTATTCTGCCATGCGAGTGGCATCGAATCCTGCCCGAGCCACCCGAAACGACAAGATTCCCGGTGCATGAGGCCCATCCCACTCGACGATTTCCACGTCACCCATCCGACTCAAACATCCCCTGAACAATGTTCGGAAACAGGCAAGATTGCCCATCGCCGGTAATTCTTGGAGCTTCATTTCACAAGCACGGGAGAGTCCCGCGATCAAACCGATGTTCTGCGTGCCAAGTTCGAAACATTCTTGTGCGCTTCCTGTCTCCGAAAGACCGGATTCACGACTCGCAAGTCTTTCTTCGTATCGTTTTGTGATCAGGAGCGCACCGGTCCCCATGGGACCCGCACACCACTTGTGACCTGAGAAAAAATAGAAATCGACGTGGAGAGCACTCAGATCCACGGGAATATGGCCGACCGCCTGCGCACCATCTATCGTTAGGATAACGTTCCGTCTTCCGGCTATCTCCCCTACCTGCTGTACAGGAAGGATTCTCCCGTCGGTGTGCGCCACATGGCTCACGGTAATCAACTTGATCTTTCTTTTCTTACAGACATCGTCGAGTTGAGTAAGAAATATTTCTTCAGAACTCGCGGGAATGACTACCAGCTCTATACCTCGCTGCTTCAGGTTGTCCAGCGTCTGCCACGTTGACAGATGCTCCTGATCTGACGTGACCACCACATCCCCACGATGGAAGTCGAGCGCAGACACCACGAAGCGGTAGGCGGTTGTGGAATTGGGGACAAAGGCGAGCGTATCGCCTGCCTCGCCATGCTTCGCGTGAAGGAGCCGCGCAACCTTCTCTCGGGTATTTTCCAGTTGTTTGCGGTACCAGGCGATGCCAAGCTCAGAGAAGAGTTTGGTGCCGAAGACGTCGGAGACAGCCTGCATCTCTTCGACGGCCTCGGCGCGTGCAGGACTGAACCCGGCATAATTAAAATAGCGCATGGATGGTGGACTCCTTCGCAACATTCTGCCATCTGCCAGGCCGGGAATGAAGCGGAAATCGTTCGTACAGGAGGGAGGATTTTATGCCCCAAGCAATCTGGAATGGAAGGACGTTAGCCGAAAGCAACGAGGGCCAGGTGGTCGAAGGGAATTACTATTTCCCACCCCAGTCAATCAAACGAGAGCACTTCCAACCAAGCACAACGCATACGACCTGTCCCTGGAAAGGGGAGGCAAGTTATTACGATATTGTCGTGGATGGGAAAATCAACAAGGACGCCGCTTGGTACTATCCATCACCAAAAGAGGCAGCCAAACACATTACAGGCTATGTGGCCTTTTGGAAGGGGGTACAAGTCGATGATCGCTAAAACGCCTACGACCACTCATTTCGCTGAGGCACTCGCTCGCGCTCGCGCCACCACTGACGCCCTATTTGACCTGGTTCGACCTGAAGCCTTCCATACCCGACCGGTCCCCGAACGGCACCGGACAATTTTCTATTTCGGCCATCTCGAAGCGTTTGACTGGAATCTCCTGAGCCAGGCTTTGGAAGTGCCATCGTTCCATCAGGGATTCGACCGCCTGTTTGCGTTCGGGATTGATCCGGAGCCTGGGCAGCTCCCACAGGACCGGCACTCGGATTGGCCAGAAAAAGCAGAGGTGCAACGCTATAATCAACACGTTCGGCAGGCCCTGGATGATCTCTCGAATCAGGTACCGAAGCAGGTGCTCTCTATTGCGCTCGAGCACCGGTTGATGCATGCCGAGACCTTTGCCTATCTGCTTCATCACCTGTCAACCACACACAAGGATATTCCGCCGGTCGCGCCGCTTCCATCCAGCCCGATTCCCGTTCCCACGGCCATTGAAATTCCAGGTGGGACCGTCACGTTGGGTCAACGACGCACGCACCTCGACGGCCCATATCATTTTGGATGGGACAACGAATTTGATGGCCATGAAGTCTCTGTCGCTACGTTTGCCATAAGCAAGTACAAGGTCACGAATGGAGAGTATCTCGAATTCGTTCGCGCCGGTGCAAAGCCGCCGCACTTCTGGACATGGTGTGAAGGCCAGTGGTGGTGGCGAGCCATGTCGGAAGAAGTGCCGTTACCGATGGATTGGCCGGTCTACGTCACCCATCAGGAAGCGAGCGCCTTTGCAGCTTGGATTGGGAAAAGACTGCCCACCGAAGCAGAATTTCATCGGGCAGCATATGGGACACCGGACGGCGAAGAAGAACGAGCCTATCCCTGGGGCAATGACGTGCCGGATACCCGACGGGGAAATTTCAACGGAACCCGATGGGATCCTATTCCCGTGACCGCGACCCCGCTCGGAGACAGCGCATTCGGAATTTCTCAACTGGTCGGCAACGGATGGGAGTGGACGTCGACGGTCTTCCAGCCTTTTCCCGGATTCCAACCCTTCCCCTTCTATCCAGGATACTCAGCGCGCTTCTTCGATGGCGACCATTATGTGCTCAAAGGAGCGTCCTCGCGGACGGACATCGGTTTGCTGCGCCGATCATTTCGAAACTGGTTCCGGCCCAACTATCCGTATGTGTATGCCGGATTTCGCTGCGTGGAGGACTAACATGATGTCCTCATACACTGGACAAACCGACGCCTTCAGGGAATTCGCCGTCGCAGTGTGCGAGGGCCTCAGGAAGGTGAACCAACGCGAACTACCTTCGTCATACCTGTACGACGAGCTGGGAACGGCGCTGTTTGAAGCGATCACTGTGCTACCCGAATATGGGCTGACCCGTGCCGAGGAACGCCTCCTCCGCCGCCATGCCGGAGACATGCTCGAACATCTTCCTCCTCCCGTGGCAGTGGTCGAACTGGGGAGCGGCAGCGGTCGAAAGACCCGCTGGATATTGGAAGCCCTCGCCGCTCGAGAGCCGGTGGCCTATTTCCCCATTGACATATCCGCTGCGGCCCTTACCAAATGCCACCAAGAATTGGGACACATCGGCGCACTCAGCATCGTCGGGCTTGAGACATCGTATCTGGAAGGGCTTCAGGAAGCAGCGACTCGCCGTCGCCCACATCAGGCACTCCTGGTATTGTTTCTGGGAAGCACCATCGGCAATTTTGATCCACCGGCAGCGGAGAAGTTTCTGCAGCACATCCGTCGGCATCTACGGCCCGGCGACGCCCTTCTTCTGGGAGTGGACGTGAAGAAGGCAGTCCATGACATGCTATTGGCCTATGATGACCCGACCGGAGTGACCGCCGCCTTCAATCTCAATCTGCTTGCCAGGATCAATCGGGAACTCGGAGGAGATTTTGTGCTACGGCACTTCGAACACCACATCCGGTATCAGGAAATAGGCTGTCGCATCGAAATGCACCTCCGCTCGACACGGAGGCAAACCGTGTCGATTCGGACCGCGGATTTCACGTGTACCTTCAGAGAAGGGGAAACGATCTGGACGGAAGCTTGCCACAAGTTCCGCGTCGAGGATATTCCTGGCATTGCTCGACGCGCGGGATTCCTGTGTGAAGCACAATGGGTCGATACCGAATGGGTGTTTGCCGAGAACCTTCTGATCGCCGATTAGCGATGGAGCCCGGTATCCCGAAGGAACTGCTCAGCGACCTGCCGGACAGGACGATGTTCCCCGTCCACCTGATAGTTCAACTTGCTCATCGTAAGGTCTGTGAACAGTCCAGCCAGTTCAGTGAGAGCCATCCGCAAGGGCGGATTGTCCTTCAACATTGCGCTCCGCACGGCCAGGACACAGTCATACGGAGGGAAATAGTGCTGGTCATCCTGGAGTACCAGCACATCCAGAACCGACAACTGGCCGTCGGTGGCGTTTCCAACCACCATGCTCACTTGCCGTTGTTCGAGTGCCCTGTACAGCAAGCCGAGGTCCATGGTCGTAGGAGATCCTAGGAGGGGAAGATTATAGGTTTTCTGTAAGCCAGCCAGTCCATCCGACCGCTGCTGAAATTCGTACCCTACACCGAGGTTCCAACCCGGAGCATACCGCGCTGCCTCGCTCAAGATGGCAATCTTGTTTTTCCGAGCGTCGTCTCCGCGGATCACCATTGCAAACGTGTTATTGAAGCCTAACGAATCCATCCATTCCACGTTGAACCGCGCCTGATATTCGGCTCGGACAAGGGCCAACGCGGCAACCGGATCGTGAGTGGGCGGTAACTTTAAGACGGTCGCCAGCGCTGTCCCCGTGTACTCAGGATAGAGGTCGATGTCTCCGTTAATGAGCGCTTGATGCGCCAACATGGTCCCACCCAAGTCGAGTTTACGATCCACATGACGGCCGAGCCGATGTTCCAGATGCTGGGCCACGATCTCGCCGAGGATCACCTGCTCGGTGAAATTCTTCGAGCCGACCGTGATCGGTCGTTCCTTGGTACAGCCGACGATCCCGCTCGCCCATAACCCAACAATCAAACAGGCGATAATTTGTGTTCGACCCATCCGAGTCCTCGATCGGCCGCCATCGCTATCATGGCAGCTGGAACCGCGCCGGCCAGAAGCAGCGTCGTATTGACGGATGCCAGGCCACGAAAGATAAATACACCGAGCCCACCGCCGCCAATGGCCGCAGCGATCGTCGCCGTCCCGATTGTCGTCACGGTCGCTATCCGCAGGCCAGTCAAAATCGTTCTGGTCGCTAACGGGAGTTCGACCTCCCAGAGAAGTTGCCGACCCGTCATGCCCATGGCGATCGCCGACTCACGCACAGCCGGGTCCACATTCAGAATGCCCGTGAGGGTATTTCGCAGAATCGGCAAGAGCGCGTACAGCACGAGCGCGACAATCGCCGTGTGCTTGCCGATCCCGCCAAGAAAGGGAAGCGGAATCAGAAACCCAAAGAGCGCCAGACTCGGCACGGTTTGCATGATATTCGCAAACCCCAACATCCACGGTTGAAGGAAGGCGCGCCGGGTGAGCACAATGCCCGCCGGAATAGCCAGCGCGGCGGCAATCGCCACAGAGAGGCCCACCAGGAACAGGTGTTCGAGCGTCAAATCGAGAATATCATGCGCCAACCCTGAAGACATCAGATCGTCTCCTTCCACTTCTCCTCGAGGCACATATGGAAGGCCCGCACTTCCTGGTCCTGGGCCTCAAGAAACTCGGCGCGTTTACCCAGAAAGACCAACCGACCATTGTGAAGCACCCCGATGCGGGTGCCGAGTATCAATGCTTCTCGGACATCATGGGTGACGAGTATAGCCGTCTTGTTGAGCCCATGGCGCAGGTCGAGGAACTGCTGCTGCAGTTCCACACGGGTCACCGGATCAAGCGCACCAAACGGTTCATCCAACAACAACAACGGCGGATCCGCCGCGAGCGCACGGGCGACACCCACCCGCTGACGTTGACCACCGGACAGCTCGCGGGGATAGCGCGTGGCGAACTGCGCCGGAGGAAGCCCGACCTGAGTCAACAAATCCTGCACGCGGGCGTCGATGTCGCTTGGCTGCCAACCCTCCAGACGGGGAACCAGTCCGACATTGGCAGCCACCGTGAAATGCGGAAAGAGGCCCGCATCCTGGATCACGTACCCAATCCGCCGTCTCAGCCGGATCAGATCCCAGGCGGTCGTGGGGATACCCTCTATCGAAACATCACCGGCGCTTGGCAGGAGCAGACCATTCACGATCTTCAAGGCGGTGGTTTTGCCCGATCCACTACGACCCAGAAGCACCAGGGTTTCTCCGGTTTCGACATCGAAACTGAGATCGTAGAGAATATCTTTCTGACCGATACGAGCTGAAACTTGTCGGAAGGAGACAAGGGGACTCATAAGCTCGATGCCACGCTCCCGCTCCAACTTTTCGACCAAGTGTTCCTAGAAGGGCACCATGCGTGCGATAGATCACTGAGTGGCATTGGCGCCCGCAAGAGGTGGGTCATGCTGTGCTCCTGTCGTTCATTCTCAGGTACTCGTGCACAAACCGCACCGCCATCGACCCTACTCCCACCGCAGAGACGACGCGCTTGATCGAGCTGAGCCGCAAGTCGTTCAGACTGCGTCGAACGTCGCGGTAAACATGCCGCTCAACCGGCGCGTCCAACGGTTGCGCTGCTGGGATCGCTTCCGCGTTATTCATGAAAAGACGTATCATGTCCGCTCACTCCAGGGTGATCTTTGGCAAACGCTCGCGCATGTTGCTTTAATCTACCCCCGATTGTTGTACCACATCCCTTGTTAGTCTAGGCACCTTTGGTCGATCCTCGATTTCTGTGCCAGGGCTAGGGAAGCTTCCCGCAATGATGAGGGGCTCACAGAGCTGATTCACCGCGTGGGCTCTCGCGAATTCTTCAGGCATGCACTCCTGGAGCGCTTGGTGTAGTTCGAGTTCGTATTGGAGACCGGCCCCGGCGTACACTACTTTGTGACGGACAGGATCACCTGGACCATGGGCGTGCGATACCACCATATCTCCAATGCCGACCTCGGCGAACGGAATACCGGGATCAACGAGGTGCTGGCCTATGTCGGCGTTACATTCTTCACGCCTCAATTGTCTTTGACACAGCGGGAGGCGAGGCCATGACGATCAGAACTCGTTGGCTCAAGCTTGGAGGTCTTCTGGTCTTGATTGCGGGCGGTGCTCACTGGCATGCACCGAATAAGATGTGACCCCTATTTTCACCCCGAACTTTGTACCGCATGGACGGTGCGCGCGCGTTCGCGTTAACCAGGTGGTTAGCCTGCATTCTCCGATTGCGCCTGACGTTTCCGCCACAAGGTATTTCCCACCAACCCTACGATTAGAATGTTCACCAGCAGGGCGGCAAGAGAGAGCCAAGCGATGCCTTTTAACAGCTCGTAGACCTCGAAGGGGATGTAGATCGTGCCGCTGACAACGGCAAACCATTCGGCCCATCGCCTTTCCCGCCACAAGCCATAGGCCTCGACAAATCGTATCGATCCGTACGCGCCCGCTAAAGCAGCCAGCAGCGACAACCGAGCATCCGTCAAGTTGGCAGCGGCCTCAATAAAGATACGTGGATAACGACTGGCTGGGTTGAGGTGTAAATGGGCAATCATCTGCTCGGCGAGTCGCTGAGCATCATGATGGATCAGGGATAGCGCGCCGAAGCCTGCCAGGAAGACAAGCGTACCCTTTGCTCCTTCAAGCAGCGCAACGGCACGGACCGTTTGATCGAACCGCATACTGAATGATTGCCCAAGTTTGTCGCCACTGGCTAGGGCAGCAACACCATTGCAGGCTGACGTTTGAGCTAACCGGCATGCCGTGGCCCGTCCGATTGGGTGGATGGCTGGCGAGCTGCTGAGTCCGAGGACACCCTCGTACCCTCGATTCGAATCACCACGCTATTTGCCATAACACTGTTGGGCACGATGACCTCGCTCCTGTCTGCATCACGAAGAACCGTGTGTAGCCGAGTGAGATCTGCATCACGGTGGCCGTTATTAAGCCCTTTGGGGAAGTCAACTGTACGTTGTCGCCCACTCGAATCGGACGGTAGAGCACCAAAGCCACACCGGCTACCAGATTACCAAGTGTATTCTGCGCTGCGAGGCCCAACACAACGGACACGACGCTGACTCCGGCAAGGAGTGCCGTGCCCAGAGCGCGCAGCTCAGGAACGAGATGGGCATACAGAAGGAAACTAGCCAAGTAAACGAGCACTTGAGCAAGTGCGCTGGCAAATCGAAGGCCGGTTACATCCGACAAACGGAATTCCATTTGACGTGCAAACCGCCGGACCGCCGCGGCCAGCAACAATGCAATGATCAAGAACACCGCGCCCCAAACCACTGCACCGATAACGTGCGTTGGATCAAGCAGGTCTGTGCGCACGGCGTTGAGCAGATTGTTCATGGTCTCGTTGACGAGCCGGCTAACAATGTTTAGGCCAATCCGCATATGAGCGAGGCCCACCCATTTCTATCCGTATAACACGCCACAACTGTTCGTGACTAATACGTCAGATCCCCTTCTGTTTTTATGAGTTTGGGGACCAGTGAGCACGGGTTCTTATACGGATCGGCCTAACACCCGCCTTGCATGGGTTCACATCCCATCCAGGGACTGTGGACACCCATCGCTCCCGGTTTAATCCGAATCGAATGCGATGGCATCCTTGACTCCCCAACCCCACTCGGATCCCTTCTGTCAGGTGACCTACACCGACGCCCTCGGACTCGCCAACCTCTCACGACCCAGGTCCATGGCGAACTACGCCGTATTTTCATCCGATTCAGTTTATGTGGTCAAGCACGGGATAACCCCTCCTTCCCCCTAGCGCATTGATAGCTCAGCAGCATGGCTTCATTTATAGTGCCGTTTTGGCTTTCCTTATGCAGCTCATAAAGGTTCACCGGCCGCAAGATCAAAGGGAACGGCCACGCTCGCCTGGGATGCAAATACAGAGGACGATCTGGTGGGCTATAAAGTGCATGTGGGAACGTCATCCGGCAAGTATAACTACCCTGGCTCGCCATTCAGGGTCGGGAAGGCCACGACGTACACCGTGAAGGATCTCGAACCGAACTACACCTACTTCTTTGCGGTCTCGGCCTACAACAAGAACGGAGAAAGTCCTCTCTCCGAGGAAGTCAGCAAACGCATCTCCGACAACGACTGAAACTGTTCTACAGTCCCACCCGTCCGCCATTGAGCCTATAGAAATTGCTTCGAGCAACGTCGCTTCTGGCCTTGAAGGATTCCAGACCGCATCCGAGCTGCAGGTCAACCTGCCAGTCTTATACTGCCCGCCGTATGATGTGAGATCTTATGAGCAGGACACGTTACAGGTCTCAACGTGACACGACTTTGAAGGTATCCCCCGCAAGGATGAGTCCCTCTGTGCCGTCGGCTAGTTTAACGTGGAAGGCGTCATGGCCCTCCCCATGATATTCCCCCACTGCCTTTACCGACTCACCGGCCTTCAGGATCACGATGACCTTCCCTGGTTCAACACTGGTACTCGAAGAATCTGGGGAAGACGGTACCTGAGCTAAGCTGTGAACTTCCGTTGGCTGTTCGATCACGAGAATTGTCTCGCGATCGCCGCATCCCACTAGGGTGAAAGCACCTGAGACCACTAGAGCGACCACGGCGAAGTGCTCACGGAATCTTTTCGCAACAGCAATAAACCACATACGTTGTCTCCCGTTTCCCCTCAATAAATGATGCCGCCGACTACCCAGTGTCGGTCGTCCGGAATGTCGATCAACAGTCGTGTCAGATTCATGCAGGCGAGCTGAGAGCGGATTTCATCCTCGGTAACGGCGACTCTCTCGGAGGTATGATTCCAAGGCATTGATGACGACTTATAAAGAAGGTCGATAGAGAAACTTGGACAACTCTGCAGGCTATGCAGCCGATCGTTTCCGATGTGCTGACTTTTTGGTGGAGCGCCGAGATGACGGAGTTGACTTGCCAGCCGCGTCACACAAGGCCCGCAAGGCTCGGTTCACGGAAGCCGAATCCGGAAATACTTTTGCTAAGTCTGGATCGACTAGCACAAGATTTGTTCCCGCCATGGCTTGCTTATAGTATTTTCCGCGCACGGCCTTTCTCAGCTTAGTCAAATCGTATTCTGGTCGAAGGTCGTCTTTCACTGCTTTAGAGGAAACCTTCCGCATACTGTTGCCTTTCTTTTAGAGTTGCTTTTCTCGCACTTATGATTCGAATCCGATTTCCTCGATCACAATGCGAAAGGAACAACACGCGACCCGATCTCGATAGACCAACGGTAAGCTCTCGAGGTTCTTCATCTGAGTGGTCTGGGTCCTCAAAGGTCAGTGCATTGACATCTTGAAATACCGTAGCCGCCTCCTCAAAAGACACACCATGCTTCCGTCGGTTTGCTTCAGCCTTCTTGGGATCCCACTCATAGGTCACGCTCTAGGTTAGCATGTTTCAACAGCCTGGACGAATAGTCGACCAGAAAGCCGGAGAATAGTATGATCTGTGTGCTTATCGTCCGGCTTAATAAATGATGCCACCGACTACCCAGTGTCGGTCGTCCGGAATGTCGATCAACAGCCTCGTGAGATTCATGCGAGCCAGCTGCGAACCGATCTCATCCTCGGTGAAGGCAGCCAGCAGGGAATTATAGAAATCGCGGCGTAAAATATCCGGTTCGTTGGCGGCATATTGATCGACAATAGCTTGTGCCGTTTCGGGTGATTCCGGACGGAGGAGATCCATCACTAAGACCGGCGCACCGGGCTTCACCAGCTGGCGAAGCTTCTGCCAGAACTGCAACGGGTTCGGCAGATGATGGAGCAGGCTGTTGGAAATCGCGGCATCAACGATTCTTGCGCCAGCAACTTCCTCAAACCGTTCGCAGCGTAACGTAATGCGGTCTGCCAGGGCCGCTTTCTTCACCGCGTGCTCACCTAACTGGATCATCGGGGCCGACGCGTCAACCCCGACGACCTGACAGGTCGGATACAGTCTGGCAAATCGAATCAGAATATCGGCCGGGCCGCACCCGAGATCCAACACTTGACCTTCTGAAAACTCAGGAAAGTATTCTTTAAAGCGATCGACGAATCCTTGATTCTCCACTACAAAATCGGCGCGCGCATAGGCCTCCGCCTGCTCTGGATCGTCCATGAGTTCTGGCTCGAGGACACGGTCCATCAGGAATTCTCCTTTGTATCCAGTCCAAAATGGATTTTCACCATGTCTCCCGGTCTTACCACGCCCCCGTGCAACACCTTGGCATAGACACGACTCCAGCCGGGATTCAACTTCTCAGAAATGCGAGAAAAATCCTCGTCACGAAACCAGCGGCCATTGTGACTACATGGAGTCGTATAGCTGGTGACCTCAAGCTTAACATCTGGTCCGATTGCTAGCTGAAGGCCAGGTCGTACCAATTCCCACTTCAATCCCGACAAGGTCAGATTTTCCCCAGACGACCCGGCGTCGATCGAGTGGCCTTCATCTTGAAGTTGTTCAATGAGTTCGAGCGAATACAAACAGACGGCACGATCAGGTCCGCCGTGAAACTTGAGATTGCGCTGCCGATCACCACTCAGCCCCTCTTTACTGACCGTGGCTTCCCAGACGGGAAGTTTGGGAACTCCCCCGTCGGACACGTTGATCTGATGCACATGGGGATAGGGCGGCCTTCTAGGCACCGTTAGCCCTCTCCCTCGCACGATTCCGGCTTCAAGAACTTCATAGCCACCCAGCCCTCTTCTTCACATCTCTCCGAGCACACAAGGCCGAGACCGGACAAGTGATCGATGATCTCAATCTGCTGTTCAATCAGAATGCCGGAGACCATTATTCTCGCTCCACGTATCGCCGAGCCGGCCAAGTCGTCGGCGAGATTCAAGACCGTCTGTCGATCCAGATTAGCCAGCACAAGATTGGCGGCGGCGCGACTCTCTTGTGGCCGATCAGCCAACGTGCCACACACGATGTCGATCTGATCGCTCAATCCATTCTGGGCGACATACTCTCTCGCACAATCTACCGCGACAGGATCAATCTCAACACCGACAGCGGACGCCGCGCCAAGTTTTACTGCTGCCATGGCCAAGATGGCGCTGCCGGCACCGACATCCAGCACCATTTCTCCATCACGGATGTCTTGCTGCAGCCACATGAGCAACATACGCGTCGTCGCATGGTGACCGGTACCGAAGGCTTGTTTCGGGTCCAGCACGATCTCGATGTCGTTCGGATCCAACGTGATCGATTCCCAACTGGGTCGAATGACCAGTCTTCCGATCCGAAGGGGCTGCACGGAACGAGCCCAGGCTTCGTTCCAATCCTGGGAGGGGATCTGCTTCACCGACACAGGAACATCCCCAAGCGACGGCGCCAGGTCGGAGAGAATCAGCCGCAGTGAGACAAGTCGTTCGTCGCTCCACTGATCCTCCGGCCAATACAGATGGACCACGCCCTGATCTTCCCATGCGCCTTGCACAGAAGCATCGTCCAGCCGACTCAATAATTCCCCTGCGTCGAGCGGCTCTTGGATGCAGACATCTACCCAGTCATTCGACATCGTGATTCATTCTCTCTGGCTCGCTAAATGTCATACCCAGCACGTCTGGTCTTGATATGATGTGACTCGCGTGCCCCTCATCATTTGACGTTCGAATCGGTTCCCAGTAAGGTCGTCTGTTATGACCACCTCACGAAGCGCTCAATTCGAAGCGATCATTCGTCGAACAGATCGCCTCATCGAACGCGGCACCAGCATCAGCGCATCCTTTACGCGATGGCGGCTGGCCATTTTCCTCATCGGCCTCGTCGCCACGATCACTCTCTACAAGCTCGATTGGTATAGCAGCGGAAACTTCAGTCTCGGACTGTTTCTGACCCTCTTCCTCACCGTGGCGGCGTATCATAACAGGGTAGAAACTCGGATTCACCGGCTTCGCCACTGGAAGCACATCAAACTGACTCATCAGGCTCGGATCGCATTGGATTGGTCCGCGATTCCACCACGACCTGGTGAGGCTCCGAAATCTCATCCCTTCGCCGCCGATCTGGATCTTTTCGGTCCGCATTCCCTGACCCATCTCCTGGATACCACCGTGTCTGACCACGGACGAGAACGTTTACAGAGCTGGCTCCTGGAACAACCAGCTCCCCCGACACACTGGCATGCACGGCAGTCTTTGGTGAAAGAGCTGACACTTCGCTCTTTGTTCCGTGACCGTCTTGCGCTCGATGCGAAACTGACAGGAGACCAAGAAATTAACGGCAAGCGATTGGCCGCCGTCGCGGAACATCCGATCAGCTTGCCCCACCTGGATACCATCCTTGTGGTCCAAAGCCTCCTCGCCCTGACAACGATCAGCCTGGCCCTCGCCACAATCTTCGGGCTGCTCCCCGGCTATTGGATGTTTTCGTTCGCGGCCTACGTGGTGATCTACTTCATGACCGACCAGGGGGAAGAGTTGCTGGAGCATGCGGTTGGTTTGCATCACGAAACTGAACGGCTGGCCACTGTCCTCAGTTATATTGAGCGGTACGCGAGGCGGCAAAATACGGCACTGGCTTCAACATGGGCCACGCTGATCGGCGGAGCCAGTCCCACGTTGCAACTCAAGCGCGCCGCGCGCACATTGCACGCGATCAGTATCAAGGCCCACCCTCTCGTCCATCTGGCGGTCAACGCGCTGTGCCCATGGGATCTCTGGTTCCTACGCCAGCTGATTCACACGCAACACGAGATCAAGCAAGCCCTTCCTCAATGGTTGAACTGTTTGGCAGAAATCGAAGCGGCGTCGGCGCTGGCCACCTTTGCATATCTCCACCCTACCTACACATGGCCGACCCCGCTCACCCTGACCGGCGAACAGAACGGCACCTCTCCGAGTTTGCAAGCTGGTCGACTCGCGCACCCGCTGCTCTCTGCCACAACCCGCGTCGCCAACGATGTTCATTTGGCTGGGCTTGGCTCAATCCACCTCATCACCGGCTCAAACATGTCCGGCAAGAGCACGTTCTTACGAACGATCGGCATCAACCTCTGTCTGGCGCAAGCTGGAGGGCCTGTCTGTGCGCGCTCGTTCGAGTGGACATGGAGCCGGCTGGCCTGTTGCATCCGCGTCGATGATTCACTCGATGCCGGCTTGTCGTTTTTCTACGCTGAAGTCAAACGACTCAAAACGATCCTGGACGCTACTCGGGAGTCGACCGCGCCACCCACGCTGTTCCTGATCGACGAGATTTTCAAAGGCACCAACAACCGGGAGCGGCTCATCGGCAGCCAGGCCTACATTACTACGCTGTCGCAAGGAAACGGCTTCGGACTCGTCAGCACCCACGATCTGGAGCTGGCGGATTTGGAGCCGGCCGTGCCGAGACTGATCAATGCGCATTTTCAAGAATCTGTGTCGAACGGCGCACTCGAGTTCGATTACCGGCTACGCCCAGGCCCCTGCCCAACGACCAATGCACTTCGGATCATGGAGCTGGAAGGACTGCCTATTTCCCGAGAGACCCACAATCAGGCACAATAGACTTCACGGATGATCACCACGGCCGGTCCTGCAACCCAATCTCATTCCCATCCTCTCCGTGGCCTGCTGACAGCCCAATTTTTCGGCGCATTTAACGACAACGCGTGGAAACTCATGGTGGCCCTGCTGGCCATCAGACAGGTAACAACTACCGTCGGCCCGACTGGGCCGGCGTTCGAAGCGGCCTCCCAAACTCAGGCCACCATCGCGTTCGTCGTCTTTAATCTTCCGCTTATGCTGTTTTCCCTGGTTGCCGGGGCCCTATCAGACCGGTTGAGCAAGCGGACAGTCATCATTGTCATGAAGGTGGTCGAAGTCACACTGATGGGAGCTGGGACCATCGCACTCTTGATGGATCCATTGGGTGGATGGCTTGCCTTGATCATCCTGGCAGGAATGGGTGTCCACAGCGCGTTCTTTAGTCCTGCCAAGTACGGCATTCTGCCCGAGTTGCTTCCCTATGAACAACTTTCGCTCGGCAACGGATTGCTGAAGATGTGGACCTTCTTTGCCATCATCGGGGGTACGACAGCCGGCGGCCTCTTTCTGGGGTTGTCCCACGCCAGTCCCTGGCTGGCGGGATTCGCACTGACGGTCCTGTCCTTTATCGGATTGATCGCCGCATGGACCATTCCACGCGTTCCAGCAGCGAGATCCGAGGGAGGCGTGAGGGCCACCATTACGGTCGCCTGGACTGCGCTACGCGCGGACCGCATGTTGCGGCTGGCCATCGGCATCAACGTCATGTTCTGGACTATCGCCAGCCTGTTCGGCCAGGACATGCTGATCTATGCCAAGAGCCGGCTTGCGCTATCCGATGAATTGTCCGGGCTCCCACTTGCCGTCCTCGGTATCGGCATCGGTATCGGCGCCGTGTTGGCCGGTCGTCTGTCTGCATCAAAAATCGAAGTCGGCCTGATCCTGCCAGGCTGCTTGGCCTTGACAGGAGGGCTGCTGGGACTGGGCCTGATTCCCCCCAGCCTAGCCGGCTCGCTGACACTGATGGCCGTACTCGGCATCGCCAGCGGCTTCATCAACGTGCCGATCAACGCCCTCATCCAATGGCGGGCCCCGGCCGACCGGCGCGGCGCCGTAATCGCACTGGGCAACACCTTCATGTTCGGCGGCATTCTGGCCGGGTCGCTGGGTGCCGGATTCCTGTCGCAGGTAGGCCTCTCGGCCACCGACATTCTATTGGCCTGCGCGGGCATGGCGCTGATCGGCACGCTCATCGTCCTGTGGTTGCTTCCTGACAGCCTTGTTCGATTCCTCGTTGTGTTGCTGCCGCGCCTGATCTATCGGGTGGCCGTTATTGGGAGTGGGTCCGTACCGCGAGAGGGCCCGGCGCTGTTGGTACCGAACCATGTGTCCTTTATTGACGGGCTCTTGCTGATAGCAAGCCTGGACCGCCCGATCCGTTTTGTGGTGGATAGCCGGTACGCAGAGCACCCCTTGCTCAGGGTGCTCATGAAAACCATCCGTGTCATCCCGATTTCTTCGACAGGCAGGCCTCGCATGATCCTCCAAGCCCTGCGCGAGGCCGGACAAGCCCTAGACGAGGGCCAGCTGGTCTGCATTTTTCCTGAAGGCCAGATCACTCGCACCGGCACGCTCCTGCCGTTTCGTCGGGGTTTCGAACGGATCGTCAAAGGACGAACGGCTCCGATCATCCCGGTTCACCTGGATCGGGTCTGGGGCAGCATCTTCAGCTTCAATCACGGACGCTTTCTCTGGAAACTTCCAGAACAACTCCCCTACCCGGTCACGATCTCATTCGGGGCACCGTTGCCCCCAGATACGACGCCGGATACATTGCGCGCGAAAATTCACGAGCTCGGCGAAGCCGCCTGGCAACTTAGGAAACCCGGTCGCCGACCTCTCCATCGTCAGTTTATCTCTGCGATGCGTCGCTACCCATTCCGCATGGCCATGGCCGACCAAAATCGCCCCCGCGTGTCCTCCTTGCAAGCCCTGATCGGATCGATCGTCCTCGCGCGCACGCTTCGTCCCTACTGGCAGGATCAAGACCATGTCGGCGTCCTGCTGCCGCCGACCGTCGCCGCAGCCCTAGTGAACGTGGCTGTCGCCCTCTGCGGCAAGACCATCGTGAACTTGAACTACACCGTTGGGAAATCCGGCTTAGAATCCGCAGTGCGCCTGGCAGGCCTGCGCACGATCGTCACAAGCCATACCTTTATCGAAAAAGCCAAGCTTGACCTGCCTGATGGACCCTCGGTGATTTGGCTGGAAGATGTGGCCACGACGATCGGCACCGGCCAGAAAGCGGTCGCTGCGCTCCTGGCCCTGTTCGCTCCCTGCCGCCTCATCGAACGAGCCTGCGGACAAGCGACCCCGCTTACTCCCGACAGCCTGGCCACGATCATTTTCAGCAGCGGCAGTACCGGGGAACCCAAAGGCGTCATGCTCTCGCACTTTAGCATCGACGCCAACTGCCAAGGCGCCACGCAGATGCTTCATCTCTATCAAGACGAACGAGTTCTCGGGATCTTGCCGTTCTTTCATTCATTCGGATACATGGTCTTCTGGTTCGTTATGTTCAACAACGCGCCGATGATCTTTCACCCGTCACCACTCGATGTGACGGCAATCGGCGAACTGATTCGCCAGTATCGCCTCACGTTCATCGTCATCACCCCAACCTTTCTCCAGCTCTATAGCCGCCGCTGCACACCGGAACAGTTCAGTTCCGTACGCGTCATTCTGACCGGCGCAGAAAAACTGTCCGCACGGCTTGCGCAATCCATCGAGGACAAGTTTGGCATCGGACCGATCGAAGGCTACGGTGTCACGGAATGTGCTCCTGTCATTGCTGTCAACTGCCCGGACTTCCGCGCCGCCGGGTATTACCAGCCGGCATCGCGACGAGGCACCGTCGGCCAGCCACTCCCTGGGGTGTCACTACGGATCGTGGATCCGGACCATTACACCTCACTGCCGACCGGCACGTCCGGGATGTTGCTGGTGAAGGGGCCGAACGTAATGAACGGCTATCTAGGCCGCGAAGACCTCACCACACAAGTGATGCGGGACGGCTGGTATATTACCGGGGACATCGCCTCCTTGGATGACGATGGATTCCTGACGATCACCGACCGGCTCTCGCGATTCTCCAAAATCGGAGGCGAGATGGTCCCGCATGGCAAGGTCGAAGAAGCCTTGCAGCAAGCAGCCGGAGTCGATTCCCAGGTCTTTGCCGTGACCGGTCTTCCTGACGACAAGAAGGGAGAGCGATTGGCCGTTCTTCATACAATCGATGAAAGCCTGATTCCTGACATCTTAGGCAAAATATCGACCAGCGGCCTTCCCAATCTCTTCATCCCCTCGCGGAGCCAGTTTGTGAAGGTCGAGGCCTTGCCGGTTCTTGGGACCGGCAAGCTGGACTTGCGAGGTGTGAAGCGCATGGCAACAGAGCGACTCTTGTCGCACGAAGAAGTGAAGGATTAGACACGGTCTCGCATGACGATCGACGAATGACTCCTCCTAAATCGCTCATCGACTGCCACGTGCATCTGGCGGCACTACCGGATGGCAACAATGGGTGTTTCATCTCACCGCAACTCCTCCGGAGCCCTCTCTTTCGCTTTCTGTTGTGGAAACACAACCTCTCGCCGGTACATCCACACGAGGCCAATCGACAATATCTGAACGACCTCATCACGGAGTTACGCGCCTCACGCCATGTTTCGAAGGCGGTGCTGCTCGGCATGGATGGATTCTACGATCAAACCGGTCTGCTTAATCGCCAGCACACCGACTTTCTGGTCAGTAACGACTACGTGTTCGAAACCGTGAACGCCAACCCCGACATCTTTTTGGCAGGCCCATCCGTCAATCCGCAGCGCGAAGATGCTATCGACGAAGTTCATCGCTGTGCCGATGCCGGCGCTGTCCTAATCAAAGTCCTACCCAACGCGCAGCACTTCGATCCGGCTCATCCAAAATACATCCCGTTCTACCGGGCGCTGGCCCAACGGAAACTGCCATTTTTGAGTCATGTCGGTTATGAATTCAGTCTCATCGGGAAGGACCAATCACTCGGAGATCCGGAACGGCTGCGTCTCGCGTTGGACGAAGGGGTGACCGTCATCGCAGCTCACGCCTGTAGCTATGGCCTGATGCTGTATGAAAAGTTTCTGCCCACCTTCCGAGCATTCGCGCGGCGTTATCCACATTTCTACGCCGACATTTCGGCCCTCACCCAGCCTCATCGCATGAGGATGCTCCTACATCTACGACATCAGCCAGACCTTCACTCGCGTCTGTTCTTTGGGACGGACTACCCACTATCTGTTTTTCACCTGGCGGCTTGGGGGCGGGTAGGTCTGGGCGCGTTGTGGAGTATGATCCGCACGAAAAACCGCTTCGATCGTCAAGTTGAAGTCTGCAGGGGGCTTGGGCTCGGATTCCGCTCGCTCGGAGAACTCTTGACACTCCCCACAAGTCACTAGGCAACGATGGACCGTGATCAGATACTAGCCACCCTTCGCGAAAGGATTCTCGCGTTTGCGACATCACGTGTATCGAGGGATTATGCCGAGGACCTGACCCAAGACGTGTTGGCAGTCCTTCATGATAGGTATCCAACAGTTCGCGAGCTGGCGGAACTGGTCCCTCTGGCTTTTCAAGTTCTGCGGTACAAGATGCTGGATGCCCATCGGAAAGCCTTGAGGCGCGGGGAGTACAATCAGGAATTGATCGAAGAACTGCCGCTTGCCGATACCGGCGACGATCCGGTCGCTCAACTCGACCAGAAACAACGCGTTGATTGGCTACTCACCGCCATTGCCCAACTCGGAGAACGTTGCCGGGAGTTGTTCAGATGGAAGTTAGAGGGCAAGAGCTTCCCAGAGATTCAAAAATTGATGAATCAGACCTCGATCAATACAATCTACACATGGGACTTGCGATGCCGAAAACAATTGTTGGCGTTCATGGGCGGAAGTTGGGAATAGCGGTACGGTGACTATGATGTCCGAGCATGATTTAGAGAAGCTGCTTGGTGGCTTTGCAGCCGACACCTTGACGCCTGAAGAACAGCAACAGCTCTACAGCGTGGCACTGCAAGACCAAGAACTCTTCAACTCGCTCGCTGACGAACAGGCACTGAGGGAATTACTGGCCGATCCCATCGTGCGTCGTAGGCTCTTGCAGGCTGTACAGGGGAAATGCTCGACGACTGACAGAGGTCCTGCGCCATGGCTCAACTGGTTCCGCCGCCCAGCCGGACTTGCGTGGGCGGGTGGCCTCGCCGCAGCCGTATTCGCGGTGACGCTAGGCACTCACGTCTATCAAGAAAGTCTAAGACAGGCAGGCCGATCCGTCGCCATCGAAGAGGAGTCGGCTAGACCCGCACCTACTCCAGCACCTTCTGAACCGCAACCAGCCTCACCTCCGATTGGTGAGTCTCGGTTGAACGCACAGACCACTACGAAATCGGCAGACATGCCTGGGAAAGACACACGCGCCGCGAAGACGGCCAAACACGCAGCCGAGGTGATGGCCAAATCAGTAGAAGAGCCGGCAGCCGCGCGCCCTGGACTGGATGCAGTGCGAGAACGTTCTCCATCTACCCCACATGGATCCCCCCAATCCGAAGCAGAAGCACTGGGCTCGGCCGAGCAAGAACGTGCGAGCACGCCCTCGATCTCCGCTCTGGTGCCTGCGCCGGCCAATATACCGGCGACCGCAGCACCTACTGGCCAAGTTGGCTCCGCTCTGAGCGCTCGCTCCTTGTTCTACGGAGACACAGGGGAACTTACTTCGGAACTGATGACAGGAACGCAAGAACGTAGTCATTCCACCCAGCAGTTTGAAGGGCTTGAACAGAAAAAGGATTTATTGCGCCCAAGCCAAACGAGAAACCTGACCGGCTCCACCAAGCCCTTGGGCCTTCGTTACAGCCTGGTGACTCACGGAATGAAGGGATCGCATGATGACGGAGACCTCGGAACCTCGCTTCAAACAGATTCGATTGATCTGATGATCGAAGCTAATCAGGACGGCTTCTTTCAGATGTGGGGAGATGACGGTGCCCTAGAGCCTCACATCGTGTTCCCTCTGACGGAACACGATCCGGTTTCATCACGGCTGATTGCCCATCAACTTAGACGAATTCCCATACTTGCTGTCTATCGTACCATTACTGTCCACTTCTCTCGCATGCCATTTGGAGCACTCTCCAGTAAGGACCTCGTTGAGATGAATCGATCGCCACGTGGGCAACTTCAAGAATCCTCCACTTCGATGGGAGCGTCCGGCTCCCAAGAACTGGCGATCTATGTAGTCAATCAGGATCCCTCGGTGGGCATGCTCGTGGTCCAGATTCCGATACACCAACCATGAAAAGTCGACCAGTACGGTCGAAGAGTGCTCCAGCACAATAAACGGGCCGTTCTCCTTCTGGAGAACGGCCCGTTATAACTACCCCAACAACCGATCACAACAATCTATGGGCTTACCGAAATACGGTCCTTGATGAGATCGAAGGTTTCCTTTGGCACGACATTCTTTGCCACCAATTCACCCTTCACCCGATAGGGACGATTATTCACGATCCGATCGGCTTCATCCTGTTTTAGCCCCAAGAAGAGAATCATGTCGTTTGCTGAGACTTTATTGATATTCATCGATGCAGAAGTCGCGGCCGGAGCAACGGAAGCCGTCCCGGATCCCCCCTGTTTTGGAGTCAGTGTGGCCGCCTGCACCGATCCCCCTGATTGAGACCGATCCTTGAGCTCCTTCTGATAGCGAGCCACCAACGATTTCAGCGTATCGTTATGACGCTTGACGTCTTTATATTCCTGTTTCACGTTCCGATTTTGGGCCGACAACGCTCTGACTTTGTCCTCCAACTCCTTCGTTCTCGACTCAAGCGTGCCTCGTTCCGCGTCACGTCCGTGTTCAATTCGCTGCAGTTCATCCCGAGCGGCCTCGGCCTCGTTGTTGAATTTGACGTTCAGTTCCTTGAGAGTCCGGACCTGCTGTTCCATCGCGACTTTCTGTTGGCGAGTTTTTTCCAAATCCATCTTGGCGCTATCCGCTTCGGTCAGCGCTTCTTGGTATTTCTTGTTGGATACGCAACCCGTAGTCAACACCGCGCCAATCAACACTATCGCCGTCCACTCGCGTTTCATGCGATCCTCCCTCCATCAAGTCTTACAGCGTGAATGTATTTCACACGGATCTCCATACCCCACCCTGTTCTCCACCTCGTCCTTGGAATGGCTTTCTTTGTGTGTATGCCAACCCCCAGGCATTGTCAACATATTTGCTCTTGCGCGAGACCGATCTCTCGCTCATCTTCAATGCGATGAGAAGGGCTCATGCGCTTGACGGATCGTCGTCGCTCTGTGATTATCCGACACATTCTATCAAACCCAGCCAGGGAGGATGTACCCTCCCTACTCGCTATCGGAAGTGGAGCACATCATGAACGAATGGGGTCCAGCACTCGCAGTGATTCTCGGAGTCGTCGAGGGATTGACGGAATTTCTCCCCGTCTCATCCACTGGACATCTCATCCTAGTCGGCCATGCCCTTGGGTTCACCGGCGACGTGGCCGCAAACGCAGAAATTGCGATCCAGTTGGGCGCCATTCTGGCCGTCATTGTGTTCGAACGGGAAAAAATCAGCCGGCTTCTTTCTGGTGCCTGGCAGGAACAAAAGATATGGCGTTCGGCTACCGCAACCGAACCACTTGCCTCCTGGGCTGACCGCATTAAGACCTCCATGCGAAGTCATCCGAACTTGTGGTTCTTGATCGGGTTAGGAATCGCCTTTCTGCCGGCTGCCACACTCGGCCTCGCAGCGCACGGATGGATCAAATCGCATCTATTCACCCCGCAAACCGTGGCAATCACTTCGATCCTCGGAGGCATCATCATCCTCATCGTGGAAGCCACCAAACGCACGAGTCAGGCGATGAGTCTGGAACAAGTTTCACCCATCCATGCGTTCTGGATCGGAGTCGCACAATGTGCGTCGCTGATTCCGGGCATGTCCCGATCCGGCTCTACCATCATCGGAGGCCTCCTTGCGGGACTCGACCGGAAGGTTGCCACGGAATATTCATTTTTTCTTGCCCTCCCGACCATCATTGCGGCCACTCTCTACGAAACATGGAAGGCGCGCGGGACATTTACCGAGCAGGACTTTCTGGCGCTCGCTCTTGGAATGGTTATTTCATTCCTGGTGGCATGGGCAGTCATCGCTGCCTTCCTTACCTATGTCCAGCGGCATACCTTGCGGGCCTTTGCGTACTATCGTATTATGCTTGGAGTATTGGTGATGTTGGTCGCTCGTTGAAAGGAGTTGTTCATGTCTTCGAATACGATTCATGTCTATGACACGTGGGTCAATGGAAAGAACGGTCGCATTCACTTCGATGTGATGACGACGGATGAAGCGACTGCTCTCAAGCTTGCCAAGGAATACTTGGTCGGCATCGGGGAGCCAACTGCTGCGGTGACGACAAAAGAATGTCAATTTTGTCACAGTGAACCGCTGGTTATGTTTTCAGCGGAGCAGCAGAAGGAAGTCAAGGAGAAGGGCGGATTTATCGTCCCAATGCCAGCCTAGTGCCGAAGCCTAGGAGCATTGGTGCCGGGATCGCCCCGGCACCAATGCATTTCCGAAGCCCTACACACAAAACATGGGTCATACTAGGGAAATGAGGTGGGCTCTGAGGCGGTAGAGGGGTCGGGCTTCTTCTCAAATGCGAAGTGAATGATCAGGAAGATCACGCCGACGGTGATCGCGGAGTCCGCCACGTTGAATGCGGGCCAGTGATAGCTCTCGACATACACATCCAGAAAGTCGATCACTTCCCCGAACCGCAGTCGATCGATCAGATTGCCGATCGCGCCGCCCAGAATTCCCGCCACACTGACGCGGCCGACCCAGTCCTGCTCGGGCATCCGTACCAAAATCGTACTCAGCAACCCGAGCGCGAAGATCGAGGTCAGCCCGAAAAAAACCATCCGAAACGCGTTGCTGCTCCCAGCCAATAAGCCGAACGCCGCTCCAGGGTTCCGAATATACGTCAGACTGAAGAGATTGGGGATGATGGGGATCGACTCGTGCAAGCGCATCGTTTGCATGATCTGCTGTTTCGTCAGCTGATCAAGAAGAATGATGCTGCCGGTCACCAACCCCAACGCCATATTGCGAAACCAGGATGCGCTCAACGGACGGCCTCCACACATCGCTCGCATAGGGTCGGATGATCACGATCCTTTCCGACAGCTTCTCGATAGTTCCAACAGCGTTCGCACTTCGGAGCAGCCGATTTCTCAACCGTGACCCGGATGTCCGCAGGGCCAATCCCTGCTGGCACAAGCGTCACACGAGACACGATGAAGATCGTGCTGAGATCGCCGGTGTACGTGGCCAGGAATTGATGCGCTTCAGGGCCGGCCTCGATTCGGACATGGGCCTCCAACGAGGATCCGATTATCTTATCTCGACGTCGAGCTTCTAACTCGCCTTGAATATGGGTCCGATACGTCAGCAACTTTTCCCACCGACTCTCTAAAGCATGATCTTTCCAGCGACTCTGCTCTTCCGGGAGCGAGGCCAGATGCACACTTGTCGCGTCCTTACGCGCCGCCTCCGGTAGCATTTGCCAGATCTCGTCAGCCGTAAAACTCAATATTGGAGCCATCAGTTTCGCGAGCACCACGATAATCTCATACAGGACGGTCTGAGAGCCCCGCCTCAGCTTAGAGTCCGCACGAAACGTATAGAGGCGATCCTTGAGAATATCGAGATACACCGCGCTCAGATCGACCGAGCAAAAATTGTTCAGGGCATGAAAGATCGTGTGAAACTCAAAGTCTTGATAGGCTCGGCGTACTTTCGCAATCAGCTCCCCGAGACGCATCAGCGCCCATCGATCCAGCTCCGGGAGTTGGTCATAGCTAACCGCATGCGCTGATGGATCGAAATCATATAAGTTGCTCAGCAAGAAGCGGGACGTGTTGCGGATCTTCCGATAGGCCTCGATCAAATGAGTAAGAATTTCCTGCGAGATTCGCAGATCTTCACGATAGTCTTGAGCCGCCACCCAAAGTCGGATGATTTCTGCACCCGACTGCTTGATGACGTCCTGCGGCGCGACCACATTCCCGGCCGACTTGGACATCTTTTTCCCCTGCCCGTCTACGACAAACCCATGCGTCAACACCGCCTGATAGGGCGCGCGATGATCCGTTGTAACACCGGCCAACAAGGCGCTATGGAACCAGCCCCGATGTTGGTCGGACCCTTCAAGATACAAATCTGCCGGCCACCACTTCCTCGATTTGAGAACTGCCGCATAGCTCACGCCGGATTCAAACCAGACATCAAGAATATCTCGTTCTTTCTCGAAGCCTGTCCCACCACATTTTGGACAGGTGGTTTCACCAGGCAACAGGTCGCCAGCGGATTGTTCGAACCACACATCCGCACCGTTTGATTCCATCAAGGCCGCGATATGCTCAACGATGGCAGGATCAGCCAACACATGCTGACACGTACTACACGTAAACCCTGGGATCGGAACACCCCACACCCGCTGCCGTGAGAGACACCAATCCGGCCGGTTTTCGATCATGCCGAAGATCCGATCACGACCATAGCTCGGAATCCATCGGACTCGTTCGATTTCCGCCAGAGTCTCTCTCCGCAGGTCATTCGTCTCCATCGAGACGAACCATTGCTCAGTTGCGCGGAAGATCACGGGATTCTTACACCGCCAACAGTGCGGATACGAATGATTCAGCGAACCGTGCCCCAGCAAGCGCCCGTTCCCCTGCAGATACTCCACAATCTTCGGATTCGCCTTCAAGACCTGCTGGCCGGCGAATTCCTTCACAATCGCTGTAAACCGACCTCTGTTGTCCACCGGTGCGAGAATTTCAAGCCGCTCACCGGGCGAAGCCTTCGCGTTGTGCTCCAGCACAAGCAGGTAGTCTTCCATGCCATGGCCAGGCGCGATGTGGACACAACCGGTCCCCTGATCGAGCGTCACAAAGTCACCGAGCAAGATGGGTGACAGGCCGGTGGACAACGGCCGTTGCGTTTCCAACCCCTCAAAACCTTCTCCACCTTTTTTCAATCCCACGACACGATAATCACTGAACCCACACGCCTTCGCGACGTTGTCCACAAGTTTCTCCGCCACGATCAGCAGTTCATCGCCGACCTGAACAAAGGCATAGTCGAAATCTTGGTGGATGCAGACAGCTTGATTGGCCGGCAGGGTCCATGGCGTCGTCGTCCAAATGACGACGGACACGAGCTTCGTTCCGTCAGGAAAGGACATACCAGGAAAGGTCTTCGCCAGAACAGACGGTGATGTGACGACAGGAAATTTCACATAGATCGACGGGGATGTGTGGTCGTCATATTCGACTTCCGCCTCCGCCAGCGCCGTTTGATCCTGGGTGCACCAGAGAACCGGCTTGAGGCCTTTGTAGACTCCCCCACGCTCAACAAACTTTGCAAACTCGCGAATGATGGTGGCTTCATACGTCGGAGTCATCGTCAGGTAGGGATGCTCCCATTCTCCTAACACCCCCAGCCGCTTAAATTCGTCTCGCTGAATGTTGACGTAGCGTTCGGCATAGTCACGGCAAAGCCTCCGAATGGCCGACACGTCTAAGTCTTTTTTCTTGTCGCCCAGCTCCTTCATCACTTGGTGTTCGATCGGCAGCCCGTGACAGTCCCACCCCGGTACGTAGGGTGAATGAAACCCCGCCATCGTCTTCGACTTAACGATGATGTCCTTGAGCACCTTGTTCAGGGCATGTCCGATGTGGATGCGACCGTTGGCATAAGGAGGACCATCATGCAGCACATACCGAGGCCGTCCCTTCCCCAAGGCCTGAATCTGGTCATAGAGCTTCTGTTCTTCCCACCAGGCCAACATCGCAGGTTCCCGCTGAGGCAAATTGGCCTTCATCGGGAAATCGGTTTTGGGAAGATTGAGCGTTGATTTGTAATCCATAGGGCTATGGAATCCGAACACTCACAGGACGATCATACAGAATCGTGGGACTATACCGGAAGGAGGGGGGGAGGTACCAGCCCTAACTGATAGCCATCATGCGGTCAAGCGCAACCTTTGCCCAGTGCTTGTCGTCCTCTGGCACAATGATGCGATTCACGACGTGCCCGTCAGCCAGATTCTCCATCGCCCAGCAGAGGTGCGCGGCATCGATCCGGAACATCGTGGCGCACTGACAGACCGTAGATGAGAGGAAAAACACTTTCTTGTCGGTGAGTTCGTGTTTCAAGCGATTGACGAGATTCAGTTCCGTCCCAACCGCCCACGTCGTACCGGCTGGAGCGGCAGTCACCGTGCGGATAATGAATTCTGTCGATCCGATGAGATCAGCCTTGTTCACCACATCCTCGTGACACTCTGGATGGACGATAACTCTGCCGTCTGGATACTGCTTGCGAAAGTGATCCACATGCACCGGCTGGAACATTTGATGGACACTGCAATGCCCCTTCCACAAAATCAGTTTGGCTCTCTTGATGGCGTCTCTGGTGTTCCCACCGTTGGGTTGATAGGGATCCCACACGATCATCTGTTCTCGGGGGATACCCATTTTGTTCGCCGTGTTCCGCCCCAAGTGTTCGTCTGGGAAGAAGAGAATCTTTTCTCGCCTCGCCCAGCACCATTCGATCACCGCTTTTGCGTTGGAGGAGGTGCACGTAATTCCTCCATGTTCGCCACAAAATGACTTGAGGACCGCCGCCGAGTTGACGTACACCGCCGGCATCACAGTCTCCTCCACCGGAACCACACGTCCTAAGGCTTCCCAGCATTGGTCGACTTGCTCGATCGCAGCCATATCGGCCATCGAGCAGCCAGCTGCCATGTCTGGCAAAATGACCGTTTGCTGAGAGCGGCTGAGGATGTCCGCCGTCTCAGCCATGAAGTGCACGCCGCAAAAAACAATGTACGGCCGTTCCGACCGCTCGGCCGCTAGTTTGGCCAACAGAAGCGAATCGCCACGAAAATCGGCATGCTGAATAACCTCATCTCGCTGGTAATTATGGCCCAGGACCATGACTCGCTCGCCCAGCATCTGCTTGGCCGCAACGATTCGACGGTACAATGCTTCCGGCGCCAGCGCCTGGTATTCGTCAATTGGCTTCGGTACTGTCACAGTGGCTGACACAGATCCTCCCAACGAAAAGGAAAGTCATTCTACGATAGCCTCCCCTCACAATCAATGAATTGCCCAGTGCGGAAAAGTCCTAGTTAGAGCCCCAAAGGAGAGTCGGCACGCTGGGTCTAATAGCCGATTGACTTCGATGCCTTGTAGGACTACGATCATCAACAATTGCTAGGGGAGCCTTGAGCTGAGAGTCCGAAAGAATCGGACGACCCTCACAACCTGACCTGGGTAATACCAGCGTAGGGAAGCCGGACAACAGCGGACCCTGTTAAAGAGTCAGCCGCGTTCCCGGCTCCTGGGAAGGCGGCTTTTTTATTGGCAAGAGCCGCGATCGGTGCCTGTTCTGTCCACGTATACGACAACTACGAAAGGATCTCACTTATGAGCATCCAAACACATACAAATACAAACGGATCCGGTAACGGAAACAGGGTGGTCACCTCGTCTGTTCCACTGACCACCACGCCGTTTCCCGCATCGCGTAAGATTTATGTAGATGGCGTACATCCTGGCGTTCGTGTCCCGATGCGGGAAATCAGTCTGAATTCCACAATAGAAACGAATGGCACGCAATCGAGTAACAACCCCGTGATCGTCTACGACACGTCAGGTCCCTATACAGATTCCTCCATCACGATCGGAGTCCGCCAGGGACTCGAACCATTGCGACGCGCCTGGGTCATCAGCCGACAAGATGTCGAGGAACTTCCGGACGTCAGCTCCGCCTACGGTCGAATGCGCGCAGCTGACCCGAAACTGGCTGAACTGCGGTTTCAACACATCCGCAAGCCCCTGCGGGCAAAAGTAGGCAGGAACGTTACCCAACTTCATTACGCCCGGGAAGGGATCATCACTCCGGAAATGGAATTCATCGCGATCCGTGAAAACCAGTCCCGTGAGGCTGCAGGCCAATTGAACAACCAGAATCACCAGGGTGGCGGTGTGAAACAGCATCCTGGATTTGCCTGGGGCGCCAGCATCCCTTCGGTGATCACACCGGAGTTCGTACGAGACGAAGTGGCCCGTGGTCGCGCGATCATCCCTTCCAACATCAACCATCCGGAAAGCGAGCCGATGATCATCGGTCGGAACTTTCTCGTGAAGATCAACTCCAATATCGGCAATTCCGCCGTTGCCTCATCTATCGAAGAGGAAGTCGAGAAGATGATCTGGTCGACGCGCTGGGGGGCCGATACCGTCATGGACTTATCGACCGGCAAAAACATCCACGAAACCCGTGAATGGATCATCCGCAATTCACCGGTGCCGATCGGAACCGTGCCGATTTATCAAGCACTCGAAAAAGTGAACGGCAAGGCGGAAGATCTCACGTGGGAAATTTTCCGTGACACATTGATCGAACAGGCGGAACAGGGCGTCGACTATTTCACGATTCACGCCGGCGTGCGCCTGGCCTACGTGCCGATGACCGCCAAACGTATGACTGGGATTGTTTCACGCGGCGGTTCGATCCACGCAAAATGGTGCCTGGCCCACCATCAGGAAAACTTCGCCTACACGCACTTCGAGGAAATCTGTGAGATCATGAAAGCTTACGACGTCGCGTTCAGCCTCGGTGATGGGCTCCGACCTGGATCGATCGCTGATGCCAACGATGACGCGCAGTTTGCCGAGCTCGACACGTTAGGCGAGCTGACGAAGATTGCCTGGCGGCATGATGTGCAGGTGATGATTGAAGGTCCCGGCCATGTCCCGATGCATATGATTCAGGCCAACATGGAAAAGCAGCTCCAGGCCTGTCACGAAGCTCCATTTTACACCCTTGGCCCGCTGACAACCGACATTGCTCCCGGCTACGACCACATTACATCCGGCATCGGTGCCGCCATGATCGGCTGGTACGGCTGTGCCATGCTCTGCTACGTCACACCCAAGGAGCATTTGGGATTGCCGACCCGCGACGACGTCAAGACCGGCGTCATTACCTATAAAATCGCGGCCCACGCAGCTGACCTGGCTAAAGGTCACCCTGGCGCCCAAGCCCGGGATAATGCGCTGTCGAAAGCGCGATTCGAATTCCGATGGGAAGACCAGTTCAATCTCTCGCTCGATCCGGAAACCGCACAGCAGTTCCATGACGAAACACTGCCAGATAACGCGGCTAAAGTCTCGCATTTCTGTTCGATGTGCGGACCTCATTTTTGTTCCATGAAAATCACGCAGGACGTTCGAGAGTATGCCGCGCAGCTCCAAGTAGACGAACAGCAGGCCATTCAAATCGGCATGAAAGAGAAATCCGAAGAGTTTAAGAAGACCGGCTCCGAGATTTACCGGTAGGGGAGTCCCTTATGGCCAAACCACGACCAGCACCGTTACGGGAAAGAGATATCACCCGGCAGATCGCCCGGGAGTACTATAAAGAGTTTGATCAGCTCATTGAGAGCGATGTGATCATCGTCGGTGCGGGGCCATCGGGGCTTATCTGTGCACGTGATCTCGCAACAATGGGATTTCGAACCCTTCTCATCGAGCAGAGCTTGGCACTGGGTGGTGGGTTCTGGTCCGGCGGATATCTCATGAACAAAGCAACCATCTGCGAGCCGGCGAATGAGATCCTCGAAGAGATCGGCGTCCCCTGCAAGAAAATCAAAGAGTGCGAGGGAATGTACATGGTTGATCCCCCTCACGCCACAGGTGCCCTGGTCGCGGCCGCCTACAAGGCCGGTGCCAAGATTATGAACTTGACGCGAGTACTGGACTTAATCCTCCGCAACGATGGCTCACTGGAAGGGGTTGTCGTCAACAACACCACGGCCGAGATGGCTGGACATGATCTGATCCACGTTGATCCAATCGCCCTTGAGAGTAAAATCGTGGTGGATGCCACCGGTCACGATGCCGTCGTGGTCGAGCTTCTTCATAAACGACATCTGTATAATAAGGTGCCTGGAAACGGGGCCATGTGGGTGGCACGATCGGAAGAAGAGATCATGGAGCGGACGGGAGAGGTCTATCCCAATTGTTTCGTGATCGGATTGGCAGTCGCCGCCGTCTACGGCACACCGAGAATGGGCCCTGCCTTCGGATCGATGTTGTTGTCCGGTCGATACGGGGCGGAATTGATCAAGCAGAAACTGAAACAGGAGTAACGTCAGCTATCATTCGTCGAGTGCAACGGGGCACGAGACCATTCTAAACAGGAATGACGAATGACTACAGACGTGTAATAAATATGGATGTTGAAGATTTCCTGCTTCAAGGCGAAGGGCGCGAAGAAGACAAGCGTCAGGCGTGGAATCTATTTCAAAAGGCCTTTGAGCGACAGATGAAAGGGGAACTTGAAGAGGCCGTCACCCTCTACAAGCAATCGATCGCAACCCATCCAACTGCCGAGGGCTACACGTTCTTGGGCTGGACCTATAGCTTCATGGGACGACTTGATGACGCCATTGAGGAATGTCGCAACGCCATCGCGCAAGACCCAGACTTCGGCAACCCCTATAATGACATCGGCGCCTACCTCATTGAAAAGGGTGAATTCGATGAGGCTATTGCGTGGTTTCAGAAAGCGATGCAGGCGAGGCGATACGAAAGTCCGGCCTATCCTCACCTCAATCTTGGTCGTGTGTATGAGCGCAAGGGAAACTGGACGGAGGCCATTGATTCGTACAAGACAGCGCTCGCTTTGGACCCTAACTACAAGCTCGCCCGGAAGGCCCTCGGCCGACTGGTGAGCTCGCTGAACTAAAATGGTCTATCTAGGTCGATCTTGTCGGACACGTCAGTCTAGTCGTCGGTCTATCGGGGGCACCATGGACTCCAAAGTCGAGGCGCACATATGAACACAACGGGGCACCAGACAGACAAGACAGACCGAATAGACAAAACAAATGCGATTCTGGTCGCCATTACCGACCTGTTTTTCTATACCAAGGTTCGAGATGCGTTACGCCAACCGGAGTACCAACTCGAAAAAGCGCGTGCGCAACAGGACATTCTCGGCAAGGCCGTTTCTATCAGTCCGGGGGCGATCATTCTTAATATGAACGACCTCACCCTCGACGCCTTTCAGGCCTTGGAAACACTGCAGGCCGATCCACGAGTCAAGGCCATTCCGACATTGGCCTTTGCCAATCATGAAGAAGTGGAGACGTGGAACCGCGCTAAGGCGCTTGGTGTGACTAAGATCGTGTCTCGCAATGAATTTTCATCACGAACAAGGGAACTTGTCGAAGAAATCATCAACGGCCATGTCATCGCGCCGTGACGCCAAAAAGTCTTAATGCCCCAGGACCCTGGTTTGAAGACTGTTAGACTTTCTAGCTGAGATCGAACATGAAACAATCGCGTCTCCATCTGCAACATGCCCAACTCGGTGCAATTTTTGAAGAGGTGACCGGCTGGGACATGCCGGCCCACTACGGCGATATCACTGCCGAGCATCGTGCTATCCGCCAAGCCGTCGGCATTGCTGATCTCTCCCATCGCGGTAAGCTCAGGGTGACGGGAGAGGATCGCGTGAAGTGGCTACAAAGCGTCATCAGCAACGACATACTTTCTCTCCAACCTGGACAAGGCCGCTACTCCGGCTTTCTCACCCACAAAGGTAAGATGCTCACCTACCTCCGCCTCTATCTGCAAAAGGAGGCGGTCGTGTTGGAGGATGTCGGTGAGATTGGCGATGCCACTTTTCAGGCTTTGCGCAAATTCTTGCTCTACGGGACCAAAGCGAAGATGGAAAACTGCGGTGAAAGTTGGGGGTTGCTGTTGATCAGCGGGCCAAAGGCCGCTCATGTCGTGCAATCTGCGTTTAGTGTGGATGTCACGGGCTTGGAGCCGGTCGATTTTATCACGGCGCAAATCAGCGGCCACCACGCCCTAGTTGTGCGCACTGAGGAAACCGGGGAGGTCGATCTCGAAGTCTTCATTCCGGCAGACGGTCTGGTGAGCGCATGGACCAATGCTATGCAGGCCGGAGCCACGCTCGGCATCAAGCCTATTGGGAGTCAAGCACGAGAAGCCTTGCGCTTGGAAGCCGGCATCCCGAAGGCTGGACCGGATTTGAATGAGGAGATTGTTCCTCCCGAGGCCAATCTCGAGGGCAAAGCGTTCAGTCTGAACAAAGGCTGCTATCCGGGGCAGGAAGTCGTCGCCCGCATGGATACATACGGCAACGTGCGTCGTAAGCTAGTTGGAGTGGTGCTCAAGGACTCAGTTGTTCCTCCCCACGGCGCCAAGCTTTATAGTGGTGATCGTGAGGTAGGCTGGATCAGCAGCGCGGTCCATTCCCCTCAACTGAACAAGGTCATTGCCTTCGGATTTCCCCTACGCGATTTCAGTACAGCTGGAACAGAATTAACCGTGGAATTCGAGAGTGGCAGGCACGCGGCCACCATCCAGCCTCTCCCCTTCTATACGAGACACTAGCGCTATACCCTCGAAAACAGTATGTCCCTTGATGAGCAGGAAGAACGCGCTGAACTCACCCCCTACCAAGCGGCCGGCGAGCTAGCGGGCATCACCAAATTAGTTGAGGAGTTTTACCTCAACATGGATACACTGCCAGAGGCCGAAACGATCCGAAACATGCACCCACCTGATCTCACCGAATCCTGCAAGAAGCTAACCTATTTCCTGTGCGGCTGGCTAGGAGGCCCGAGGCTGTTTCAGGAACACTATGGCCCAATTAGCATTCCTGGCGCACACAAACGATTCCCAATAGGGTACGAAGAGCGTGACGCCTGGCTGCTCTGCATGCAGCGAGCGATTGCTGTCCAGCCATTCAGTGACCAATTTAAAGACTACCTCTTCGCTGCCCTCAGCATTCCTGCAGAACGAGTCAGACAGGTCACCGCGGGAGAGGTCTAGCACCTCCCCCCATACATACTAATCGGTTCCCCCCCAAACACGCACATTGAGACACATCGCTGAATCCTTCTGGATACAGTTCCTTTAACACGGCCGTGACTGCATCGTGCAGACATCTCCTTTAAAATCAGACCTATGAGTCCGTCCCCTAGCCCTACGGACACGGCGTTCATGTGGCACTTTCTTTGCTGACCCAACAGAATATGTCCGGCAACATTCATGGAACACAAGTACCTGTGCAAGCCCCTGGGGCTCGATCAGCTGAATCTTCGGCATGGCTGAGAGAAATTGCAGGCCTACTATCGGGGGGATAGGCGACAAGGATCCAGCATTGTAAGGTGGCCAATAGGTACCGAGGATCAAGAGATGGCTTTCTCCTTCTATAACCACACAAAGCAAAAACTTTCACTCCAGGTGGAATCGGTTTCGATCGGATGTGAAGCCTGGATCGACGTGAGCCGATTTTGTGCCACAGAGAAGTCCAGGCACCAAGCCAATGGGGATTCCAGCGCTTCAGGAGACCACACACCTTCAGCTCCTGCGCCTGGCTCTTTGACGAAGTCGTTCACTCTCCTCCGCAAGAAACTTCGGCGAAGTGCTCCAGAAACTCTAGACTAGCAGACCTCCGAGACCTTACAGTTCCACATTCCCTTCCATCGCATCTGATCTTGATTGACAAACACGAAGTCATCTGGCTGCACTGGTTATAGGTCTGCAACCGAGCACACTACAGAAGTGACCTTTACGTCAGACGGCAAGACGTTCACGGGTGGTTCGGAGCCTCGTGATTTGTATAATCACGACATCATGTGAATCCACAAAGACGATGTTCCGCTGTTGAAGAATTTTGAGCCAATCGGGCCACCGCCCAATTCGCTCACCAGCGGCAAAGTGAAGACTAGAGCATTTTCTATTTAGCCATGCAGCATATCCTGCGTGTTTGAAGTAATTGGCACACTCGGTTGGCGAGAAGGTGTCGAGGAGTGTGCCGATTTCGTTCCAGAGGGCGTCGACGGTTCGGGGGGCGGCCTTTTTCAGGAGCGCCT
>JAOUMR010000119.1 GCA_029881435.1 Nitrospira sp.
ACCGCCCCCCCATCGGTGCTGGCCTGCGCCTGATCAAAGAGCGCCACCACCGGCTTCAGGTGGTCGTAGAATTTGAAGGTCACTTGCGGTATACAGTCTGTCGCCATCGGGTCTCCGCTTCTCGGTCTATCGAAGCGCCTGAACACCGCTCCTATAGCACAGATGGAAGGCCTGATGGCTCTTTTATCTCACCAGTCGTGAATTATCCGGGCTAGGATGATTGTTCGGTCCTATATTTGATCAGGCCGCGGTAGCCGAGTGCTTGATGCGGCCGCTCCTGGTCGTACCACTGCATCCAGTCCCGAATGATCCGCTGCCTCCTCGAATGCGGGAAATACGGGCTACTAGCTTGGACGGCGCTAGGAGTGGGTGGCTAGGAACACATGATTCCACATGATTTCCGGAGAGAGCCCTGCCACTTGTTTCAATGAAACGGTCCCTTAGGTCGCAATTCCTTGAGGACGCACGCGATGATCAGCTAGACGTCAGAGGTCAAAGACACCTCCGATGAACTCTCTGTTCTCTGCGGAAGATTCAACTTAAGGGACATGAAGGCCTTGGACGCAGATGAAGGGGACAGCTGAGAATGAATGATGGGAGGGGCGGCCGTGCTTGACATGCAAGAACTTAGTGGTTCAAGGTTAGTACTGTCTCTCATTTCCCCCATGTCATTCTTTACCCGGAGTTCGAAGAACTAGGCGCCTGATGCGAATTCCAACCAGGAAGATAATGATATTGAACAAGGTGAAGTGCTTATTTGCCATAGCCTATATCACTCGATGAGAACGATCCACCGCGTCAGCTTTCAACAGGATGGAATTACCTACGATGCTGAAGAGGGGCAATGGTTGTATGACGTATGTGAGGCCGCTGGAGCGTCAGTCCCATTTGCCTGTAAAGCTGGTGCCTGTGGCACCTGTGCGACTCAGATTGTGCAAGGCGAGGAGAGCTTAGGACCGCAGAGAGCTCGAGAGATTCGGACACTAGAAAGCAATGGTCTGGATCCTAAGCAGTATCGACTCTTGTGTCTGGCGGATGTCCACGGAACGCTCACCTTGGGGGCGAGCGCGAAAACGCAACACGGGGCCGCCTCACTTGGTTTGTTCAAGGCACGTGTTGAAGAATATCGTCCACTTACCTTGACGGTCTGTGAGCAGAGATTTGCGATCGAGTCGGGGGAAATCACATTTTGTCCTGGCCAATATATGATCTTTCATGTACCGGGACTCGACAAAGTCATTCGGCGATCCTACTCGATTTCTTCACATCTTTCCGACAGGACACATTTTGAGATTTGTGTGCGCGCCGTGTCTGGTGGGTTCTGTTCTAATTTCATTCATCGGCTCCGTCCAGGGGATTGTATCCAGGTCGAAGGGCCCTACGGGGACTTTCGATTGGCCGAGGGGTCACAGCGAGACATTCTGATGATCGCGACGGGAACCGGTATTGCGCCGATCAAATCGATGATGCTGTCTCTTCTTGGACAGACCGGCAGTCGCCGGATCCGATTGTTCTTCGGATTGCGGAATGTCTCTGACCTCTTTTATACCAAATTGCTAAGCGACCTGAAAGAGAGCCACCCACGGTTCGAACCGACCATCATCCTCTCACAACCAGACCCGATGGGTTGGCGCGGATTGCGAGGTCGCGTCACGGATTTGATTCATGAACAGGTGTCTCCGGACCAAGCCTCAAACACTGACGCATACCTATGTGGAGGGCGTCCCATGATTGAGGAGGCCAAACGCTTGCTCATCAATAAGGGCATGAAGGTTGACCACATATGCCACGAAAACTTTTTCTAGAGAATCGACTTAAGGTAAGCGCAAGGCTGTGTCCTGGCTCGCAAGTTTTCTCGTGAACGAGACCGTTTCACAAAATGGAGGTGGAAATGATGAGGAGAGCAGTGGCCTCGTCGCCATCGTCAGGAAACGTCTCAAGCCGGATGCAGCGCGCCACACGAGACTCCAGATGTCTTCACTCACCCTCTTCGAGAGGAGCCACTTGCAGCAGGCAATGGTTGACCGCAACCACTAAGCCGAACGGGCAGCGACGGTGCCCTCCCAAATCTATTCACGTTGAACCGGATATTACTTATACGGCAGAGTGTTCACCTCAGATTGTTTTCCCGATACCATCCCACTGGATCCATCTGCAACTCCCTGATCATTCTGGGCAATGTGTTTTGCAGAGCGTGGCGCGGCTCCCAGCCGAGAAACCTGCGGGCGCGAGAGATATCGAACGCATAATGGTCGTCGGATAGATTGACCATCCACGGCTTAACGAATGGGTCGGCGCCCGGCACCACGTTCTGGAACCAGGCGCCAAACTTGGCCAAGGCCTTGGGAATTCGGTACGTCGTCCATTCTTTGCCGTGAACCTGGAGGCTGATGGCGCGTTGTAGCTCATCGTAACTGAGCGTTTCCGGTTCCCCGATGAGCAGCGTCGTGACGTGTGGCAGCTCCTTGCGATGTTCAACAGCGAGCATCAAGGCTTCAACCATATCCTCCATATGCACAAAGGCCACTCCATGTGTGATGTTGCCGGGGAAAATATGGCCGATGAATCTTTTTTCGTAAATGCGCTGGATCTGCTGCGCGAGGGGAATTGAATGACATCGATCGTCATACACACCGCCGATGCGCAACAGCACCACCGGTACGTTGCCCCTTTCACGCAAGATAAGTTGCTCTGCCGCGACCTTGGATTTTGGATAATCCCATTTCGGGTCGAGCGGCCCATCTTCGTCGATACGCTCTCCCGGTCGGCAAGGCTGGTGTACGAGCATAGTGCTGGCAAAGAGAAACTGCTCGACCTCAAAGTCGCGTAGCCCGTGCAACAGCCGTTCAGTGCCGCGCACGTTTACTTGCTCGTAGAGGGGGCTCGACTCACTCGAGAAACTATAGTAGGCCCCGAGATGGAGAATCGAGGCGATCTGCCCGTGCCCAAGCCGACGGACTTCGTTCAACGCCGCGGAGACACTTTCATCCGACCTGAGATCGCAAGTGATGAGGTGTGTGGTCTTGGGCGCTGGACGAGGCGGCCCTTTCCAATCGAAGCCCATCTCCGTGTAGTTTTCTCCAACGTGATCAAGGAACGCACTGCCGATCAGCCCACTGCTGCCGGTAATAATCAATGTTCCCAACCCCGTTGCAATTGTCGGCATGTTGTCCATCCTCGGAGGCTGTCCGGATTGCTTCACCCCCGATCATCTTATCGTACGAGGCTTTCATCCCAAGCCCTTACGGGGCCCTCTGTAGTGTGCGACTGGAAGATAAAGTGAGGCGCACATCACACCAACGCCCATTCTCGAACATCTGCCGCGCCTCCTCGAACGACGGAAACACTTGCTACCAGGCACATTTTTCTTTAGAGGGCTGCCCTGCCGCTTCAACAACGATACATCGCTTTGCGATCCACCTACAGGTGGGCCCGAAGCAGCAGCACCCAAAGTTGGCGATAGCCAAACGTCGGATGCGTTAGAATCCAGTAGCGCAACCGTTCGATCCATGGCGGTTTAGTACAATGCCACCTTCTCTCGTGGGAGACCGTCCGATAGAGGCCGGTCCGACTCACGTCGAGCGCCTGACACGATTACATGATGTTAAAGCGGTCGAGCATCATCACCTTGTTCCATGCCGTCACAAAGTCACGAACAAACTTCTGTTTGCCATCTTCGGCAGCGTACACTTCTGCAACCGCGCGAAGTTCAGAGTGAGATCCGAAAATGAGGTCGACAGGTGTCGCCGTCCATTTGGTCTCATTGGTCTTTCGATCGACACCTTCATAAATCCCTTCAGACTTGGATGACTTCTGCCACTTGGTGGACATGTCGAGCAAGTTGACGAAGAAGTCGTTGCTCAATGTCCCAGGCTTGTTCGTGAACACACCATGCTGCGATTGTCCAGCATTGGCGTTCAACACTCGCAGACCGCCCACGAGAACCGTCATTTCAGGGACGGTGAGTGTCAACATATTGGCCCGATCAATAAGCATTTCCGCAGGCGACAGATAGTTGCCCTCGCCATAGTAGTTGCGGAACCCATCGGCTTTCGGCTCAAGGACGGCAAACGAACTGACATCAGTTTGCTCTTGTGATGCGTCCATCCGTCCTGGTGTAAAGGGGACCTCCACCGTGTATCCAGCGGTCTTAACCGCCTCTTCAATAGCCGCAACTCCACCCAAGACAACCAGATCCGCCACTGACAAGGCTTTCCCATCGGTGTGCCCCCTGTTGAAGTCCTTTTGAATGCCCTCTAAGCGGGCAAGGATCTTCGCCAGTTCATCCGGGTTATTGACCGGCCAGTCCTTTGCGGGAGCCAGGCGAATACGTGCTCCATTGGCCCCACCACGCTTATCGGTCCCGCGGAAAGACGCAGCAGATGCCCAGGCGGTTCGAACAAGTTCAGAGACAGTCAATCCAGAAGCTAGGATGGTCTTCTTAAGACTCGCCATGTCGCTGGCGCCGATCAGCTTGTGATTGACCGCAGGAATGGGATCTTGCCAGATCAGGTCCTCCTGGGGAACTTCCTTGCCAAGATAACGTGCGCGAGGTCCCATATCACGATGAATGAGCTTGAACCATGCTTTCGCGAATGCGAGTTCAAACTCCTTCGGGTTTTCAAGGAAGCGTTTGGCAATTTGCTGATAACTGGAGTCGAATTTAAGTGAGAGGTCCGTCGTTAACATGATGGGAGCATGTCTGACAGTTTTGTCATGCGCATCGGGCACGAGGTTCGCTGCTTGGCCATCTTTTGGAATCCATTGTGTGGCGCCGGCCGGGCTTTTTGTCTTCACCCACTCAAAGGAGAATAGGTTGTCTAAGTATTGAGTGGTCCATGCAATCGGGTTGACAGACCAAGCGCCTTCCAACCCGCTCGTAATGGTATCGGCACCCTTGCCGGACCCGCACGTGTTCTTCCAGCCAAACCCCTGCTCCTCAATCGCGGCAGCCGCGGGCTCGGCCCCGACACATTTGGATGGATCCCCATTGCCATGGACTTTGCCGAAGGTGTGGCCGCCCGCGATCAGAGCAACAGTCTCTTCATCGTTCATCCCCATACGACCGAACGTTTCTCGGATATCCTTCGCTGCCGCTATTGGATCAGGATTACCGTTCGGTCCCTCTGGGTTCACATAAATGAGGCCCATCTGAACAGCCGCAAGTGGGTTGTCTAACTTTCCGTCACCCTTGTGTCGCTCATTCGCGAGCCATTTCTTCTCAGGCCCCCAATAGACCAAATCGCTTTCCCACGTGTCCACACGCCCGCCGCCAAAACCAAAGGTCTTGAAGCCCATCGATTCCATGGCAACATTCCCCGTCAGGACCATCAAGTCGGCCCATGAAATTTTAGTCCCGTATTTCATTTTGATCGGCCACAGCAACCGCCGCGCCTTATCAAGGTTTGCGTTATCAGGCCAGCTGTTCAGAGGCTCGAAGCGCTGTTGACCGCCGCCAGCTCCGCCTCGACCGTCAGCCACGCGGTAGGTGCCGGCACTGTGCCAGGCCATTCTTATAAAAAATGGTCCATAGTGACCGTAATCTGCCGGCCACCAGTCCTGTGAGGCTGTCATCAACTCCTTGAGGTCTTTCTTCACAGCCTTTAGATCGAGCTTGTTAAACTCCTGAGCGTATTGAAACTGTTTGCCCATGGGATTGGACTCAGCTGCATGTTGCCGAAGGGGCATGAGATCAAGTCTCTCAGGCCACCAGAATTGGTTCGACATCGTGTGCTTATCAGTAATAGGCTTTGGTCCGTGATGCTCTTCAGCGTATCCAAAGTGTGACAGGGCAAACACAAACAGGACGAAACTTGTTATCTTTACCCTCAGCATAATGGCCCCCTTAAGTTTGGTGTCGTAGTTTGGTCGTGGGTCATTTTGAAAGAGCATGGTCGCATGTTCGTCAAACAAAGTCTGGTCAATCGTGAACATCTCTTTGTTGAGCCTCGACGCCATGCAATCAGTTGCCAAATTTACATGCGGTGGCGTCGTTGAATTCAAACTGACCCACGACCGGCGTTCATCCGTTACTTGCTTTGAGAGAGATGGGTGAGGGCAGTTTCGGCATGTTTCGTGGCCACGTCCGCATGACCAGCCATCCCATGCTCAATCGCTGCTTTCAGATTGGTAATCGCTTCGGCCACATGGGGGTCTGTGCCTCCTCGCATGGCCAGCTGTAGCGAGGCCTCGGCATGGGTCACCAGCTGCTCAGCATAGCCCTGTTTGCCGTGGTCCACCGCTTCCGTCGCGTGCTTGATGGCATCTCTGACGCTCTGCTCTTCGTGACGCACCACATCACGTCGGGCCCCACCTTCGCCGAATGCTGACTGGACAGGCAGGGTAGTGGTGAGGACCGTGGCTAGAAGTCCGGTCAACCCTAGAGCTATTCGTGTGTTATGTCGTGTCATATAGATCCCCTCTTTTCTCAAAGACGTCAGAAGACAGTGATGGAAACCACGTCATCAGTTGGCCTTGGGATACTGCTGAACCTGGGACGTCGGGGGAAGACCAAAATTCTACGGACTCTTCGCACAACGGAACCCGCTGTTGAAGTTCCGATACGCCGGTGAGTCATAGTCGGTGGTCGATGATATGTTGAAGTCCCGGCGCGAAGATCGCAGGTTCTCGGCAGCAAGGTCCCACGAGCCGCCCCGCAAGACTTTGTACTTACCATTGTCCGGCCCCTTCGGATTTCGCGACGGGCTGCTCGTATAATACTCTGGGTCGTACCAGTCGCTCACCCATTCCCAGGCATTCCCTGCCAGATCATGGATCCCATAGGGGCTCTGGCCGTCTTTCAATTGCCCCACCGGCACCAGCGCACTGTGGTTATCCCACTTGTCCTTCCCATAGTTTGCGCGGAGCTGATTGGGGGGATCGTTGCCCCAGGGATACGTACGACCGTCCGTTCCCCGTGCCGCCTTCTCCCATTCCGCTTCTGTCGGCAGCCGCTTGCCGGCCCACCGGCAATAGTTGTTCGCATCCTTCCAATCCACATTGACAACCGGACGGTTCTCATTGGTAGGCTGGGCCATGGTTGTCCACGTCGGCGGAGGGTCAAAACTGTTGGCTTCTAGGAACTCCCCATATTGCCCGACCGTCACTTCGTGCTGATCTATATAATAGGCATCGAGGCTGATTCGGTGCGCTGGCTTTTCATCGTCATTACCATCATCGCTCCCCATGGTAAATTCGCCTGCTGGCACGAGTATCATCGGGGCCGGATCTTTGACGACGACTTTCTTCGGTCGTGACTCTGCCTTATAATCCGTGTGTTGCGAGGGTTTACCCTTATGCGAGAAGGTATGGATGAACGCGATCACTTTCCATATCTGGTCTTCTGAAAGGAGTGATTTCCAGGGCATCATGGGGGTCTTTGGAATCCCTTCCGCCACTCGCCAGTACCAGTAACTGTCTGAGAAACGGCTGACATTGTTCTGGTCACGGAGCCCCCCCCCGCTGCTTACCGGCTGTCCATCCTGTCCATGGCAAGAGCTACAGGCGACAAGTGGGATGGCTTCACCGAAATAAATGTCTCTTCCCTCCTTAATGACCTTTGAATCCGTCCACCAGCCGGCCGGCATCTTTTTCTTGGCATAAGCCGCCGGAACGGTATCCAATGGCATGAGTTCTTCTGAGTGGGCTATCGTTCCAGTTACAATTAGGATGGATATCACCACCAGGACGAATCTCCTGATCTTCCCCCAGCTCATTCGCCACTTCCTTCTCTGGCTCTGGCAATTGTGCTGGCTTGAGATAGGAGTCCACGGAGATAACGTCTTCCACAGCTGAGGTTTGCTGGCCTGAGTCTGCGTAGTCTGGAAGAAGTGATCAATCATCTGTTCAACCTTTCAGTAGTGTCCTGCTACGAAACAAACATTGGCCGTTTGATGTCGGATTGGACCGGGTAAGAGAGCTGGATCAGTCGTCTTCTTCTTCCGTTTTTTTATTGGTTTCCTTTAACACCACCATGCCCTGAGCTAAACTCGCATTGAGATCGCTCTCCGGGACTTTCTTATGAACCAGATTCTGGTGGCAGTCAATGCATGTGGCGCCCTCGGTTTCCATCTTCATGTGCGCGGCCTTCGCCGATGCGCCGGGTGGCTTCGTATTCTTGTGGCAGTCCCGACAGGTGACGCTGTCCCAATTTTTGAGGGACATGCGCGCATAGTGGGCCATGATTGGCCGGCGCTCGTTAAATTTCTCGATTGTCGAGTAGTCATACTTCATCTCCGCAAGCAGCGCCCGCGTCCCGTCATACACGTGCGTCCACAGGGCCAGATGGAAGTTTCCTAAGCCCTGGGGGACGTGGCAGTCCTTGCAGCCTGGATCGGCCCCGAGTGCGCCATAGTGCGAGGATTTTTTCAGCTCCTCGTACGGGTAGGTTTGGGAATGACAGCTCACGCAGAACTCGGTTCTGGAAAGGGCATGCTCGCCGCCGAAGACCACGGCGATGGCTCCGACCATAAGAACGGCGCCAAGAAGCAGGGCGCCGCCCGATGCGCCTAAGTATTGACGGAATTTCCCTGCCATGACGACCTCCATTTTAGTGTGTGCAATGTTTGTATCTTGTACGTCTATTGTATAAGGCATGATGTCTAATGTGTCAATAGTGCTAGTGAAGTATATTTGACAAACATTAGACATTCAAATATAATGTTTAAATGTTTATGAATAAGCATAGAATTCATAGGGTTGCAAAATTGACTGGACTCTCAAAGGATGTTATTCGCGTGTGGGAGAGGCGGTATGGGCTTGTTACACCTTCGAGAAGTTCGAATCGGTATCGCGAGTACAGTGATGAGGATGTCGCACTCCTTCGCTTTGTGAAGGCCCAAATGGAACTAGGCGAAACGATCGGGGGTCTCGCAACGGAGGGGCGTAATTCGCTCGTCGCACGTATGCGTCTCGCCACCCCCTTGACCACAGAGGACCAGAAACCTCATGACAATCTGTTAGATGATTTGGTGGGGTTGCTTGACCCGATGGATAAGGCGGGGTTCGAGCGGAAGCTCAACGGCGCCGTGGCCGTCATCCCGTTCGAGGAAGCCATCCAGCGGATTTTACTCCCACTGCAACGGCGCATCGGGGACCTGTGGCACGAAGGCCGTCTTAGTACCGGCGTCGAGCATTACGTGACGAAGCTCATCCAGCAGAAGTTATTTTCGGTCATGAATCAGCTGCCGGTGAATGAATTCGGTCCGCGTGTCTTGATCGCGTGTCCGGAAGGGGAAACGCATGAAATCGGAGCCCAAGCTGTCGCCTATACCGCAGCGACCAGAGGTTGTCAGGTCTATTACCTGGGCCCGAACCTTCCGCATGCGGACCTCGTGGCCTTCTGCGAAAAGATCAGCCCCGATCTCGTACTGCTCTCTCTCACTGAAGCAAAGTCTGAGGCTGCCATGTTTCAACAACTCAAAGATCTTGAACCACTGGCCACCCGATGGCCTGTTGCCGTGGGTGGGCAGGGAGCCCGTGCGTTCGGAGACCTTCTTCGTGATACCAAGATCGAACTGCTTGAGGATCTCACCGCATTGCACAGCCGCCTGATGATTCTTCTTTCGATGCGCCATCGCGTGTATCAGTAATAGGCGTTCGAGAACATCACAAACCCGGGGGGCATGCGGCTGCCTGTCGGAACGGCGGATACCACTCACGGAATGCAGCATCGAGGTCGCCATTGAGTACCTGAGTTCGAGTCTGAAGCAGGAAGGGCGTCCACTGCACCTCTTGTTTTTTCACGAAGCG
>JAOUMR010000120.1 GCA_029881435.1 Nitrospira sp.
GAAGAGATGGGGCGATACGCATGGGCAGGTCCTCCACTGGCGGAGGACTATACTCGCACGGCAGAATAAGTACAGCTATTTATGCAGCACTACACTAGAACTCGTTGACCTAACGCTGCCATGGAAGCCTGAGATGAATGCCGAGGCCATGAGATCGATTGTCGTCAATAGGCGCCAGATGGATTGAGCTGGAATGGCAAAGAGAATCAACGGCCTGTCGACGCCATAGAGTATCAGACAGCACGCGACGATTGTTTGCCCCACGCCAGACCCAAGAGCGAAATTGCGCACAAAGCGGCGCCGACATAGAAGGTGAACGATGCCCCAAGGTGATCCCAGAGCAGGCCAGCCAACACGCTCGCCAGTAGCATGGCCAGTCCACTGACCAGGCTAAACAATCCGTATGCCGTGCCGCGCAGATCGGGCGGTGCGGTATTGGCAATCATGGCCGCCAACAGACCCTGCGTCATGCCCATGTGGACGCCCCAGAGCGCGACGCCTGCCAATACGACACCCCAATGCCCGCTGGTCGCCAACACCAGATCGGCCGCGATCAACACGATGAAGCCAAGCGCCAACAACGTGGTATGGCTCATTCGGTCGGAGAGTTTGCCAAAGGGATACGCAGATAGCGCGTAGACCACGTTCATGGCAACCATCACCAGTGGCACGAAGGCAAGTGATATGCCGCTCTGCTGAGCACGCAACACCAGAAACGCCTCGCTGAACCGAGCCAGCATGAACACCGCGCCAACGCCCACCACCCACCAATACGAGCTGCCAAGGCGTTTGAGGTTTTCGCGCCGAAGCGGATTGACGCGATGCCCCTCCTGATGATGTTCCGGCTCACGCAGGCCGAACACCAACAGCGCGACCGCCATCGAGCCGGGAATCACCGCCACCCAGAACACCGCACGGAAATCGTCGGCCCAGAGCAGCATGAAGCCAACGGCCAACAGCGGTCCGAGAAAAGCCCCAACGGTATCGAGGGACTGGCGCAGGCCGAACGCGGCACCGCGCACGTGTGCCGGCACCATGTCCGCAACCAAGGCATCGCGCGGCGCGACTCGTATGCCTTTGCCGATCCGATCCAGCATTCTGGCAGTCAGCACGACGCCCGTCATGGAGGCTATGGCGAAGAGCGGCTTACTGAGCGCGCCGATTGTATAGCCCAGTACGGCCAAGCCTTTGCGCTTGCCCAGATAATCGCTGATGGTGCCGGAAAACACCTTGACGATTAGAGCCGTGGATTCACCCAGCCCCTCCACCAAGCCAACCGCGAACGCGCTGGCACCAAGCGTGGTGACCATGAACAGCGGCAGCAGGCTGTGAATCATCTCCGAAGAAATGTCCATGAGCATACTGACAAAGCCGAGTACCCATACTCCTGCCGGAATCTGTTGAAGAGTGCTTTTTGAAGGTGTGGTCATTGACGATTGGATTCCTGGTCAATCCCATCGCGCGGAATGCACAGTGCCGTAATCGACCCCGTCAATAGGTAAGATTGAGGTACGCACGTAAGAGTTCGCTCGATTGTACTCCCCCGCAGCGGACAGGTGTGTACTGCGGCAAGGGGTCGGGACTTGTCGGTCGCATCCGACACCATCTGTGCGATCGAGCTCAATGTCGAGTGAACACGACACGGCCTGCGCGCAGTGTACCTGCGCGCAGGCCGTGAGGACAGAAATCTGTTGGGACGGCTGCTTGTCTTACTTACCCATTTCTCCCGTCTTGCCCGTCATCTTGTCTTTCATCTCTCCAACTTTATCCTTCATCCCCTCCATCTTTCCCTTACCCTTGGCCTCCCCCATCTCACCCTTCATCCCGTCATGCGCCTTCATGTCTCCCTTCACTTCCTCACCTTTCATCGCGTCTTTCTTGCCCATCATACTGTCCGCTTTGCCTTTCATTGTATCCTTCATCTTTCCCATATCCTCGGCAAACGAGAATGCACCAAATCCCACAAGGCACACGACCGTGGCTATGGATAACACAATCTTCTTCATTGAGAACCTCCTGGTGAATTGTGATGGAACGGACTCTAGCGACACGCATTCATAGTGGATCCTTTACAAATAGCATGGTCGCATGTTCGTCCAACAAAAACTGGTCAATAGAGACCACCATCTACCCATCGGGAGTGCTAGAGTGAACGAGTTACGAAACAATTTCAATTTTGGAGGTCTTGATGCATGTGATGAGACGTATGGCGTTCATGGGGTTAGGAATCGCATTAGCCGGCTATCTGAGCGGAGCACCAGTCTTCGCAGCCGATACACCAATAGAGGATGGGTCGAAGATCGTGATTACGTCTCCCAAGGCCGGGGACAAAGTCAGTGACAGTTTTGAGCTGAAATACGAGTTGACCAAAGGCTCGAAGGCTGCCCATGCCCACGTATTCGTGGACAACGAGTATCAGAAGGGTTTTGGTGGAACGTTCAAGGGCCTGAGCCGAGGGACGCATCAAATTACCGTGACGGGCGCTACAAAGGACCACGCCCTCGTCGCAGCCAGCCAGACCATCACCGTCGACGTGCAGTAGCACTCAAACCAGCCAGTTTCACGCCGCCAGGGTCTTGCGAAAACTCGGCCCTGGCGTGTCTGGCTCTACAGCCCGCGTTCCAACACCCATCACCAGCCATACCGTTCTCGAATCGGCACAGAACGTAGTCGTTCACTAAGACAAGTATTTACAGAAGGCGACAAATCCACTGATCACACAGCCCAGCCTCAGAAAAGTAGCCGAGTACTTCAGCTAAGAGAGCCGACATGCTAAGATACGGCTCGTGATGAGCGTACGTTCATGCCGACAGTTCTGAGGACCGGTCCCTATCGGTTCTTCTTCTATGCGGGTGATCGGGATGAACCGCCCCACATACATATCGAACGAGAAGACAAGGTGGCGAAGTTTTGGCTTGATCCGATCAGGCTGCACGAAAGCGGCGGATTTTCACGTCCTGAAATCGGCCGACTGTATAAACTGATGACTGAGCATCAAGACACCCTCCGGGAGGCATGGGATGAATACTTCGGCGGTTGAGATCTCGCTACCGGTGGCAGAATCAGTCACAGTGACCGAAGACACGCTGACCGTAGAACTCAGCGATGGGCGGAGTCTATCAGTGCCGCTTGCCTGGTTCCCTCGGTTAGTTCACGCAACACCAGCAGAACGTAACAACTGGCGATTGATCGGCCGAGGGCACGGGATTCATTGGAGCAAACTCAATGAGGATATCAGCATCGAGGGCCTCCTTGCCGGCAAACCATCCGGTGAAAGCCAGGCCTCGTTCAAGAAATGGCTCTCTGCTCGCAAGTCCAGCGGAACGCGAGGTTCTGCTCGACGGAGCAAGAATGGTCGCCACTAACTGCCCGTCAAATTTTCCATCGCCATTTTCATGGTGCACGGCGATCTGTACATGGTTGAATCGATGAATGGCTATCCGAAAGATTTCGCCCTTGGCAGATTCTTCAGTGCGGTAGTCCTCCTCTGTGTCACAAGTTGCGTCCCCCAATTCGAATTTATCTTCAATAACCATAGCGGCAGAGACTTAACGCTTATGGCGCATAACGAGAGCTATTCTGTCTGATCGAACGCGGCGGACTAGACCTGCCACCTAGGTCGTCGCACTATCCTGAATGCGGTATCGCTGTGTGATCGCGGTCACGATTTCCTTGGCTTCTGCTTCATCAAGGCCCGCACCGAAGCGAACGGTTCTCGCTTCATAGTCAAAGGCGATCACCCCGCCGCCGATTCCCCATAATTGAAGACTAGACGAGACATCCAGTGGGTTAAATCCGACTTGCGCAACACGCAGATCTCGCATCTGCAGAAGATCATATCCCTTGTCAAACCCGAATCCTCCAACGTCGCGTCGAGTTGTGAACGTCTGACCATGGACAGCGACAATCTCTTTCCCGATTACCTGCCACAGCCAGGCATAGATGGCCAAGAGCCCACCGACCGTCCAGACGGCGAACCAGGCCAGCATGAAAGATTCTCCCTCCGGCGGAGCATCACCCTGTAAAAACTGGCTGGAGACCATGAATTCAGCCACCGCCCAGCCACAGATCCAAAACCCCAAAAATCCGATGATGAACCAGCTACGGCTACAGGGAATGACGATGCGTAGCGTCCCGGAAATATCGGTGATCGTGATTCGAGAGACGGGTGTATTGATCTTTGCCATCTGGTACTCACGCTGAAGCGGTCGGCATTATGACATGAATGACAAGTGAGTCTCATCACATAAGCTGGCCGTTCAATGTTCGTGATTTCAAGTCGCGGAGTATTTGAGATAGCTCGTTTTGCAATAGGTGTGGGAACGTCTGGTCACTGGGCAGGAAGGTTGGGGCCGATTTGCTCCAAAATGACTTGCTTCACCTGCTTGGCAAATCGCTTGGAGACTTCCAGGTTCTTCAAGACAAGGCCTGATTCGGACACGGTATAGGTTGCCGGCGGCGTTTGCGAAGTGATGGTCGCCTCGAAGATGACCGCCAAGACTTTGCTCCGCTTGCCGGTCTTTCGATCGATCCCGTAGGCTTCTCGTAGCGAAACCTTGGGTGATACCTCGACGGCGGCATCAACTCGCATACGCGGCTTCAAGAGGCCTGACCGATGCCGATGCTCGTCGGTCAGTTTTATGACGGGGTCTCCAACGAATTCACGTCGAATCTGTTTAGCCACCACTCCTTTTGAGCGCTCTGCCCGCTGCATATTGTCATCCAACACCGGTGGGGTGAGAGTCACATAGATGGGGTCGTTCGGCTTGCGTTTCGGGACTAGACTCAACGGCTCACGTTGTCCAGCCCTTTCGGCACTGACCTGTTCCGCTCTCTCTTGTGCGGCAACCTGCTTCTTGGTCAGAGGATCATCAGCGTCGTGTATGGTCGTCTTTCCGGCTTGGTCGGTCTCGTACACGAGGGTCTTAGCTCCCTGTTCATCAACGCGATAGACCTTCTTCTCACCGTTCAAGTTTGCCGTATGATAGCCGCCGGAGCAGGCTCCCACCGCCACACAGATCCCGGTGAGACAAGCTAGTCGGACTATTTTCATCGCGTGAATAGCTTTGACAGTCATACTGGACACTCCTTTCCCCCCATTCAGGCCAATCTCAATCGGGAGCGGCCCCCCCCAAGTCCATCGTGATAAGTGTAGCAGCAGCCATCCAGATGGCCAGGCCTGGTGGGTCGCCGACTAATGGACTCAAGAAAAAATAGGACTTGCCGATTCTTAGAGAGAGGGCGCAGAAGCGGGTTGAGAGGAAGCATTTGATAGTTTCCCGCTCTACAAGTAGCTTGAAAACGTTCCAAATTTGGCGAAAGTTGATTTTTGATTAAGCCTACCCTCCTATCTCATCCCATGATTCGAAAGCGCGTCGTCATTATTGGCAGTGGATTTGCGGGCATGACGGTTGCGCGTTTCCTGCACGATGTCGATGTGATTTTGATCGACCGCACAAACCACCATGTCTTCCAGCCGTTGCTCTATCAAGTAGCGACCGCTGCGTTGTCTCCCAGCGACATTGCCTGGCCGTTGCGCACACTCTTCCGTTCACAGCCGAACGTCCGTGTGGTCATGGATGACGTGTTGTCGATCGATCGAACCGCTCGGGTGGTCCGTCTCCGAGACAGCGCCCCAATTGCTTTTGACTTCTTAATTGTCGCGCCAGGATCGCGTCATGCCTATTTTGGGCACGATGAATGGGAAGCGCTGGCTCCAGGACTCAAAACCATGGCTGATGCCGTCCATTTACGCGAGCGGATGTTGCTCGCCTTCGAAGTCGCAGAACGGCAACGAGCTGAGACTGGGACACAGAATCGCCTCACCTTCGTGATCGTCGGAGGAGGGCCCACAGGGGTTGAATTAGCCGGTTCACTCATTGAGATCGGGAGAAAGGCCATGGGGCCGGATTATCCTCATTTGCGCTTGGAGGATCTTTCGATCGTCCTCGTCGAGGCGGGCCCGCGCGTGCTGCCGGGCTTCGATCCCAAGCTGTCGGCAAAAGCCCTGGCCGTACTCGAACGCATGGGAGTTACGGTTAAACTGAATAACCCGGTCAGTGCCGTTCGTTCGGACGGAGTGGTGGTCGGCAGCGAAAGGGTCCCGTCCGCCAATGTCATCTGGGCAGCGGGGAACAAAGCATCGCCCCTGCTGAACACGCTGGAGGCTCCTCAAGATTCATGCGGTCGGGTCAAGGTCCGACCGGATCTGACACTTCCAGATGACCCGTGGATTTTCGTCATCGGTGACGCTGCCCATTGCCTTGGTCGCGATGGGAACCCCTTGCCGGGAATCGCCCCGGTCGCCATGAAAGAGGGCCAATATGTCGCCAAGGTCATCAATGAAGAGCTCCCGCCGGAGCAACGTCCACCGTTTACCTATAAGGATCGAGGTATGTTGGCGACCATCGGCCGTGCTCAAGCTGTCGCCCAGATCGGCCCATTCCGCGCATCAGGAATCGTGGCGTGGACCCTCTGGTGTGTTGTTCATGTTTTCTTCCTGATTGGGTTCAGAAATCGAATACGCGTCATGTCGGAATGGACATGGTACTATCTCACCTTCAAGCCAGGTGCCCGACTGCTGTGTGAACAACCGTCCCCTCAGCACAGTGCTTCATCCACAGATCCTGCGCATGAGAATGTTGTTGAGGATCGCCCCCCTATCCGTCGCGCGGCGTGATGTCCGACATTGATTCACCGGTTGGGTTCCCACCTCCCGCTCAAGTACCTTTTGATGCCTTGTGGAAAGTGGTCGAGTAGACCTTCCTCTTTCACCGTTCGTAGTCGTCAATCGAACCGACCGGTTGCTCGATTCCTTCCCGATGCCCTTACCCGGTTGAGATCTGACAGCATAAAATCTACTAGATTCGAGCGGAAGAGTGGCACTACACTGCACAATGCAACAACAACACACGACAACCAGCCGATGTGATACGACGCAAGCAGAGCAGAGTCCCACGGCTCACAAGCGGATTATCATCATAGGAGGTGGCTTCGGAGGCCTGACCGTTGCACGTGCTCTGTGGGAGGCCGATGTCACCCTGATCGACCGCACGAACCACCATCTTTTTCAGCCGCTGCTCTACCAAGTGGCCACCGCGGCGTTGTCTCCTGGCGACATCGCGTGGCCATTTCGGTCTCTTTTTCGGTCCCAGCCCCACGTTCGTGTCATGATGGATGAGGTGGTTTCGATCGATCGAATGGCTCGGGTCGTTCACCTGCGGAAGGGCATGCAGATCCCCTTCGACATTCTGGTTATCGCTCCAGGATCTCGTCACGCCTATTTCGGACATGATGCTTGGGAATCGTGGGCCCCAGGACTCAAGACGATGACCGATGCCGTCCAATTGCGAGAACGGATGTTGCGCACATTTGAAGAGGCGGAACAGGCGAGCGGCAACACCCTTACCCAGGAACAGCTAACATACGTCATCGTGGGAGGCGGTCCAACAGGAGTGGAGTTGGCCGGATCGCTGGCCGAAATCGGCAGGAGAGTCCTCGACAAAGATTTTCCCTCCTTACCACCTGATGCTCTCTCGATCATCCTTGTCGAGGTCGGCCCGCGCATTCTGTCTGGATTTGACCCAACACTTTCGATGAAGGCCACCCATGCGCTCGTTCGGATGGGCGTGACCATCAAGTTGGACAGCCCGGTGAGTGCGATTTACGACCACGGCGTGATGGTAGGCGTAGAATGGATACCATCAAACAATATCATTTGGGCTGCAGGCAATAAGGCCTCCCCTCTTCTAAAGACCCTTTCAATTCCTCAGGATTCTGCAGATCGGATCATAATCCGACCTGACCTGACAATCCCGGACGATCCGTGGATCTTTGTCATCGGAGACGCGGCACACTGTCAGGGGAAAGACGGGAAGCCATTGCCTGGAGTTGCTCCAGTGGCCATCCAGCAGGGACGATACGTAGCCAGCTTGATCAACCAAGGCACGGTCCCGAAGCAACGCCCACCTTTCGTCTATAAAGACCGTGGCATGCTGGCCACAATAGGCCGTGCACAAGCCGTCGCTCAATTTGGCCCACTCCATGCCTCGGGACTTCTTGCTTGGTTGATCTGGTGCTTCGTTCACATTTTCTTCCTCATCGGACTCAGGAACCGAGTACGGGTGATGCTGGAATGGGTGTGGTACTACCTGACCTTCAAACCTGGAGCAGCATTGCTTTTTGAGCGATCAGAGAGTACAAGACCAATATCGAAAGGCTCGATCCAAGAATGACCAGGGCATGTTGTCTCGTGAGCATCTGCACACTTTTCTTTGTAGGGTGCGCAGGAATGGAATCAAAACAACCACTCCAGACGGCGGCATCCGTAGATCTCGCCCGGTATGCCGGCACATGGTACGAGATCGCTCGGCTTCCGATGTGGTTTCAACGGCATTGCATCAACTCGAAGGCCATGTATACGATTCTTCCCGATAACAAGGTCGGCGTGCATAACGAATGCGTGACTGATTCAGGAACCCTCGATCAAGTCGATGGAGTTGCAACGGTGGTGGACCCTACGACGAATGCCAAATTGGCGGTGACATTCGATAACTTCTTCGCACGACTCATTGGCCCATCCCGGGAAGGCAACTATTGGATCATCGATCTTGATACTGAGTATCGCATTGCAATGGTCGGCACGCCGGACCGCCGTTATCTCTGGATTCTGTCACGTCATCCTCAACTTGACGACCCGACCTACCAACGCTTGATCGCCAAGGCTCAGGCGCTTGGCTTTCCCATTTCAGACCTCATCACAGCGCACCGTCCTCCCGACACCTCAACAAGTTGCGGAGGGCGCCCTACTGTGCCCGCAATTCTATGATCGTAATCTGATGGTTGACACCCGCTCCTCCGCCACGTAGGTTTTCTCCATCACCAGACGAATAGCCCTCTTTGCCCAAGACATTGGCACCGTGGACGGATCACTGCTCATACTTCTGCTCATTGTTCTCATCCTGGGAAGCATCGGTTGGTTCCTCCTGCGCCGATTCCTCAACAAGACCAGGAAGGAATTCCGAGAATATCAACCAACCCTTCGCGTGACCAACCTCTCGACGATGAGCACAGCAGACGTCGTCACACTGACACCGGAAGTAGAAAATCTTGGGCCCGGGGTGGCCTACGATAGCCTCCTGCAGTTAACTGGATGGGATGGAAGCTTTTCTGTTAAAGCTCTTCATCCGCACGGCCCTCGATATCAGAGACATTCCATCCCCATCGTTCTTGGGCCGGACGCTCCAATCCGCATGAAGCCGATGAGTCGGTGCTTCTTACGATTATCGTATCGCGATTGCTGGGAGCAACTGTACGATTGCTGGTATCCGGTTGTCCAAGTCCAGAACGTGAACAATCGCCTCTATAACATCCGTATTGATCTCTCTCAACCTGAGTTCACCGAGCCCCATCCATCAGTTCGTGAAATGTGGAAACTGCTGCGCCGGAGTTCCCACGACGAAGATCAAGAGAGCCATGAGTGATACTGAGCAAGGGGTACTCGTCTTCTCCTCAGGCCTCGCTCGAAGGTAGAGAAGATCACGCGAGATGAACTCCTCCTTACCTCAATCGTGTAGAAGAACCCAATTGCGACCTCCCTTATATCTCATCCCCTAATCCGGACGTAAGCCATCCAGAAAAGTCTGCCGAGCCAGCCAGAGTCCGTGCTGGATGCGGCAGAGGATATCTGAGCACTAGCTGTCTGCGTGCACCTCCCAGGTGCAAGTC
>JAOUMR010000121.1 GCA_029881435.1 Nitrospira sp.
GCAACAATTTCTAAGGGATATGATTCGGGCGCCTCCGCAGCGATCGCCAAGCCCCTTGACATTCGTTCGGCTCTTACAATCTCGCGCATCGGAAGACGGGGGGTTGATGATTCTGGTGAAGAGATCGCGGAAAAGCTTGGGATCCCGGTAAAAAGTGTTAGTGAACGTCGATCGGCTTATCGAAACATCGATCTAGTTTTGGCGGGTTTGGGAGAATCTCGCGACTTAAACATGACACTATTTGATTATCCGGATGATTTGACTCTTTTGGTTCTGGGAACAGCCGGTGATTTTGTGTGGCAAAGTGGGTTCAAAAAGAAATTCAATGATTCCAATCACTTCCTTGATCGATATGACACGACCAGCTGTCAGTTGGCCGAATGGCGATTACACAAAGGGGTGTTTCTTGCTAATGTTCCATCCATCGGGGCTTCCAGAATCGATTGTTTGAAACAAATTAACGATAGCTCTGGTATGGATCCATGGCGAATTGGCGGTGACTACGATAGACCTATCCCACGCAGAATACTCGAACAACATGGGGTAAGGAGGGATAAATTTGGAATTAAGAAGAATGGATCAATTTCCAACTACCAAAGGTATTATTTCAACGATTCTGAGCAGCAAAACGATTTGAAGGTATTTTTTGAACTTCACGGCAAGCGCATGCCAGGAGCCATATTAGGTAGGTTTGTTGATATTATTCACTACATCCGGTTGAAGTTGGCCGAATTGCTTCGAAGGAAGAAACTCGTCAAAGTCGCGGAGTCTCTTCGTTTGCCGGACTACAGTGACCTACTTTTCGTTTGGGCCAATGCTCGTTTAGCTCGAAACAATTATTCCCTTGTGCCGAAAGAATCTGACCTGGAACCAGCGGAGGCTCAGGATATTCGGACAGTGAGATAAAAGCAGAAAATGTACCGAAAGCAGAAAAGGTACCGCGAGTCTCTTCTTGAGCTCGCTGCGCGAGCCGTCGGAGCGCCACCGTGGTTCAGTCTTCCACCCCCATGCCGATCACGATGAGCAGCGCATAGTCCTGCTTCGGGCAGCCCTCGACCGGAAGCATTGTGGCTCCAGGCGCAGCGGCCAACGCCGCCTGCTTTGCGTTGGACGGTGAGCATGCTTACCCACCGTCGTCGGGGTATAGCACGTGGGACGGATGGTTCCTCCATGAGCAATCCGAGAATACAAATTGTCCGTCCCCTGTGCTTCGGCTTCTTAGTGCGCAGCAATGGTCTGGGACTCACGGGCCGCCAGACTCTTTCGGCGATTGTTGGAAATAGTGCGGTCGATCATGGCCCCGCAGTTGATGCATTTCCATGCATAGAACACCAGAAAGAAATCTGAGAACCGTTCCAGCAGCATCATCCCTTTACACTTTGGACATTCCATTGATCCCTCCTAGGTGGTTACGATCACAGCTGCCAGCGAAGTTAAGCAAGAGCTGAGCCAAATTCTCAGATGTCAGTATTTCAAGGATTTCGCAGTTACGTAGTTAACCCGGCAAGAGAATCGTGAATAAATTGACGGTGCAAACGAGATCAACTCGTCAATGTCTTGTCAGGTTGTGAAATAAAGGGGGTCGGGAGTCTTTTATCGTCAACCACGCATCGCGTCTGATGCGAATATCTCTACCCATGTCGTTCCCGCCTCGTCGCTGAGTGGAAGAAGATGCACTGAGAGGTTTCTTGTAAGCCAGCTGCGCACGTTGTTGGTGCGCCAACGCGGTTCAGTTTTCCACGCCCATGCCGATCACGATGAGCACCGCGTAGTCCTGCTTCGCGCAGCCCTCGACCGGAGGCATCGCCCCTCCTGGCGCAACGGGAAATGCCGCCTGCTTTGCAGTGGCCGGCGAGCACGACCCACCCACCGTCGCCGGTGTATAGCGTGCGGAACGGCAGGCGAGGTGCGTCACGTCGTAGAGCGTTGCGTTTTGATCGAGTTCCCAGCGCCTGTCGCCATGGCTGTCGGCGGAATGAATCGTCAGCACGGCCGTCACCTTGCGGGCGCCCGTGACCACATATTTGCCGGGAGGGAGCGGAACGGTTGGTTGCTCCATGATCAAGCCGTGTTCCTCCAGCCACCAGTCTGTCTCGTCGAACTTCCAGCGGGCCGGGGCCGTGCCACCGGCCTGTTTCAATGATTGATAGCGGTTCAGCTTGACGCCTCGAGGCCCTGGGTCCAGGGGCCATAGACCCCACGATTGCGCGCCGCTCCCGGAGGTCGATCCTGGATCGCCCAAAGCAGCAATGTACTGCGTCGAGATACGCTTGAACTTCGTCTGGCCTTCGCCAGCGGCCTGTACCGGCTGAGTGGTGGCGATCGTCACCAGCAGTGCCGTCGCCAGGCAGGCGTGATAGATGAGCCGCTGCCTGCTCCTCGTGTGCGCTGACACGGTACCTTGGGGTACATGGGTGTGTATCCCGATCGTCCTGAGTATGGATATCATCGCGCGATGTTCCTTTCTGGATGGATCAGCAACAATCAGATCACCGCCATCTTTTATCAGGTCATCCATAGGGATATCCAGAACGGCATCAACCTCGGGATATGGGACTGGTACTCGGCGGGACTCTATTCTTAGGCCGACCCTCTTTCAACCGTTGAGTCTGAAGATCAAAAAAAGTGGAACTGGAGGTATCTCTGAGAACTCCGGACATGCGAGAAGGATCCAACTCCACTCGTGAACCATCCCAACTAATTGGGCGTGATTGTGGGCGGTGAATCACCAAGAAGGAACTGCTCTGGACGGTTTGTTGAGCTACCTACAATCTCCAATCCTGCCGACCAATTTGCACCACTCGTCGTGAATCCCCTACAATAACTTGCTGATTCGCTCAGCTTGTTCGTTCGTGGGCAGGCTGTGCACGACATCGTGGTTCCTCTCATGTTTTTCAGGAGGCCTCATGGAATTGGAACTGACGAAGCAACTCGGGCCATTGGCTGCGTTGGCTGGTGTCTGGGAGGGGGACAAGGGTGCAGATGTGGCGCCGTCGGATCATCGGGGCACGGAGCTGAACACGTTTCGCGAGCGGATCACGTTTGAGCCGATCGGGCAGGTGCGTAATCACGAGCAGGTGTTGTACGGCTTGCGCTATGCGACGGTGGCGCGACGGATCGGGGAGACCGAGCCGTTCCATGAAGAGGTCGGCTACTGGCTATGGGATCCGGGTGACCGGCAGGTACTACGCTGCTTCATTGTGCCGCGTGGGGTGGCGCTGATTGCAGGGGGCACGGGGGAGCCGACGGACACGACCTTTTCGCTCGTCGCGGAGGCGGGATCGAGCACCTATGGAATTTGTTCGAATCGGTTCCTCGAGAAGGAGTTCAAGACGGTGCGTTACCAGTTGACGGTAACGATTCTCGACAAGAATCGGTTCCACTATAAAGAGGATACGCAACTCCGTATGTCGGGTCAGACGGATCTCTTCCACCATACGGATGAGAATACGCTCACGCGGGTAATGGGCTAATGCTGCTCGGGTCGTGGTACGAGCAGGAGCCATGGCGAGTAAGTTGTTGCGCACAAGAGTGCGCATGCGCCGATGCCACGCAGAACGAGCCAGGCCTTGATCCAACGATGGCCAGACAGTGCATTCCTTAAAGAGGTGGTCGAGCCATGAGGGATACGGTTCCACTATTTACAGGTTCACAGGCGACGCTCTTGACGCGTTTCTTATCCTCGCCGCAGCGGCCTAAAGATACCTTAACGTATCCTCAATTAGCCGGCTTCTTGTTCAGTCTGGGGAACGGGCCTGAGTTGATTCCGCCGTCGGAATGGATTCCGCTTGTCTTCAACGATCAGGAGGTTCTGTACGAGACCAAGGCCGAGGCGGAGCAGGTGCTCCAAGCCATGATGGCGCTCTACAACGATTGTATCCGTGAACGAACCGGAGGACGTGTGTCGCTTCCGCCAGGGTGCGAGATCAGACCCTGGCCGATGGATAACCTGAGTGCCGATGCGCCGCTGAGCCAGTGGGCGCAAGGATTTGGGATGGGCTATGACTATCTTGCAGAGGTGTGGAACGAGTACACGCCTGATGAATTCGATGAGGACTTCGGGGCATTGCTAATGACGCTCAGCTTCTTTACGTCGCTGAAACTTGCCGAGGCATACCATGAGGAAACAAAGGGGAAGGGGAGTCTGGAGCAGTTTGCCCAAACGGTGCTTGACATCTTCCCCGATGCGATGCGCGAGTATGCCCATCTAGGACGTGCAATCTATCACGCGCGGCTCGAAACGGGCGATCTCGATCGGGTACCCTCGAACCACACAAAAATCGGACGCAACGATCCCTGTCCTTGTGGCAGTGGGAAGAAATTCAAGAAGTGTTGTGGTGCGGCGGGAGGAAAGGAATCGGGCCCGATCTTCCACTGACACGTTGCGGTTCCAGGAGTGCTCGTCCATGGGACGACAGAACGGTGGGTTTCGTCTATACTGCGGACATGTCAGATCGTTCCGACTCCACCCACAACGGCTCCTTCTCAGCTGAGGCCCGGCGGACGTTCTACGAAGGCCATCGTTCGATGGCCCTCTTTATGATCCTGATCGTGTTTTCGGCGCCGTTTGCCGGACTCTATGTGGCTGGCCTCTTTGGTGTGGCGATTGGGGTGCTGGTTTCAGCCGCTGCCTATGTCCTCCTGCCCTTCCTCTGGAGGTGGATCGTCGACTGATCCTGTGGATCACCATGCCAGTCCATTTGAACGAGCATGAAAGTCCAGGCTTCGTGGACCTCTAATCCGACAGTAGACGTTACACACCGTTACCACGGGCACCGTGGCCGAAGAGACAAGATCCCCATCGCCAGCTGATCAGGTCAACACGTCGCCATCGATTCGCTGTGGAACTCTGCCACCACAGGAAACACCAGCGCGGCGAAATCCCAGTAGCGCATGCGAATTGCTTCCGAATGGGTGCCACCTTCAAAGATGATCTGTCCATCCCCGGCCAGCGACCGATCAACATACACCGGAAGCCCATAGAGCGTCCCGAGGGGCGGCATTGCGCCCAGCTCACAGTCTGGGAAAAGTTCTTTGATTTCCTGTTCGGTCGCCAGTCGCAGGCGGTGGGTCCCGAAAATCTTTCGAAGGCATTGCAGATTGATTTTCCAGCTCGCCGGCAGCACCGTCGTCACAAATTGTGTTTTGACCTTCACGATCACGACCTTGGCCATCTGCTGCTCGGGCACGTGGAGTGTGTGCGCAACGGCAGCGGCACGGAACGCTTGGGGATGAGGGAGGACATCATAATGCACATGTTCTCGATCAAGACGGGTTTTGACTGTCCGTGGAATGGACATGGGCGCACCTCCTCTGGTGGCCGACCTCCGAAGAAGGTCGTTGGTGGGTGAGAACGATCCTGTACAGCTTGGGGGATGCGAACGATAATGCGTGGGATGGTACTCATGACTACGACTCTCCGTAGATCATGACGACCGGCAGCACAGCGCCATTATAATCCCTTTGAAGGTTTGTGCAAGCGCTGTTGTGACAATCCGACCGGCCTTCAGCTTGGTGTGCCGGAGATCGAGTTGTGGAAGACTCCCAAATACTGATCTACGCTGCTTGGCGATGGTGCTGAAGCCGATTCATTCCGTCGAGAGCCGCGGTTCGGTAGCACTCCGCCATCGTAGGATAATTGAAGACGTTGTGGACGAAATACTCCACGGTTCCTCCGTACGCCAGGACCGCTTGGCCGATATGAATCAATTCGGTGGCTCCCTGGCCGATGATATGAACGCCCAGCAGTGCATGGGTGTCTTGGTGAAAGATTACCTTTAATAGACCGTGGAGCTCGCCGTTAATGTGGCCCCGTGCCATTTCTCGGAATAGGGCTCTCCCAGTGGCGTGTGGGACGTCGGCGGCGATGAGCTCCTCTTCGGTCTTTCCGACCATCGAGACCTCGGGAATGCTGTAGATGCCGTACGGAATCACCTTGATCTCGTGCGCGTCAGGAACCTGAAAGGCATGACAGGTGGCGAGGCGGCCCTGTTCCATCGCGGTTGCAGCAAGTGCTGGGAACCCGATCACGTCGCCTGCTGCATAGATGTGTGGGATCGCGGTTTGGTAAAGGGCGTTGACGGGGAGTTGCTCTTGTTGATCGGTGGCCAGACCGATGGCGGAAAGATTCAACGCTGCCGTATTGCCGACCCGCCCCATGGTGTACAGCAACATGTCCGCCGTCACGATCTCACCATTGTGCAATTGAACGGCTGGGCGGTTCGAGCCATCGATGGCAACATCCAGATGCTCTTGCCCCAGCCGTATTGCGACACCGTTCTCCTGCATCTGCGCTTCAAGCGTCCACGCGATTTCCTGATCGAGAAACCGCAACATTTGGTTGCGACGATCAATGAGAGTCGCCGTGATTCCAAATGCGGCCAGCATAGACGCGTATTCTGTTCCGATGACACCGCCTCCGATGACGATGATGCTGGCAGGGTGCTTGGTCGTACGCAGAAATGAGTCGGAGTCGCAGACGATCACATCGTCGAACGGGATCTCCGCAGGGCGGCGTGGGCGCGACCCTGTGGCCAGGACGACAACGGAGGCTCGGACCAGATCGACTGTTCCGCCTGATCGGGACACACTCACCGTATGAGGGTCGACAAAGCTCGCCGTGCCCTGGAGAATCTCGATCTTGTTGCGCCGTAATTGATCGCCGACCACGCGGATCTCGGTTTCGATGACATGATCTTTACGCGCCATGAGATCGGGGAGAGTGAGCCGCCGCGTGAGCTCCGCCCCCAGCTTGGGCAATCCTCGCCGTCCTAAACCTTGAAGGTATTCGATCGTATCCTTGAGGGTCTTGCTGGGTAGGGTGCCGGTGTTGAGTGAGGTGCCACCCAATTGCGTTGCCTTTTCGATGAGCGCGACCCGTTTAGATAGTTTCGCGGCTTGGACCGCTGCTTTCTGGCCGGCCGGTCCGCTGCCGATGACCACTAAATCATAGGATTGCATGAAGCATCTCCAATGTCCCTCCCGGCACTGTCTTGCAGGTACGATAGCGTGGAGTTTCCCCCTCGCCAAGAAAATAGCGGATGTTCGAATGGAGCTCCCAGAGCGATCTGGCCAGGTCAGCCCTGCTGAGGCGGCAGGAATCGTGGTGAAACAGGCACCTCTTGAATGAGTGCCGAACAGGTTGTATGGTGAGAGTTATGTCACAGGCTCACCCAATACGATGGTCACTGGCGATTGGTATGCTAGTGGGTGCGAGTCTGTGTGTTTCACTCTCACATGCAGGCTCAAAGATAGACGGACATTCTACGATCGGACCCGTCGTCACCGGCATGACAGCAATTCCGGCTCTGGCAGGGGGAAGGGATGCGGAGCTACAGCAGACGCCATCTGCATCGCTGCCCGTCGAACACATGCTCATCCTGAGAACTCTGCCAAGTGTGTCGAAACAGATTTCCGTAGGAGGAACGACGCTTCTGCCTTATCTCGGGGCAGGGTTTGGGGGTGGCTATCATACGGAGCTTGATCGTTCGCTCAACGCCGTGTCCTCTGGTTTATCCTCTTCCTACAGTGACCCCAATGCCGGGCTGAAGAGTTTGGTTGGACAACACCTCATCCCCAACGAGGTCCAGCTGGGTATTCGGTTTCCCTTCTAGCCTGTTGCCATCTCGGCTTTGCTCTCTGGACACGTCTGCTTCGATACGTAAATAGTGCCTGAGAAAAACCGAGGAGTTCTTGTGACAGACGGCTATCGTTTGTTGTTGGTCGACAAAGACGGCGTGTTGGTCAGTGAATTTCAACTGACCGAGAATGCCCTGAATCAGCCAGAGGCGTTTGTCGCAGCGCTTCGGGCATCGATCGAATCTGTAGAAGAAGAACTCTGAGAAGAGTCTAGCACGGAAGAAGGCAACGACGTGGGTAGGGTGATTCCTATCCACGTCGTGTTGTTCACAGTCAGTTTCCCACCTTCAGCAGCCATCCATCGGCTTTGTCGCAGTCATTGGGGCCTTTGGCGAAGATCTCGACCCGGATGTAGCGGCCTTTCACGCTGTCGGGCAGCTTACCCTTGGCCAGGTACCCGTTCGTGATTGTGGTGACAGTGACCGGGACTTTTTCGTCCTTGATCTTCACGGTAATGCTTGGCCAGTTGGTGGTCTTGGATGCAAGAAATGAAAATTCCGATTTTGGCGCCACGGCTACATTATTGTTCTCCACCGAGAAGGGCGGAGGCGTAAAGGCAGAAAAATACACCTGCGTACAGGGGTCCAGACTTCCGGGGGCGTAGGGACTGGTGTCGTATGCCGAAATTTGGCCAGCGGTACCGCAGACACCGACTGCAACAACGAGTTGTAGGATAGTTCGCAGAGTCACGGTTATGCCTCTCGATTAAGTGGTGGAAGAGTTGATCCGCATTGACGATGCGGTGATATTGTAGCGCCTAAGATAGAAAAAACAACCCCCTTTGCATAGGTGTCTCATCAGACCAGCATGGTATTCATTCGGGGCCGCTCCTTTTTTGAGGCTCCTCGTGTTCAAGACAAGCCTCTCCCCCGACAGGTCACCCGCAGCCTTTCAGGTATCCGCCGACTGAGGAGAGCACACCATGTTCTCCTAACCCATTCGTACAGGTAGATTGAGAAATATGGTTGTATCGTTGCGGAATGGCCGAATATAGGGCCGCATCGGTATCGTTCGGTCTCGATTGATCCCCCTCCTCTGAGGACTTCCAACCGTTATGCAGTTTCGGGCAGATTCCCTTCGTCCAGCTTGGGAAGACGTTCAGAAGTCTGGGTTCTTGACAGCGTTCAGGCAGCTTTTTAAACTCGTGAGACCCATTCCATTAGGAATACAAATTCATCGGGTGTCTCCCATGCTGTTGTCAGCCTCAAAGTCTTTCATCTACGACACAGGAGTGTGCGCCTTATGAGTGAATCCAACGACACCACCCTTGCACTCAACGTCCGCTTGAACCCTAGCGAGTCGTCAGTCCATCCACGCACGACGAATCATACGAACGCCGGTATCGCGCTAGGCATCGACTATCTCAATGGTGGCTTCGTTGAACCAGCGCTGCTGGCTGCGATTGAGAAGACGGCAAAGGACGGCCATGCAGCCCCGAAGGGATTGGAGGGCCACGTCGTCACTCGCGTCGCGATAGATATTGGCGCTCTAGCGAGACTGCAGCAGCAGATTCAGCAGATGCTGTGGGAGTTGCGCGGGGTGCAGAAACCGAAGTCGAAGAACTGAATAGGAGGAGAGACCAGGCGAGTTCTGGGGAGAGTGATCGAGAGCCCTGTGGCAATATACGAGACGACTGGAGAGGTTCGATCATGCAGCGACCGTGGTTGATTCTGACATTTCTTGTAGTGGTTGTGAGCCCACAGATGGCAGCTAGTTCTTCTTTCGTCCTCAAGGATTCAGGGTTCCAAGCAAGTAGTCAGCACAGAATCTACTGGCTCGATAACAACCGTGTGATCTTTACCGGGTATGAGATCAATCTCGACAAGATCGATAAGCAAGGAAGGTATGGGCGTGAGCAGAACATCTATATCTGGGACACTAGAACAAATCATACTGAAGTCTTTGCGAAAAACGCAGGCCTAGGAGCCTGTCCGATATTGATCGCCCCCCTCTTGCAGAGAATCTCCAGATGGGCTATCAGCTGTTCTACCCGACCCATGCCATGGAGGCCCCTTGATGCTGGACCGCACCTTCCGTCCCTACGA
>JAOUMR010000026.1 GCA_029881435.1 Nitrospira sp.
GCCGTCAGGAAATCGCCTCCTGATCAGATCGGCATACACAACATTTGACTATTTCTCGGTGGTCGTCGTCTGTTGGCTGGTGCTGGAGGTCGTTTGAGTCCCCGCCGGTGGCGTCGCATCCGGGTTGACCACGACATCATCGGGGGTCACCTGTGAGGTGGGCACCACCTGGGTCGACACGTCCGTCGCATCGATGGGGATCGTGGTGACCGAATCGGCGCCTGGTGCCGTGTGCCCAGACCCGACGGGCGAGGCGTTACTGTCGATGGAATTCGGATCACTGCTCGGAAGATTATTGAGATAGTCCGTCACCTGTTGCGGCGTAGCGGGCAGCCCGGGCACGAGGACGCCGGGAGGCGAACCCTGATTCGGATAGGCCCAACAGCCCGACGGCTTGAGAAACCAGCCTTGCCATCCCGCCGGCACTTGCGGGTATGGCGGACCCGTGAGACAGAGGGTTGTTGGGATGGAAATCCCTTGGGCGGCGCTCGCGTCACAATCCGGATGGCCTGGACATTGATGCAACGTGCCCTGCGGGACGACCACCCCATCCACCGACACCCCACTCGGGCCAGCCGTGGCGTTTTTGATCTCGGCCACTTGCCCGTTATTGAGCGCCACGGACAGCAGCGTCAACCCCGCGAGCACGCCCAAGACCGGCCAGCCCCCTGTGCCTGCCGCGACCAGCCGCACCGCGACACTCGTGCCGCTCGCCTGGGCAATCGCACTGCCGAGCGCCGTACTGATCGCGCCCCGCTGGGCCGCAATCGTCACCGCCTGGGCGGCGGGAGTGGCGATCCGAGCATAGGAGCCCGCCACCGCCTGCGCCGGAGCCCAGCACACCATGACGCCGAGGACATACAGAAAGAGACCGTACGTGCTGAGGCTTAGAGCCGCCCGGACAGCATGCCCGCGATGAAACAGGCGAGATAGAACAGCGTCCATTGTAGTTGTTGCTCCAACGTCAGATCGGTGAAGACCATGAGACTCCAGCTGTCTCGTTACTTGCTGTGCGGACCAGCGGCCGCTCCGTGCGTGATCGGCTGATAGCCCGTCACGTCGATAAACCGTTGACCCTTGAACTCCCGGAGATTGACCGTGATCTGGGCCGGTTTCATCTTGTTCGCTTCCATCTGCTTATAGAGGGCCTCGTGGTCCTCGGAGATATTGGCTTCCAAGGTGGTCGTGTCCTCCTCGAAATAGAGCACGGCATTCCGGAAGGTCCGGGTACCGTCTTGACTTGGTCTCGCCTTGACGCCCATCACCACGCACGTTGCGACAAACTTTGACATGTCATTCCCTCCTGGTTAGTGAATGTGAGTTGTTACTTGGACCATGGAAACCAGCCCTGCTTGGTGCAGGACCAGAGATAGATCCACATGGTGCCGCAGTCCTGGCAGCGACCACGCAGTCGGGGTCCACACATGAATAGCGTCAGCACCCCGCTCTGACACCGACGGCAGAGCACCCGTCGTTCGGGGCCCACGACCGCATGTTGCGTTCGACGCTTCGGAGAACTCGGCTGCTCTTCCTGAGACTCAGGGTCCTGCGATTTCATCAGAGGCCTCCTGTGTGCATGATGTCGGTCTGCGATGAGTCGGGGGTCTCCTCAACGCGGATGCCCTGCCAGACGGCCTCGACCTCAAACACATGCTCGAGCCGCGCCTGGACGGCCTGCAGCAAGAGCGTCTGGAATCCATCAAGTTTGGCGAGCTGATAGAGTCCCAGCCGCAGCACGTCGGAATAGCTGGCGTCCCGCTTCGCCGCGAGACTCATCAGTAATGCTCGTTCCTCATTGAGGAGTTTCACCGTCTGGCTCGACGCATGTTTCATCATGTCCTCCCTAGTCGCTTGCGTAACCGTACCTGCTGTTTAGGCCATCCCTGTGCCATAGGCTGCCGAGAATCCATCTCGAGGATTCCACCACTGCAGCCGGCGTTTCGTGTTGGCGAGCTCCCGCCCGTTCTGTAAGAGGGCCAGATGTTTGCTCCGCCAGCGATCCACCCCATCGACAATCGTACGGACGAGCCACCGTTCCCCGGCGTCCGGATGGGCACAGAGCAGGCTCAACGTGGGGGCCAAGCTTTTCTCCGCCCAGCGTTTGACCTGCTCGATCGTCTTCACCGCCTGCACGATCGCGAGTTTGGCCCGCTGCATCCCCTCCGTAAGCGTCTTCCACCAGGGGAGGATCGGAGCGTAGTAACGATCTTTGGGATCGTCCGCTCTGGTGCAATCGCGGAAATCCACGGCGGTCCGGAACACCCCGACGATGTAGCGTTGAAAGGAGTCCTGATCGAGGGTGGACAACGCCAATCCCACGGCCTGGGCTCGTTCGCGTTTCCATTCCATCTCCCAGCGCATCCAGGGTCCGTCGACTGGCTTCTCTTTGGCCCGTTGTTCTGCCGCTTTATCGTAGATCCGGAGATAGCTCTCCGATTGGCGAGACCCGAGGGCGAGTGTCTTGCCACGCTCAGCCCCTGTGGGGACATCCAGCCCGCCAATGATCCGGCACTGCCGGAAGTGCGACACACAGTGGCCTTTGGCCACGGCCTCATAGACGCCGTCGACATCAATGACGCCGACCCGATCATCGAGCGCGACATCGATCCGGCCGAAGTGCCCCTTCTGATCGAAGACCCACGCCGCCAGCTGATGAAACTTGTCGAAAGACCAATGACCAATCAGTTCTTGCGAGAGATCGACATGGACTTCGCGAGGTGCACGTTTCGCCCCTGTGGCGATCCGGCCATAGCCACTGTCATTGCCGCGACAAATCCAGACCTCCCGGTAGCCTTCATACCCCTTCTCATCTCGGATCCAGTCCCCCTCACCGAGTACTCTCTTAAGGATCTCCACCGTGGAGGAAGGAACGGTGAACCGAAGCCATCCAATCGACATTGACCAGTTGCTCATACAGACCTCCGTGAACGTGGTTGGAATTTGCGCCCCCGTTTGACTAATCGGGGGCTCGGCTGCCCGTCGCGCCGTCGGCTGGCGCCGCCGGGCGCGCGGCGGGTCACTCCCTCCAGCGTATAGATGATGGGAGGCATATGATGTCCGTTATGCTGGATCGCCGCTCGTACCTGGTCCAGGTCGAACCGGACCATGCGCCCGAAGCGGATCACCGGGAGGAGACCCTTCCAGTAGGCGCGACGGATAGACACCACACTGACTTTCAAGACGGCGGCGAGTTCGGGAACGGTCAACCAGGTGCTCTTCATACGGTTCCTTTCATGACGCGCTGTGGCATGGGCGGACCCTACTCGGGTGTTCATGCCGGTGGAAATATCCCTGTTGCGGTCAGGAGTGGTCAGGAATGGTCAGGAGGAGTCAGGAGTTCTGAGGGTGTGATGGCGCGGGTGTGGTGGATCATGATGGCTCCTTCGTCATGAATATTTCGGGCAACGAAGGAGCACTAATCAGAATCGCCTCTCTAGATGCAAGGATGCGCAGCTCGTGCAATGGATGCATTTAGACATTGGACCGCACGGACGAGAACGAGTCATGAAGAAACGACACGAACGAACAGGAGGTTTCGAAGGTGAGGCTGAAAATGTTTTACCCCTGGGCCGAATGGCCCTAATTCAGTCCGCGGCGCGAATGTCTACAATACCGCCTGGCCAGTCCGACTTTTTCAACCGATGAAGGAGCTTCGTTGAGATGGAAGCGATTTGGATGACGAATCTCTATAACAATTAGAGTAGCTTCTTGCTCTAACTGATCAACAAATATTATTACTTCGGAAGCCCTTTCCCATTTAACGAATGGAGAGGCAATATTGCTCCAGTTGCTGAGCAAACACGAGAAATTGGTCGCCGCCCTGCCGACGGTAGTCCTCTTTTGGCACCTGCTCTTGCCGTTCTCGCCGCACCTGTTCACAGGCCAGGTGTTCCGCTCGATTGATCTGCGGCTGCAATCGAGCCTGTTCTTCCAGTGAGCGACCTGCCAGGCTTTCCTGCAGACGTTGCAGGCTCAGGTAGTGATCGTACAACCTCGGTTCTTTTTGAAGTGACGATGTGTCAGGCTCCGCCGAATGGACAGTCATAGGGTACAAGAGAAACATGAGTAGAACCATCGTGCGCATGGTACACCTCCTCATCCGAGCCGTATCCCCTGTTGCGCCGGGATCGTATCGATCAGCTCGAAATTCGTTTGGACGGAAGCAATCGTTTCTCCGCGCTGTTCAATCGCTCCTTCCCTGATCGGTCCCAGCCAATTGTCGGCCCGTTCCAAATAAGACACTTTATAGGGGTCGATGCCCATGATCCGACAACATGTCGCATCGACTGCCGGGAGATTTCGCCCCATCACCAATACTCCAACCTGTTTGGGACTTCCCATGATAGGCCCGTCGCCTTCCATGCCGATGATCCCATCGACAATGGCAAAATGAGGTTTCAGCGTCGCGTTGATATCCAGAATCGAATTCTGTATCCCCATCTTGTGCAGGACATTCTTTGGCCAGCCGTAATACATCCCAGGCATCACACCAAAAAGATTCTTCATCGAGAGTGTGGCGCCGGTCCAATGGTGAGTCTTCATCTTTGCCATGGACACAATCCAATCCACTTCCTGAAACAGTCCAGGAAAGGTCAGCGTCTTCATAGTGGTCTGACCACCAGTGTTCGGCAACTCATAGCCAGTGATGTAGTTGAGATCGTGAAATGTGATGCCGTCCTCGGTCAGCACGTCGGCAAGGCCTGACTCTTCGTAGACCGCCAACGTATCGCGCCGATGCCCTGGCCCTTCGGCAACCATCACCGTAGCGGCGCCCATTCGAAGAAACGCCTCAATGGCTCCACGCAGCACAAGCGGGTGAGTATTGATGTGTGGCGCCCCTGAAGCGGTTTCAACCAGGTTCGGCTTGAGTAGAATCCGCTTGCCCCGTAGTTCTTGCCTGCTGATGCCCAATTCCGTCATCCCTCGCATGAGAATCTCGGCGATCTCTCGTTGATAGTGGTCGACGTTGGAGACAAATGTTTGCGCCTGCTGCGGCAAACGCAAGTACCCCCTCGGCAAAAACAACGAGCTGATTCCCAGCATAAGACCAACACCGGATGCCTTGAGCACGTCACGGCGTGTGATCCCGCTGGTCGATGGTTGATCTTGGCGGTTGGTCATGCTCCTCCGCGGTTGCTCACTCAATAGCCACAGTAGGCTGCCGAGCCACGATTTGAAACGGTGTACGTGCAGCCTTGTCCCCCGATAGAGCGCCCAGATAGAGTAGACTCAGCGCGGTGGTATCATAGTCACCGTAACGAGACTGATTCGCCAGACAACGTTCCACCAGCGCTGAACCAGTCAAGGGCCAGAGATCCCAGCAAGCAAGCCCGATCAAACTCCACCCAAGGGAAATCGGCGTCTGTAATCGTGTCGCCTCACTTTGAAGATAGTGGAGGCTGGGCAAGACAGCGTCGCGATCAACTGAGCCGGCCAAACCGGCTAATGCGGCGCCGGTGCTTTCCGGCATGGGGTGGAGCTCTTTCCCAAATACGAAGGTGTTTCCGTAGTTCCACCCCCCATGCGGCAACTGACGATTGAGCAACATGCGAACGGCCTCTTGCACCCGTTCATGCTGACCGTGGCCGGCGCTTCGTAGAGCCATGATACACAGCGCCGTCGGTTCGACCCATGAATGGGTTCCACCCACCCAAGGCCAGCCTTTGAGCAGACTATCGTGTGCCGATGGCGCATCAGATTCTCGAGGAAAGTGAACACCGGTCGTGTTCAAGAGAAAGCGGAGGGCTCGTTGTTGTGCGTCACGGCAGGGCTGCGAATCGTGCCAAGCCAGTATTGCCAGAGGAGTCGGCCAATAGGAGTCAGGATGGCTATTGCTCATACAGAGCCTGCCATCTTGACGTTGCTCGCGCATCACCACACGCTGAGAGCGATCGAGCAAATCCTCAGAACCACCGATGGCCTTAACGGCAAGAATACCCCAGGCCGTCGAATCCACCTGGAATTGGCCGTTAGGTCTGCTAGAAAATCCTCCACCGGGCAGGGCACGGCGTAATAGGGCCGCGCTGCCGAGCGTTCGCAGTGACGAAAAACCCACTCTCGCCTTCCCCTGATGGACGGAAAGAATTACTGGCCCGTCATCGCCGGAAACAACACTCGCACCATCCTAATACAGGCCGGACCGATCGTCACGATAAACATGCTTGGGAAAATGAAGCAAATAAGGGGGAATAACAGCTTCACAGGCAACTTCGCGGCTAGCTCTTCCGCCTTGAGACGGCGCGTGGTCCGCATGGAATCCGCATGGACTCGGAGCGCCTGACCGATACTGGTTCCGAACCGGTCTGTTTGCACCAGAAGGGCCACTAAATTTCTGACTTCTTCAAGGTCGGTACGATGGGCAAGATTTCGCAGGGCCGCCTGCCGCTGCACCCCGGTTCGTAGTTCCTGCGACAGGAGGTTCAACTCATCTCCGAGAGCGGGATGCGCCGGACTGACCTCCTGCCCTACGCGCCCGATCGCTTGATCCAGCCCCAGTCCCGCCTCCACACAGACCACCATGAGATCCAATGCATCGGGAATGGCTCGTTGCAGCGTATCCTGTCGAATCGCGATCATGTGCTTCAGCCAGACTGAGGGCGCATAATAGCCACAGGCCGCAAGGCAGACATAATAGAACAGCATCGCGTTGGTGCTGGGAAAGCCGAGCAGTTTCACGGGAACCATCGCGAACAAGACTACCAGCGCAACGGCCAACAACAGCTTCGAACCGATAAAAAAGATTGGCGCCTTTCTGCTCCGGTAGCCGGCGGTCACTAACAGGCGACGCGTGGCTTTGGTCTCTTCTGCATTGGACGGCTGATTCCACTTAGCAAACCACTCAAGCACAGCATGCATTTGTGCTTGAGCGGCATCAAGGATGTTTTCGGAGGGTTGCTCCAATTCGAGCCCTCGCTCGTGACCCTCGGCGCGTCGACGCCAGACTCCCAGTACCTCTCGCCGTTCCATGTACACATATAATGCCGTTCCCAATAACATCACCGCCAGAAATGTCACAAATGCTACAACGTACGGGAGTTCCATGAATTGCTCCTTAGACCTTGATGGTCACCATGCGTTTCATCACCGCCGCCCCGACGACCATCATGATACTCCCGGCTGTGGCCAGGTTTTGGCCGATGGGATCCGTAAACAGCAATCCCATATAGTCGGGATTCATTTTGAACAACAGTGCCCCAACGACAATGGGGAGTCCTAAAAGAACAGCTGCGGACATCCGTCCCTCCGCGGAAAGCGCCTTGACTCGCAGCTGCAACTCAAATCGCTGACGGATCAGTCCGGCCAGCGAATCGATGATCTCCGCCAGATTGCCTCCGGTTTCGCGCTGAACCAGGACCGAGGTGATAAAGAACCGGAGATCGACGCTGTCCACTCGACGGGTCATATTATCGAGCGCTTGCGGGAGCGACACACCCATCGAGACCTCATCGAACACCTGCCTAAACTCTTTGCCGATCGGATCTGCTGCTTCTTCTCCGACCATTTTCAGCCCAACGGAAAAGGCATGGCCGGCCCGTAATGCCCGAGAGACGAGCTCCAGCGCTTCCGGGAGCTGCCGTTCGAACATGGCGAGCCGCTGATTCTTGCGCCACAGAAGATAGGCATAGGGGATGGCTCCCAACAAGACCGCGAACAGAAGCGCAAGCACGAAGGTCTGCCGCATCGACAAGGCCAGCAAAAATCCGCTCGTCGCAAGAGCCAGAGCTGCCAACACGAACAACCCCAATGGGGCTCGACAGTCCGCCTGTCGATGAAGCACCCTGAACGCCTGGAGCTTTCTGACTCTCTTGAGAAGGTCGTTTAACCACGGAATATCACTCAGCGACTCTTTGCGCACGATGTCCAATGGTGCGGACTCGATCGGTGACGACCAGTTCTGAATCCGTTCAACCGCCCGGTCGACCCCGTGTGGGGCCATCACCCGATAGGCCGTGGTACAGGCATACATGAATAGTAAGATGGTGCCGAAGATGCCGAGACCGATCAGTGCCGTTAACATTCATACACCTTTGTTGGATCAAACACATTCGCTGGAAGGACAATCCCTCCGGCGGCCAACCGTTCCGCAAACTTCGGCCTGACACCGGTGGCTTTGAAGCGGCCTTTGACTTTCCGATTCTCATCCAAGCCGGTTTGCTGGTATGTAAACAGCTCCTGCAAGGTAATCAAATCCCCCTCCATGCCGACGACTTCCTGCACGCTGATCACCTTTCTCGTGCCGTCTGATAAACGGGCGATCTGGATGATCACGTCCAGCGCCGACGAGATATAATGCCGCATCGCCTTGGCGGCCAGGTTGAAACCGGCCATGGAGACCAGCGTTTCAATTCGCGTGAGGGCATCCCGGCAGGAGTTGGCATGGACGGTCGTTAACGAGCCGTCATGACCGGTGTTCATGGCCTGTAACATGTCTAAGCTCTCGGCGCCGCGGACCTCGCCGAGAATGATGCGGTCCGGACGCATACGAAGGGCGTTCTTCACGAGTTCACGTTGTGCAATCTCGCCCTTCCCTTCGATATTCGCGGGACGCGTTTCCAGGCGGACGACGTGCTCCTGACGCAACTGCAACTCCGCCGCATCTTCGATCGTCACGATCCGCTCAGTATCGGGAATGAATCCGGACAGGATGTTCAACAAGGTCGTCTTCCCGGTGCCGGTTCCCCCGGAGATCAGGACGTTCAAGCGCGCCTGGACGATGGCTTTGAGCAGTTCTCCGATCTCCGGAGTGAGCGAGCGTTTCTCGGTCAAGTGGTGCAACTGCAGGGGGTCTTTGCTGAATTTTCTGATCGAAAGCGATGGGCCATCGATGGCCAACGGGGGAATAATCGCGTTCACGCGAGATCCGTCGGCAAGCCGGGCATCGACCATCGGCACCGACTCATCGATCCGACGCCCGATGCGCGACACGATTTTCTCGATGATCTTCTTCAGATGCGCGTCGTCTTTGAACCGAATGGGTGTGCGTTCGAGGCGCCCGAACCGTTCGACAAAGACGTGCTTATGCCCATTGACCAGAATGTCATTGATGGTCGCATCTGCCAACAATGGCTCCAAGGGTCCCAATCCCAGCACTTCATGGAGCACATCCTGCGTAATTTGCGCGCGTTCTCGTTGATTTAAGTTGACCGACTCCTTTTGGAGAAGTTGGTCGATCAGCTTAGTCAACTGTTCGGTCACGGCCGCCTGCGACATCTTGCCGATGGCATTCATATCGACCAGATCGATCACGCGTTCATGAAGGCGGTCCTTCAAGTCTTGATAGTGGGTGCCCAGTTCGGTTCCATTCATCGGTTTCGTCGCCGGCATGATTCCTCCCAATCTCGGTTACCTTCCCTACATTCCGCCCATCGCCACCGTCACACGGCGGAGGGTTTGCGCCCGACTTCCATTCCGACACTTGAAAAGCACCGCCCCAGAAAGGATAGGCTTTTCGCCTGTCCCTTGAATGAGACCGCGGCGCCTTCGGCATGGTCACCGATGAGTTGTCCGACGCCTCGCAGATACCATTGCGCGATAGGAGTTCGTGATGCCATGACGGTCAACGGTTTCCCATGATTGATCGCCTCGCTCGCCGATTCATAGTCGTTGGGAATCAGTCCGGCCATATGAACACCCAACAGCGTCTCGGTTTCAGCCACGAGATCCTTCTGATCTTTTTCATAGCGGTTGACGACCACCGTAATCTTGCTTGAGGGATAGTGCGCCGCTGCCAGAAGCTCCAACAACCGTTTGGTTCTCCGGATCACCGGCAGGGAAAGCGTCGTCACCAGGATGATCTGATCGGCGCTGTCCAGCACCTCCCTGACGGACGGGTCGAGCACATGGCCGCAATCGATGAACACATGCCGGTGGATTGAACGGAGAAGCGACATGACGCGCATCATGCTGCCCGGCTCGAACATGAAGTCGTCGTAGGCGTCACAGCCTGACGCAAGAAACTGCAGTCCGGATGGGTGCCGCACCAACGTACTGCGAAGGATCGTTTCGTCCAATCGTGAAATATCTTTCGTAAGATGGGTCAGACCCTGGGAAGCAGGCACGTCAAGAAACAACCCGAGGTCCCCTCCATGGATGTCCAGATCGATCAATGCAACCGGCTCCTGATGCCTGGCCTGTTGCACGGAAACGGCCAGGTTCGTGGCAACGGTACTGGTCCCGACGCCACCTCGCACGCCGATGACGGCGATTACTTTTCCGGCCTGCAGCTCTAAACCGGACGTCTTTCCGGCAAATCGCGCTTCAAACCTCGCTAGAGCCGGTTCCACATCCTGTCTCGTCAGCGGCTGAGGCAGGAACTCCTTGACACCAACCCGAAAGGCTTCCAACAACAACTGCGAATCCATGCGTGAGGCCGTCAGAAAGATTTCCAGATCCGGCGCCGAGCTCAACAGTTGGCGCACACGGTCAAATGTGTGCTGAGGGCGAAATTCATCCAGCTCCAGCAACAGCATATCGACCGCCCCGGTCCCCTGGCCCTTGGCAATCAGGTAATGCAGCCTGCGCGAGACCATATCTTCAAAGGTTCGACGGACCTCTTCGTTCCGACAATCGATCGACACTGCAATCAATCGAGCCATGTGACGTGTACTCCTCTCTAAGAGCTATTCGACAAGCCCTGGAATCGTCGACAGAACCGGCCCGAACGGCGGACCACCCCCGGTCGTATTGCCTTCGAAAATGTTGCACAGAACGGTGGCCGAGATCAGATGATTCGGAGAGCCTTGCACATTCGTAATCCGGGCTTCTGCATACCCGACAATCGGGAGAGCGCCACTATTATCGTTCGCAGCACAGCTCGGAGAATCATACACCGGCACGAACACATCCCAATTCCCGTTGGCATCTTTTTTCGCATTATAGAGATTGATCAAGTTTGGAAACACGCTTGCCACGTTCCCGTTCGTGAAATTAAGAGTGTCTCCTGGGGCTGTTCCTGGCGATTGATAGGTGCCGGTGCGAAGCCCATCAATGATAGCCCTCAACCTGTTCGCATTAGCCGGACTCTGATCGAAGGTATTCCAGGCGGAACAGGCTTGCGGCGTTCCATCATTGGGATAGAATTTGATGGTGTCGCCGCACCCGAACTGAGTGAAATAGTATGTTGAAATACCGAACGGCACATCCAACTGGCCCGGCGCGGTCTGACCCACCGCCGTCATGTCGGCCGTTGCCACGGCGCTCACACTGATGCTCGTCAGCCCGACCACACCGGCGAGAAAGGTGCTGATCGCCCCATTGGCCGATGAGTCGCGCCTCGCCCACACCCGAACGGCTTTGGGTTGATTAACCGTGGGGGTATGGATCCTAGTTGTTGGATTCCAGGTCCCGATGGCAATATCCGACGCATTGACGGCAATCGACACACCGGCTGCTGAATTGGCTAAAGCAGTGGTTTGCACGGCGGAAACAATCGTGGCCTGATCCCCGCCGGTCAGCGTATAGGCTTGTTGTTCAGCCGGTGTCATGCCTTCGTAAATGAGGCCGAGTGAACGAGTTCCGGCCAACGCCGCCGCATCCGCCGTGTTCTGCAATTCGTTTTTGGCAACAAGGGCATGGCCGATGTCGATCGCGGCCGCCGCCATAGCCAGCAGGACCACGAGAAACAGGGCGGTCATCACGGCCACCGCCCCATGCTCATTGCCGAGCGGATCGACGAGTCGTTTCGTATCGACATTATTCATGACGCATCACCACCTGTGTCGTAATAACCAGCGGGTTTGGAATTCCGACGACCGTCGGGATATAGGGAATGAGAAAGTTGTAGTTGTACACGGCCGTCACGGTCAGCTGGTTCGGGCTGACGAGCCCCACGCCGGCTGGCGTAAAGGTCACATCCGCCTGGTTGACGCCGGTTCCCGTGAGATAGTTGTTCGCAATCGTGGTGATGTCGCCGCTCGTTCTTTTTGGTGGCCCCTGCACGATACCGGCCCGCGCACCTTCACGCGCCGCATTCGTGACAATTTCGCGGCCATACATTATCATGCCGAATTCAATCGTGCCGAAGAGAATCAGGAGAAACACCGGCAACAGAAGTGCAAATTCAGCCGCCGCCACACCCCGCTCATTTAGCTGTTTCATGCCTGTGATCATGCCGACATTACCCTTCAGTTATTTCGTTTGCACGCCGCTCGACACTATAGAGCGCTGGAATTCAGCATTGGGCGTTTCAAAGCTTTTCCGGTAAGTCCCCATCGCCGTGGCATTGGCAACTCCATCTTGGCCTTCAACCGGATCCAGTTGCTCTCCGGCGGTTGGGTTCAACACTTGACTGGCCCTCATCTGTTGATAGGCCGTTCCCCAGTTGGGACTGATCGTCGTCGGCGCACAAGCTCCGGCCGTCAAACCGACCGTTGCGATTAAGATCCCCACAAGTCGTGTCATGGTTTGCTCCTTCTTTTGTCCAAAGGACAACGGTTGAACTATCGGGTTACGGCATCAGATGGCCGACACGGCCCTCCATTGCGCTGCCTGTGCTGATGCGATTGGACAACATTTCCGCCGCAGGAGACCGTTGTCCTGCCTTGCCGCCGAAATAGCCTTTCTCGGAGAACCCCATCACGTAGAACTCGAAGTCGTTCGGCTCCACATAATAGTCCGTCGGCAACGTCTGCGCGGTCATGTCAAGCGGCTTCACTAAGTGCGGTGTCACGATGATTACTAATTCCGTTTCGCTCTTTTGGAATGAACTGCTTCGGAACAAGGCACCTAGGATGGGAATCTCACCCAGAAACGGCACCTTTTTCACCGACTCCCTGACGTTGTCTCGCAACAACCCGCCGATGGCGAAGCTCTGTCCATCAGCCAATTCGATCGTCGTTGCCGCTCGCCTGGTCGAAATGGCGGGAACCGTGAACCCTTGTGTGCGTAACGCGTTCGAAAAATCCAGTTCTGACACTTCCGGCGCGACATTCAGGCTGATGTGCTTGCGGTCCAAGACATTGGGCGTAAAGACCAACCCCACTCCGAACTTCTTGAATTGGATCGTCACCAGACCAAATGCTTGCGGCACTGGTATGGGGAACTCACCACCGGCAAGAAACGCGGCTTCCTGGCCGTTCAACGCCATCAGGGTTGGTTTCGCCAACACTTTCAGCAAATTCTCTTCTTTGAGCGCATCGACAAATCCGATCCAGGTTGTGCCCCCGGCATTGAATCCGAAGGCGCCTTGGATCGCCTGCGTAACCCCCGATGCCAAAGCCGGCGTCCCGCCCGTATAGGCGAGGCCGGCAATGCTCGTCAAATTTCCAAGCACGGAGAGGCCGAAGAAGTCGTTGCCGATTCCAGTAAAGTTGACTCCAAGCCGCCTGATCAATTCCCGGTTCATTTCAGCCACGCGGACTTCCAACATCACTTGTTGCACACCGCCGACCTGCATGGCATTCACGATCTTCTTCGGCGCATAGGCCTCAGCCATGCTCAACGCCCGGTTCAGATTGTTGGCGTTTGAGGCAGTGCCCGAGAGCGTGATGTGATCGTGATCGGACGTGACCAGGATGCCGTTTTCTTCCGGCAGGGTTTTGTGAAGATTCTCTTTCAGGCGGGTGACATCCGGCACGATCACCACATCGTACATGCCCATCATCTTGCCGCTCTCATTCCACAGCGTGACATTCGTCACACCGATTGTCTTGCCGGTCAGGTAGATCTGCGTGGGAGAGAGGACGACCGTGTCGGCCACTTCCGGATTGGCCAATGACGCCCGCTTGATCGCCACGGGAAGATCCAGCACCTTCGATTTGCCCATGGTCAGCTCGAGCTTCTGAATGTCGCGCTGCTCCGCGGCTCCTGTTACCGATGCCTGCCCAAAGGCTTGGGTCTCGGCCAAGAGTGTGAGAGCACAGCCCATGATTGTGATCGCATTGCGTAATTTCATCGGATGTCTCCTCCAGACGTTTGCCAACTTTCCTAACTTTAGAACTTCACTGCATTCACCGACGTCCCCTTGATCACTTCCACGGTCACAGTCTGCACATCAGGATGCCCCTTGCCTCCAGGCGGCTCGGGGTAGATCTTGAGAAAGTTCAGCACTTTCTTCGGCGCATAGGCTTCAGCCACCGCCAAGATCTGGCTCAGACGAGATTCACTGGACACCGTCCCAAATACGGTCACATGGTCGTGGGTTCCCCTCAGACGAATATTCGTTTCATCCGGCAGCAGCTCGGCCAGCTGCTGTTTCAACCGGACCAGGTCCACGCCCACATCCAGATCCAGGATGGCGAGCACCTTGCCGTCTGGTCCCCACAGCGTGAGGTTGGTCGTGCCATAGCCCTTCCCTGTCACGTAGATCTGTTTCGGACTCAGCACCATGGCATCGGCAATCTGCGGATCCGCCAACGATGCCCGCTTGATGGCGACGGGCATATTAACCACGGTCGACTTGCCGACCACTAGGTTGAGTTGCTGGGCGTCTGTTGATTGTGTAACGAGATGCATGCCCGTCTCCTTGGCCATGACGACCGAAGGCCCCGTCAGAAGAACCCCGCTGCAAACCAGGACTCCTATCCATTGTGCTTGAGTGCGTGATCGATGCTGTGTGAACTGCATTGCCGTGCCTCCCTGACTCTTAGAACTTGATTTCTTTACGCACATCACCCTTAATAATCTCGACTCGAAACCCGCCTTCCCCGTTGGTCGCCGGCTTGGGGCGGTATGAACTTAACAACGATCCAACCCGAGCGCCTTTTGTCAGCACCTTCTCGCTGTTGAGAGGATTCCTCAATGCGAGCCGTAGCTTTCCCTGAGTAGAGGCCAGTGCCAGCTTCTCTGCCTCATCCACCTCCACCTCCACCGTAATCACCTGCACCGGTTTCGGCTCCTCGTCTTTTCCCTTTCGCTCCATTTGCGTGCCGGCTGCCAACACCTTCACGTTTTCTAAGATCATTTTGGCGATCGCATGCTGTTGTCTACCCGTTTCCGGTTCGATCGTCACCATGACGTCGACGCGATCGGCGGGTTTGATGAACCCGGCGACACCAATGACATCATCGACTTTGACCGACATGGCCCGCTTGTTCGGGTCCGTCACCGCCGCCACTCCGCCGACTGCCCCGACCGGCGCCAGCTTTGATTCCAGAAGCAGCTCATTTCTTTTTAAATCTACGAGCACCACCCGGTCCTTAATCGCGTCCATCGTCGTAAAGTGTCCTTCGGGAATGGCGCCGGGCAGAACCTCCTGCATCAGCATCATCTCGGGCGTCAGTTTGGTCCCCCAGGGAATATCGGCATTCGCCACCACCACCTGCACATTCTTGGTCGTGGACAATGGCGCCGCCAGCAACCGGCTTTTCTCGTTCTGTAGCCATGAGAACACGAGGACGCTGGTGACGAGGCCTAGCACCACCGCCAATCCGAAAAACACCAGAGGTCGATACCGCTTCATTGCCCATCCTCCTCTTCAATCGCTGCCATCAGATTTCTTGCTTGCGCTCCGTTCATGAGTCTCACTCCCGCTGAACCAACCATAGCTGATTTCCGTGTGACGCCTACCCCCCGAAAGGGCTGAATCCAAGGAGAACCAGTAGGGTGCCGGCGGCGATCGCCAGCCCATACCGGAGTTTGAACGGCAACTGTAAATCCCCTACCCCAGTCGATCCACCGCTCACAACCGCACCATAGGTGGCGAATGCTAATTTTCTTGATGTGGCGACCACGCCCCATTGATAGGTCATCGCACCCAGCGCATAGAGCCCTCCGGCTAATACTGAAAGCGCGGCGACGGAGAGCACGCCAGACGGACCGACTAGCGATCCGATGGCCGCCATCAATTTCACATCACCGGCTCCAATGGCCCTGCACGCATAGGGAAGTAAGAACAGCCCCATCCCGACGCCAAGTCCGGCCAAGCTAAACAATGCGCCGTACAGCCCACCTACCCAAGTTTGCATAAGAAGGCTAATACCCATTGCCGAAAAGGTGAGCCAATTGGGGATGCGAGACCGCCGAAGATCGGTATAGATTGCCGCGATCAGCAGTAATGCCAGAACGATAATCATCATGGATGGCATCATGGTCTCCTGAGTCCTCTTTGCATCACCATTCACTCACGCCAATTCCTCGTCACCGCTCCCCTTGAAATGGTTGACCCTCATTGAGGAGGGTCAACCTTCTGTGCCAGTATGGCTACGTGAACTTCTTAACTCCCAACCACATTCGCTGCTGAAGTAATAGCAGTGCTGATGTTGGTACCGAGCAATTGTACGGCTCCGACGATACCGAGCGTGATAATAGCCAGCAATAGCGCATACTCGGCTGCGGAGGCACCCTCTTCTTCCTTCACGAACTGACGAATTGCATTCAACATGGTTAGCTCCTTTTTTTGTGTAAGATTCTGGTTTCTACCTCTTGAACTGATTGCACATTCCGCGTCTCCGACTCTCAACCTGCGACCGATCACACCTATCGGGAATTCCCTCACCTCCTTCACCCGGGTTGTCGCATCCAAAAGCCGTTTCCGCATTGCTTGCAGAACATTGCAAATCAGCGGCCAAGTCTCCACTCGCTCCAACTGACTGTTTTGTTTAGCACAAGCCTGTTTGCCCTCCATGAACTGCGGTCCTCGCGCCTCAGGCGAAACTTGCCAAACCAGGTGCGGTTCCGGTACCGCATCCGCCGGACAAGCGTAGCGTGACCACATCGACAGAGAAGGCCAGTAACTTCGAGCCGATGTCCTCAGCTTCCCGTACAAACTGCCTGCACGCTTGACCGCAGCATGCCACCTCAGGGAAAGCACTCGGCCCCCTTGAAGCAACACGATTGTTGCGTTGCCGCAGCGAACCGAGGGCTTAGAGTGGTGGAAGGAAAAGATGTGCTAAGAGGTGAAGAAGCTCATAAGAACAGGAGTCAAAGACCAGCCGCTCCCACGTCCTTGGTAGCACTCCGGCAACCGTGGAAGACAGAAATGTCGAGGAAGAAACGGGCTCTGTACGTTACTCAGAACGAACGAACACGACTGCAACTTGGTCCTCATAGGCCACGCGAAATCGTGGATCAAGGCGTAGCAGAGAAGCGAGCGCCATATCGCGTTTGGCGATGACAACCTGTGCTTCGTTAAGTTCAGGATCGTCTTTCCAGCCAGGACCACCCGTCCAGGTTGTAATCGAACGCTTGATTCGATCGTCTCCATGAATGTTCGCCCGTCCATCCATCGCAACCTTGAGATATGGAAGACGCCAAATCAAATAGCCCCCCCAGTCGAAATGGTTGTAGAGCGGACCCGTGTATCTCTGCTGCTCGACGAAGGCTGCTGCCTCGATGGGATAGGCTTTCGCCGTATTCTCGTGAATCTTTGCTTCTGAAATCCCTCGATACCCCAGTATGCACATGACGCCGGCAGCAACGACCAGCGTGACCGGCACAAGCCTTCCATGAGGCACAATGGATACGTGCTCACGAGATTCACGCACTTGCTGCGACACAAGAACCGACAGGGAAGCCAGCACTAGAAACCAGATGTCTCGCTGGCCGCGAAACGCGGAAGCCGCTGCTACACACATCAACAACACTTCAAATGACGACCTCGATCTCCGCCGTCCGAGCCAGACCAAGGCAAACGAAAACATCGCCAGCATAGCCCAATCGGCCACAGTGCGGAATGTCGGCGCTTGCATCTCCTGTGTATATTCCCACATCCCTGTCTGGGCCGAGAGTTCGATCACAATCGAGTACAGCCGCACATGGTGCGGCGTGGCAAACGTGGCAAGCGCACACAACGCTGTCAGGCCGAGCAGTTTCGGCCATTGCGGGAATCCCCATGTTGTCATCGTCGCATGAGCGTCTTTGAACGGCGGCACGTAGCGATCCACCAGCGGCGCCACGCAAGCCACCCCAAGCAAGCCCAACCCATAAATGAACTGTATATGAATATTGGCCCAGACCCCATAGGCAAAGGGAAGCAGCCAGAACCATCGGGAATGCCTGCCTTCTCGAAGCGACAATACAACCTCTAACGTGATCGCAAAAAAGAGAATCGTGAGCAACCATGGGCGCGGCGTGAACATTTTTGATAAAGCAACAACGCTGACAGCCAACAGACCACTGATACACACGAAATCGGAGCATCGAGTTCCGATGATCCGATGCAAGACCAACATCGTCAGCCAAACCCCAACCAGGGTATAGAGCAGAATCCCCCTCTCTCCACAGAGTTGCACAAGACCATACATGCTTATCTCGAACAGCCAACTGTAGGCGACCCATGGTTTGCCTTCTCCATACGCCGAGAACGGGTCTGTCGCCGGAAGAGTGCCGTGCTCCATGATCCACTTACCTGTCTGGAGATGCCACCAGATATCCGGATCGAAGACGACAGGCAGGAGTATCCACACCGCGGGGAGTAAATAGAGGACAGCCAAAAGAGCTGTGCGCCTCAGAGTCTCTTCATGACAACCTAGCCATGCCATCCAACGTCGGGCCGTTGAATGGGATTCGATTGAAGAGGACGCCATGGTGCTCATGGTCGGCATATGATCGTCGCTATGCACGGTTGGACAGCCTGCCGGCCTTGCGGCCCAAAACGAGATATTGCGCGCCGAATGGATATGGTGAAAGATGAGGTTCCATCCATCGAAGTACGCTGAGACTCTTTGGAAAGATAAAGAGATAGTCGGTTCTCACGATATGAAATCCTGCCGACTGGAGCAGACGGGTCGCTTCGGGGGCTGTCAACGTCACAGCATCGCGATCAAATGGAATGCGACTCATCACATATCGGGTACCTGGATTCCAGGAATTGTTCTCCCAAAATGCGAGATACCCACCAGGCTCCAATGATCGCCAGATATACTGTGCTGCCATTTTTCTTTCGGCTACAGGAATGTGATGAAATACGCCATTGCAATATACAAGCTCCCTCTCTTCTTCCGGGCAATACTCCTGAGTCAGCTGAAAGATAATCCGCCTAGAAGTATGTTCATGCTTGGCCAGCTCGATCAGTTTCGCCGAAGGATCGACTCCTACGACCGACTCGGCGTTGAACTGTCCGAGCAACAGAGGGGCAGCCTCCCCTCTTCCACACCCGTAATCCATAAAGCGACGGGGGGCTAACTGTAATTTATCCATGCAGGCTTTCACCCACTGAATTCGTCTAAGAGCGAAATAGTCCTTCTCCTCTCCAGACACGACCAACCCTTCGGCCAACATCCGGTCATAATCACCGGCGTATTGATCGAATTCGTGCGAGGTGATTGACTTGGTTCTTATCATCGCCGGCACATCCCCAAAATGCTGACGAAAAAGCTAGAGAGAATTGTTTGAAAGCTGAGCGCCGTAAGCGTTGCGCCGGGCACGACTAATCGCATGGTTTTGGCGTAATCGAGTTGGCCAAACCCCGCCAGTTTCCATCGATGTATGGCCGCGGCAAGAAGGCCCAGCCCGAGCAAGAGCCCCATTCCCGATAACAAGAGTCCGCGCTCCAGATACATAACTTTAAAAAACCGCGTAAGCCTGAGGTCCTCCGGCATGAGACCTTCGCTGATTGCAAAGGTCTTCGAGAAAATCGCAAAAAGAACCGATTGGTAGCCGCAGAGAATGGCCAAACTGGCAAATAACAGCGTGTGCGCGTCGAACGTTACCCCATGAATAGTTAGACCCGGCATGGCGACCACGTAGCCGAGCATGCCGAGGAAGATGAGCATCGCCCCTGGAATGACGAACAACCATCGTGGGCAGTACATGAGGAAGAAACGGAGCGTGCGCCATCCATCCCGATAGGTCTTGAGATGCGGGGGATGGGCTGTGCGCCCATCTCGATGGAGCGTGATCGGTACTTCAGCGATCTTTTCTCGATACAGACTCGACTTGATAATCATCTCGGTGGCGAATTCCATGCCGGTGCATCGCGGGTTAAGCCGTTCGAGTAAAGCTTTCGAAAATCCTCTCAACCCACAGTAGACGTCGTTGATCGGCGCACCAAACCAGTGGCGAGCCATGATCGTAAACATGGGATTGCCCCACCATCGATGCAGGAAGGGCATCGCTCCAGGCCTGATCGTGCCACCTCCCCACGGCAACCGACATCCCATCACAAGATCGTGCCCTTCTCGCAGCTTGTCGACAAAGCGACTGAGATCGAGAAAGTCGTAGCTGTCGTCTGCATCCCCCATGATGATATAGCGGCCGCGTGAGGCGGTGATTCCGCCCATCAAGGCATTGCCATATCCTCTTGCCTCGACCCGCACGACACGCGCGCCCATCAGCATCGCGATTTCTTGCGATCCATCGTTGCTGCCGTTATCGGCCACCACGATCTCGCCGGCCACATGATGCTGATTCAGGAATGTCTGGGCTTTTTGAATACAAGTTCCGATGGTTTCTGCTTCGTTCAGACAGGGCATCACAATCGATAGTTCCGGTGCAGAAGGCAATTTTGCCACTTCGGTCGCAGCCGATAGTTTCTCAACTCTCTTTTCGTACTCGTACATGAACTCGCCTCCCCCAGCAGGGTTAAGCCGATGGGCCGATTTCGCACCTCCCTCACGCAAACTCCAGGCCATCAAGAAGTCAATTTCTTCTTCTGGATTCTCAGTAGGTTGAATGACTGGCCGACTGGGGGGTGAGGCAGTCGCTCCGCACAGGATGGCATGCGTCTGCGGCTTCGTGACCGCAGGGTTAGATGGCCACGACGTATATCACTTGTGCCCGACTGTCACTTAGGACATGTACAGACTGTTCGATCAAGAGGAGCCACCTCTGACTGCGGATTTAGGAAATAGGGTTTTGTTTGACCACCAGCCAGCGTCGCGGCATGCTGGCCGTACATGATCGCTCAACCACACGAGAGGGGCTGGATGTGATGATAGATATGCAATCCCTGAAGTTGCTGTTCGTTGGCGGTGTTATTCTTGGAATTGCAGGGGTAACCGGATGTGGCGGCACAAAAGATCAGCTCACGTCGTCTGCAGATATGGCCGAATATCGGAAGATGATGGAAGAGCAGAAACAGCAGCAGGAACACCTTGCGGAAGCCACCTCCTCAACCCCTGAGATGACCGTGGAAGAGCATGAACGTCGGGGAGATCTCGATGCACAGGCTCGGAACTATCCGCTGGCCAGCCTGCACTATGACAAGGCCTTAAAGGCCGATCCGGCTCGCAACTCGGTGAGACTCAAGCTGGGGCAGATGTTTCTTCACCAGGGCCTGCTCGACCAGGCTCTAATACAGTTTCAGGACCTCCAACGCCGCGAGCCCGAGTCTGCGCCGGTTTATGAGGGCCTTGGGCAGATCTATCTGATGCAGGGTAAACCGGTGGAAGCCGAGACGACCTTGACCAAGGCCGTCTCGCTCAATCTCTCCAGCTGGCAAGCGCATAACTTGCTCGGTCTCTTGTACGACCAGGGGAAACGCCACGCCGACGCCATCGCGTCCTATCACACGGCGCTCACCTATCGCCCACGCGAGCCAAACGTCTTGAACAATCTGGGCCTCGCGTATGCGCTGAGCGGGAATTACGACTCCGCCATCGATGCCTATGAACAGGCCATCTCGGCTGGTTCGACTTCTCCCAAGCTGTATAACAACTTAGGCATCGCCTATGTCCAGCGTCGCCGCTATGTCGATGCGTTCCATACGTTCAAGAAAGCGACGGACGAACCACGCGCCTATAACAACCTTGGTGTCGCCCTCCTCGGCGTCAATAGCGCGAAGAAAGCCGTTGTCTGCTTCGAGAAGGCCATCGAAGCCAGTCCGCAATACTATGAGAAGGCATCCGAGAATCTTCGGCTTGCCCGCCAAGCCATTCCCAATGCCGGCAAGGGAGCCGCGACTCCGAATATGGCCGACGCCGGTTCCTGTCCCTAGCCGGAAGGACTATCCGGCTTTGTCAGCCGATTCCGACGATGACCTTACGTATATGATTCAAGAAGCTCTTGCAGTTCCGCTCTTCGGGCTTGGTTCAAGCCGTAGATTTGCCGGCCTACCAAGCTGCCTCTCCGGATCAGCCAGCCTCGTGCGACGAGGTCATTGAGCGCTCCCTTCACATCCATTCCACTGACAGTGGCCCCACACGCGCGAAGCCACCAGTGCTCTATGCCCTCGACTGTATCCTTCGCGTCTGGATGGGCGCAGAGATATCCAAGTAGTAGCCATACCACACCATCGCTGTTTGCAGAGTGATCCGGCCTTTCCATAGGAGCCGGTCAGCAGCAGGTTTCATGCCGAGCTGAACCCTCATGGAATCCCTTGGAATATTGCGTGATACGCCGTTGAATCATCTCCCTGTGGCAGGCGCACCTCAGGCTCCGTCAACACGCTAGGGTTTCAACCGGCTGTTCGGCCGCAGAGAAAGTACGGCGATCGAGCCCATGCTTATGGAGCAACCGCTGGAATGCACGGCGCTCTTTCCGCGCAGCGCGGGCCGCTTTGGAAATATTTCCCTGATGCGTGGAGAGCAGCTTGGTTAGATACGCCCGCTCGAATTCGTCGATCATCTTCGTCTTCGTTTCCTGAAACCCGCCCTGCTCAATCAGGATTTCCTCAAGCCCATCCGGCACATACATCGCTATTGATCCAGTGGGTTCATGATCAGGCACGTCCAGGTCCGAAGCTTCGAGTGTCTCGCCCATCGCCATGGCGACTGCACGATGAATCACGCCTTCTAGTTCCCTCACATTGCCTGGCCAGGCATAGTTCATCATCTTGGTGATCGCGCCGGAGGACAGCTGGATCCCCCCCTTACCAAATTCTTCGGCGGATCGCTTCACAAACTGGCTGGCCAGCTCGGGGATATCTTCCCTTCGGGCGCGCAGTGGAGGCAGCACCACAGGCAACACATTCAACCGATAGAATAAGTCTTCCCGGAATTGGCGCGCGTCAACCAAATACCGCAAGTCCGCATTAGTCGCGGCCACGATCTTCACATCGACGGCTCGGCTCTTGGTGGAACCCAGCGGCCTGAATTCCTGATCCTGCAGCACACGCAGAAGTTTGCTTTGCGCCACCATATTGAGGCTGTTGATTTCATCAAAGAATAAGGTTCCCCCGTCCGCCTCATGAAACAGCCCGTGTTTTTCGATGAGGGCACCGGTAAATGCCCCCTTGCTGTGGCCGAACAGCTCATTTTCAATCAGATGATCCGGCAAGGCCGCACAATTCACAGGCACAAACGGTTTCCCTTTCCGTTCCCCTGAGTAATGAATTGCCCGTGCAAACAGTTCCTTTCCTGTTCCCGTCTCCCCGGAAATCAACACCGTTGATTTGGACCTGCTTAAGAGTGGAATCTTGCTCTTCACCTGAAGGAAGCACCGACTGGTCCCGATCAATGTTTCTTCCCAATGAGACATGCTGGTCGTTCCTCCCCTCGTTTCACAACTCACCATGGAGCCCTGTTCGGATTACTCGACAGCAAGATCGGACCGGAATCTAGGCAGCCTGGGCCGTCAATGCTCGCCATTGATCAGCCCCCTTCTGAATCCGCTCGATCACAAATCCTGCTATGACCGTATCCTTGTCTTGCATCACCCACGTCCGGCGTATCTTCCCGGAGAATCCACCCACATACAGCACTCCTCGATCATCGATCAGATCGATAGTCCCTGGAATATGGACGGAGAACCCTTCCTCCGAAATCTCGCCCAACCGGCCGATTACGATCCGATCTCGAAACACGAGACGGCACTCTTGCCGATACGGCGTGCGTAGATACCGACGATTGGACATTCGCGGCTTAGTGAAGAGTTTGTGAAACGCTGCGATCACGGACCATAGACTTCGGAACATTCCGGGCTCACCCTCCGGCTGGTTCCAGACAGAAGAATCGGAAAATGCCATAGCAATTAACGCCTCAGTCTGTTTCTCGTCCACTTCGACAAACTTCGCTCCGATCTCCACACTGATCGCCGAGAGCCGTATTTGGCGGCAGATGGTCGCTTCCAGCACAAGATATTCACCTGCCGTACCTTTGATTCTGCAAAGCAGTCTTCCCGCGTTATCCGCTAACGGCTCGCTCAAATGGATGCAGGCCCCTGTTTCATTGATATCGATAACGGCACCTTGGAGGTGCTGTTTCTCTGTCACCAATTCACAGGGACGGCGCCGTTTGATTCGGATCAGCGTCCGCCACTCGGGCAATTCTGCCGCAGCCATAATGACCACACTCACCAGAACCACATTGACTCCGCCCCAAAAGAGACTGATCTCCAACCCAGGAACGAGTACATTCTGCCACCAAAGACGGATCCCGGTGACGAATCCGGCTACCAGTAACCCCATGACGACCAGGTGCGGTATGCTGTAATAAAATCGTGTGAATCCCGGTTTCTCCTGCCTGGTTCCCTTTGGGGTAATGACAAAGGGACGTTGCCTTCTTGGACTGAGCGCGGTTTTCAATGCTGCCCAGCCGAGCGCCATGCTGTCTGCAGTTTCATAAATATCGGACCAAAACGCATTGCGTGTTCCTCGGCTAACCACCCGTAACATCACGAGCGTTGCCAGATAGTAGGATCCAAAAAAGTTCAGGATGGTCGGAAGATCAGCTATCACAGGTGCGATTCCGAAGAGGAGTGCAAAGAGCGGCGCGACAAGGCAAATGACGCGCGGGATGCCATGGACGAAATAGAAGATCGACGCAAAATACCCGAGGCGCTGGTGTAGCGAAAGGCCGCGCATCGTCAATGGGTTTGATCGAAACAAGATTTGCACATGGCCCGTCGCCCACCGTACACGTTGCTTGATCAAACTCTCAAATGTCTCCGGCATGAGTCCGGCCGCGAGGACTTTGTTGAGATAGCAGGAACGATAGCCTTTCGCATGAATCACCATGCTGGTATGGATATCTTCCGTTACAGTTTCCGTGCGGAATCCGCCGATTTCCTCCAATACACGGCGCCTGAACAGCCCGCAGCTTCCGGCGAAGAAGGCGCTATTGTGCCGATCGCGGCCGGATTGAAGCACTCGATAAAATAGCGCTTGCTCATTCTTGAGCACTCCTTCAGTCCGCAAATTCTTCTGAAAGATGTCGGGATTATAAAAATGATGCGGTGTTTGAACAAACGCCACCTGCTGGTCCTGGAACATTCCCACGGTATCGTGCAAGAAATCTGCGGTGGGGACATGATCAACATCAAAAATCGCAACAATCTCTCCGCTGGTCTGTTGCAAGGCGTGGTTCAGATTGCCGGCTTTGGCATGAAGTCGATCGGCCCGGCGTATATATCCGCAGTTCATCGATGCGGCCAGTTGCCGCACCTCGTCTCGTTTACCGTCATCGAGAATGTGAACGCGATAGCGGTTCTTGGGATACTGTTGACTCATACAACCGACTACCGTTCGACGGAGAATGGATAGCGGTTCATCGACGACAGTGATGAAGACATCCACCGTTGGATAACTCGTCAACCGTACCGGTTTCCGTTCCAACGGAGACCACGCGTGATAGGCGAACAGGAGCACCTGAATGAAGGCGTAAACTTCTGCCGTGTAGACCGTCCAACTTACCAACAGGCTCGACCAATCGTCGGTATTCAACGTGTACAGTCCACGCCATACCAGGTATCTGGTATAGAGCACCAGGGTCAGTACTAGAATGATCTGCCGCCCTTGCTTCATCCAGCTCAGTAGACAGATGACAGCCAGCCCAATCACGGACAGAGGGATGGCGACTGACGAAGCATAAAAGTCATGTATCCAGTTCATTGGGATCTTTCCTGTGCGGCAAAAAGTCCTCGTGGATATGCCGCCTCACCCATTCTCTGTCGCATGCTACTCATCATGGTAAAGGCTAGGACAGAAGTAGTCTTCTGCCCATACCGAGCTAGGTGGGGGCAAAACCTACAGACAGACTAATGCTTTGGGAGGGGTGCCCCACCTTCGTCAGAAACATCTGTGGAGGCATGGCGGCCTATGAAGCACTCTGCACAACCTTGGCAAAACCACAGGTTGCTTCCTGGCTGCGGTTACACAACCACACTCTGTGGTCTGGTTCTCAGGTATTACTGGATTTCTACTCCCGGCTTGTTACCTTCACATGAGTAGCCACGAGGAAGTCATGAAGATCACATCGATCACTGGAATCATTGTCGGTATCGGTGGTCTGATCCTGCTCCTGTTCACAACTGCACCGTTCAAGCTCACTATCCCCCGGCAGTCCTCCGATTCGGACATAAAAACACAGGTAGTCGCCACGGTAGGAACACGCTCGATTACGCTGATGGAAGTTGAGCGAGCTGTCGCTCTTCAGCTGTATCAGGTAGAAGAGCAACGGGCGAAGTTGCTCAATGAGTCAACCCAACGTCTCATTGAAGAAGAACTGCTTTCAGCTGAAGCGGCCAGAATAGGCGTCTCTGTTCCGGAACTCATAGAGAGAGCGAGTCAATCTGAAGAGATAGCCAAACTGGCCGGTCTACCGGCCCCAGTGCGCCTAGCCATGCAGCCTTCTCAGAAGCTCACAATGTCACTCCCCTTTCAAATCCCCAAGGACGTATCCAGGATTCGGCAAGCACTGCTAGTTCAATTGCACCGAAAGACCAAGATCCACGCTAATCTCTCTCAACCAGAACGACCCGTGCTGAATGTCAGTCCAGATGACGATCCCTGGATCGGCACAGCCCAAGCTCCAATAACGATCGTCGAGTTCTCTGACTTTCAGTGTCCCTACTGCCAACGGAGTGTGCCCATACTCAAAGAGCTCCTGGAAAAATATCCAGGCAAATTGAAGCTGGTCTATCGTGATTTCCCAGGACCGAATCATCAGCATGCCTTGTCGGCCGCAGAAGCAGCACAGTGTGCCGTAGAGCAGAGCCGATTTTGGGAATATCATGATGCTTTGTTCGCCAGTCAGACACCGGAAATCGGATGGAAGTTTTCCGCTCTAGCCGAAAACCTGGGCCTACGTCAATCGCCATTCAATGCTTGCATGAAGGAACACCGTTATCGCGAAGAGGTATTGAATGATCTGCAGGATGGGCTGAAACTTGGCGTGACGAGTACCCCGACTTTCTTCATCAATGGTCGCCCCTTGGTCGGCGCACGACCGCTTGCTGATTTTCAAGCCATCATTGACCCACTGCTCAAGCAACCCTCTTCGCCATAGTCTCCTTTGCCTCTAACACCAAGTGCAACATCAATGGCCCTCAACCACGCCGACGCTCAACACAGCGTCCACCCACTCGTCTGATCGGTAGGTTCCCCTCCTTTTGACGTACCTCGTTCAGTTCTACCGTTGAGGATCAGACCTGTTACGGTTGACTCAAGTGCAACGCGAACACCAAAGGAGGGCTGCAATGAGTTGTACACGCTGTCAGGGGCTGATGCTGGAAGAACAAATGATTGATATGGAGGCCAGCTATGGCGAGATGTGGGTCTGCGCCCGGCGGTATGTCAATTGTGGCTATCGACAGGACGCCGTCATGCAGCAGCACCGTCTGGCGCAGGCTCCGCAGCAATTGGTCAGCCACCATGTCGTGACAGTTCGAGACCCCATTGATCTGGCGTGGGAATCTGAGTCGGTCGATGCCCTGGCTGCCTAAGAGGGCCAGGGAACCGCGCGGGGGGAATCGCCGGGGAGGAAGGGGTGAGGTGATGAGGCCAGCGGCCATCCTGATCATCGAAGATTATGCGTCAGTACGTACGATGCTGGCTCAGTTGCTTGCGGATGTCGGCTATCGCATCTACGTGGCCGCCAATGGTCGACAGGGCCTCGAGCAGTTTCGCGCATATCCTGTGGATCTGGTCCTCACGGATCTGGAGATGCCGGAGATGAACGGGCTGGACGTCATCAAGGAATTGACCCGTACGGGCCTGGACGTGAAGATCATTGCTATGACCGGGGTAGATTCCGGGGAGTTAGAGAAGGCCAAACTCTATGGGGCGCGGCAGATCTTTCCCAAGCCCCTTGACCTCCGAGCCCTGCTCCACGCCATCCAATATGAGTTAGGGCAGACGAACCTCGAACAAGCGAGTTGACACGGTGCAGACCGAGACCACTCACGCCTGGCATGCCGCATCTCCCTGACGACCCCTGGAACGGACATCGAGCGCGTGTCAGATACAACCCCGTCACGGACCACCGTCTGCAGCGTAACCCAGTCCTTTCCCATGTGAGGGTGGAAGCGAAACCCTGAATTCCGATCGCCGACCACCGTAGCATCTCTTGCTCTCCCACGGACAACGGGCTCCGTCCCTCGCGACAATCGTCTTGAGGCCATTCAAGGATCGGACAGGAAACCGTCGTAACGCTAACCCATTCGCTTTCTGTACTCTACAGGCGCTGGTCACGCTGGCCCATGAAACCAAGGAATGGAGTGTGGCTCATGCCCTGATGTGTGGAGTAGCGTACTTGGGAAGGTTCGGCTTCCGGGTGACTTTCTGCGTGTGAATCCGGCGTCTCGTTGAAAATCTATCCAGTTCAGGTAGAGTACAACCGATTCATTGGTCTGACAGAGATGCGGCAAGGGAGTGTATGGCCACCATATTGGTGATGGATGATGAAGCTTCCATTCGGCTGTTGTTGTCGACAGCTCTTCAATCGGCGGGCCACGCGGTGGTCGAAGCATCAAATGGGCGCGAGGGGCTGAGGGTGTACCGTCAGACGCCTGCAGATTTGGTCATCGTGGATCTGCTGATGCCTGAGTTGAATGGATTCGATACGATCATGGAACTCACGCGCGAATTCCTAGACATCAAGGTCATTGCCATGTCTGGAGTATTTGGTGATGAATTCATGAAGAAGACGGCCAGGCTGTTGGGTGTCCGACAGACGGTGCGCAAACCGTTTGGAATTGAGGAAATACTGAAAGCCGTCCGGTATGAGTTGATGCACTAGTCCTCTCAGCCAAGATGAAAGATGCGATCCGCAGGGAGAGACAGCGGTTGTTTCCTGCATCTTGATCCTCAGACAACGCCCGTTCGACAAGAGGCAGTTCGAAGTCTTTTACAGATTTATCCACAAATTCAGCCGTGGTCTTGAAGGGGCCAACGAGACACCACCGTCAAGAACCCATTCCCTCAACGTGCATACGTGCCACTACTGTGGTGAATTTTGTGACAAAACCCTGCAGGAATGGAAGGGAAGCCACGGGAACGTATAGAATCGGTGGAATGCGGTAACCTCTTAATATTACAGCGAATAGATGGGAAACCGTTGCGATAGCGAGCACTTATCAAAAACCGTTCGTTCGAACTTTTAAGGCGAGGGCCCTCATGCCCCTCCGTGTATAGTTGAATAGTTCTGGTCGCCACCGGCAACAGCCGACCGGCTAACGCCTGCGAGGCGCATCGCTCATGCCAGTCAACCTGTCATTCCCGCTGCGTGATCCTCTCCAGCCCGCCGGTTCCGGCCTCTGCCTCCTGGTTCCTCCGTGAACTGGGCGGTGCCTCTCCTCCTCTCGTGAGAGAGTCACCTACAGTTCAACATACAAGGAGGAACCATCATGGCGACCACCACATCATCCAAACGACCGGCGACCACGCTCCGATGCGGCAACATCAAAGCGACGATCTGGCAGAATGTGAGCGAGAACGGACCATTCTTCGCCACGACCTTTTCTCGCCCGTTTAAGGATCAGACCGGTGCCTGGCACAACGGCACCTCGTTCGGTCTCAATGACCTGGAGGCGCTCATGAATGTCGCCTTTGAGGCGAAGGAGTGGATCGCCGCTCACGAATTGAAGCGCTGAGCGTTTTCTTGGGAAGCCTCTGGCCATCCGGGGCTTCCTGTTCTACGGTGCGATGACTGCCCGGTTAGTACACAGAGCATTCATGGTTTGCGCTGCTCGGAGATTACATCTCGAAGCCGGATCCTTACAACAATTCCCCGATTCAGCTGCGAGCAACTCTAGAGCAATGAACGCTAGTTCGTTACCTTCAGGAATCTGTGGGATAGGGAACCTTGCGAACTTGTTTTCCACGAACACTACCAACAGAGAGTCACCAGGCGGAGTGCCATTGAAACGAATGGAACACGAGACTTCTGCTTCGGTTTCGCGACCGCAGCGACGAGTGAGTTGACTCAAAGGTCTCGGGATCCACACTCGGTATTCGTCGGGGATTCGTGCATTCTTGGAGCGGTCCCCAAAGAAAATCGGATCAGTATCCGTGTATATACGGGGTCGCGCTCGATGAGCCGTGAAATGCTTGCAGTGCATGCTCGATATGCTATCCTTCTGCCATTCCGACTCACTCAATGGGATGAATGATCGAGAGGACTATGAGGAAAATTGCCGAGTACCAGGGGTACACGATTGAATCCGCTCCACAACCAGACACACAGGGAGAGAAGTGGCGACTTCGTATCTACATTTCGGTCCAACATCCCCGCGGGATTCAGACTCGTGAATTCACCGCGGATGGCCTCTATGCCACCGAGAACGAAGCCGATCTCCATGGACTGGCGTTTGGACAGCGTGTCATTGATGGAAAGGTGGATGGCAAGACCGTGTGGGATCTCAAGTCCCAGGACCGTCGGATCACACCACGCTTCAGAGTCCAGTTTCGCACCACGTTTTCCTCCTCTCCGACACTGGACGGAACAGGGATGATCCTGGATCTCTCCGCTGGTGGCTGTCGGATTGAAAGCAGCGTGTCGCTCACGGCAGGTCTCTCGCTGGAACTCCGGATCTATGCGGAAGGCTTGGAATGGCCGTTAATGGTGGAGGCAGCGACTGTACAATGGGTCAGCGGACAGACGTTTGGGTTGGCGTTCTTCCGGATGAAGGAAGCCGAGCGGCAGCGGCTGGAGCAGGTCATCCAGGACCTGACAGACCCTCCCATCTGAATGAATACGAACCGAATTATAGGTGTCAAAGAACGGGCTTGCTGGGAGGCCCTTATCTCGTACGTGATGGAGCCATCGAGCGTGCGCGCTCTGAGCCTCTGTACGAGACCGCTTAATTCTCTGCAATCACATCACGATCGGACCCTGCACGCACCATGTGAATAACGCGCATCGCGCGAAGGATGCGGTGTGCCTCGCGCCACAGCTTCTCGGGCCCCTCGTCACACGAGGCATCGGACCCGCCTTCCTCTGAATCTGAATCATCCTTTCCTCGTGCCTCGGCTGGTCGGTGAGTCGAATCGATCTGAAGATCCAGCAGGTGTTGGAAGATGTCCTCAAGTGATGGGATGCCACGCGGGGGCAGAGCGCGTTGAAGGTTCGGCAACACCGTCGCAAGTGAAGCCTCCGGATGAGTGGCGCGCGACATCCATTTGAGACCAAGTTTATGGTGCAGGAATTCGCTGACCCACGCCTGATCCATCGGTTCCAGGTCCTGCACTTCGATGGCGAATTCATGATCCTTGACCCACAAGACGGTCGCCCGTTGGACGCGAAGCAATGTGGGTCGTTCGGGAACGGACACCTGCAAGGTCAACTGCATGCCGGCTACCACGGGCATCGTTCCCACCACTCGCCAACCTCGAGCGGTCAGATCTAAGACGGTCCCTTCGGCCAGAAAGGTGGCATTGCCATACCGCATGGGCCAGCCGACTGGAAACCGACTCGAACGCCGCACGGGACTCTTTCTATTCTGCATGAGGGGCTCCTTCCCTTGATGGCTCTCGGCCTAGAGAAAGCGTAGCCCGGCGGTCCGCCCTGCGCCTTCCCCGAACTTGGTACTTCAGAAGGGGGGGGGCTAGAGTCGGTGAAGTCGTGTTGGGACGGATATGCCACGAGCTCTCGCACACAGGCGGTGAGCTGAACCATGTCCAATGATGATCGCAGGGAGGGAAGAATCAGACTAAGCCATGACGCAGGATGGGGACAGCTGCGCTAGTGAGCCAGGGTATACCGGACCGCTCGCCGTACTTCATCCGGGGTGAACGGTTTTTGAATCACACGGCGTGCTCCAAATAATTTGGCGATGTTCAGATAGTTCCGGTCTCCGGTGGCGCCGGTGATGGCAATGACTCGGGCGTCGAGGAATTCTTGTGTGAGAGCCAGCGTCACTTCCAGCCCGTCCCGCTCCGGCATCAGGATGTCGGTAATGACGACATCGGCCGGCGCTTCGCGATAGAGTGTGAGGCCGTGGTGGCCGTTGGCCGCTTCGCGTATCTGATGGCCGTCGTCGTCAAGAATTCTGCGCAACAACAACCGAATCGGTGCTTCATCGTCCATGATTAAGATCGAGGCCATGGCCCTTCCTGGAACGCACGCAATGGGTGTGGACGCTTCCGTGTTGGTCGTTACACAGGAATCAGGCCGCTAGCGTAATGACGGCTTCCGTGTCCGCATCGAATTCGTTGTTCGCATTGTATAGTGCATGACTTGGAGGCACCAGTTTCTGTTGTATTCTGGCCAGCCGATGATGCTCGATAACCGGGTCGTGGACGTTGCCACAATTCATGCACCGATGCCCGCTGGCCCGCGTATGCCCGATCGTCCCTTCGAAGTCCAAGAAGTGCTCTCTCACCATCAGACCGTGGCAACGTGAACAGTTCATATGCGCTCTCCGGGTTACAGGTTGTGGGGCTCGTGCGTGCTGTGGAAACGATACCAAAGTCCTGGGGATGAGGTAGACCCAGAGGAGGTAACGCAAACGAGGGGGCACGACGACACAGGCGTGATCGGATTGAAACGAGGAGGCCTGCTCTATAGGCTTCTTGACCTTATTTGGTAGAGACTGAACGAACCTACTGAGTCATGTGGTTGCGAAGAGAGGGGACAGCAAGCCGTTGGTTTATCGCTTACTCCCATCAGTCCGAGACGGGTCTGGATCGTCAGATTCCTGGTTGCATTTGGTTGCAGAGTTGCGGTCATTTTGCCCTGTTTTGTCCTGTTTTGCAGAGCTAAGTCGTTGATCTTGTTGATGTAGCATTGCGTCCGGTGCAATTCGAAACCCGTACTCCACCTAACAGAACAACAACTGGCAACAACGTCTACGTTTCTTATCAAGAATCGCCTATTGCTCTACCTCGAACTTCCATCCCCAGAGCCCTCAGAAATTGTTTAGGTGAACGGGCTGAGGTTTGGGAATCGCTCCGAACGGCGGGCAAGGAAGAAGCCTCTTGCACGTTTCTCCCAAGAACCAACTCCCTCGACGTGTATAGGTGCTACTACTGTGGTGGATTTCGTGACACAAATCTGCAGGAACGGAAGGAAAGAGACGGGAACGCATAGAATCAATAGAAAGCGCTCACCTCTTAATATTGCAACGAATAGTGGGGAAATCCTTGCCACAGCGAACATTCCTAAAAACCAGCTATTTGAACTTTTAAGGCGAGGGCCTCCATCCCCCTCCGTGTCTCGTTGAGATAGTTCTGGTCGCCAACGGCGATAGCCGACCGGCTCTAACCTGCGAGGCGCATCGCTCGCGCCAGTGTCCTGTCACTCTCGCTGCGTGGTCCTCTCCGGTCCGCCGGTTCCTGCCTCTGCCTGCTGTTTCCTCGGTGACCTGTGCGGTGCCTCTCCTCTTCTCGTGAGAGAGCCACCTTCATCTCACACAAGGAGGAACCATCATGGCGACCAACACTTCATCCAAACGACCGGCGACGACGCTGCGATGTGGGAACATCAAGGCGACGATCTGGCGGAATGTCAGCGAGAAAGGCCCGTTCTTCTCCACGACCTTTTCTCGCCCGTTCAAGGATCAGTCCGGCGCCTGGCGCAACGGCACCTCGTTCGGGCTCAATGATCTCGAGGCACTCATGAATGTCGCCTTCGAGGCCAAGGAGTGGATCACTACTCACGCGCTGAAGCGCTGAGTTGCTTCCAAGGGAAGCCTCCGGGAGCTTACCTTCAGCCGTGTGCAATAACCGTCCAGTCGTTGTTGCAAGCTCGGGCTGGACACGGCAGGTGGTACAAACAGTCCTGCCCGGCATCCACGCCTTGATCCTGACGGGTGACGGGTGCGACTCAGGTTATGGAGTCGACACCATTGATGGCCAACAACTACTCCACAAACAGGCATGGCGACGTCCACAAGTGGCTGGCAAATCGCACACCATTTCAGATGTACTTCTACCCACGCCTTCTCTCTGGCAAGCCAAGGGAGAGGAGATCCTCCGCAAGATTCACCGGGTGAAACAGGTGCTGACTGTCTAGCTATTGAAGAAACCCTGCACCAGAGAGTTTTGTGACCGCCCGGAGCAAGTCCAATGTGAAGACATGTCAGCGTCTTACCGGTCTGGAGCCCAGGGACGTGGTAAGCGATTGATGCCGTCCAGTGCGGCGACTTTATAACATTCTGCCAGCGTCGGGTAATTAAAGACCGTGTCGATGAAGTAGTGGATTGGACTCCGATGAGCCATGATGGCCTGACCGATATGGATCAGCTCCGTCGCCCCTTCTCCGATGATATGGACGCCGAGCAATTCGTAGGTCTGCCGGTGAAACAAGAGTTTGAGCATGCCGGTATCGTCACCCATCAGCAGCCCACGGGCGATTTCTTTATAGCGGGCTGTACCCACGGCATAGGGAACATCAGCCTGAGTGAGTTCTTCCTCGCTCGCTCCCACCATGGAGATTTGCGGAATGGAGTAAATGCCATAGGGCAATAAGGAGTTGTCAATGCGATCCGGATGGCCGAAGGCATGGCAGGAGGCGTGGCGGCCTTGCTGCATCGAGGTTGAGGCAAGGGCCGGAAAGCCGATGACGTCGCCGGCCCCATAGATATGTGGAACCGCGGTCTGGAAGTGTTCGTTCACGCCCAGGCGACCGCGATTGTCTGGTTTCAAT
>JAOUMR010000122.1 GCA_029881435.1 Nitrospira sp.
GATCGTGCTGCCGTCAGGACAGGAGAGGAATGACATGAACCATCAACCGGAGAGGACCGCCGCCTGAAACTTATTTACACACCTCTTGACGGTAGCTCGTGATTCTTCGCGATAAAGCCAACAACAAGGAAGAAGGGAGCCAGAGGATGGCTCGTTTCACGGTCCAAAAACACACCAGGGCGACCAGCCCGAGATGTGAGCCTGAGATCGAGAGGAGATGAACGGTTCCTGTAATCATAAACCATTCCTGCATGTCCTGCTCAAGATACCCTCGTTCTCCGATGATCATGCCAAGAAATATCCCCAACGCTGGTTGTCTCAATGTGTGGACTGCTGCCTGCCGAATGGTGGACCGCCACTGATCGATCTGACTCCAGAAGCTCCATCGCCCCGTGATCGGCCTTTCGATAAGCCTGATTGCGTGAGGACCGCTCACCGTAGTAACAAGATCAATGCCTTGACGCTCTACATAGGCGGCATAGTCGAAGCCAGATGGGTTCAAGAACCCCCTTGGACGGTGAAGAGTTCCCTGGAACATAATGCGATCGCCCTGGTGAAGCGTCAGGTCAGCGCCGCGCCATACAACGCGTATCCGCCTGGATGTCATCATCATGCTGTCGGTCTCGACAAGGATGGTCTGACGCCCTACACCGTACTGAACAGGCATGACAACCCGTCCAGTAATGGCAGCACTGATTCCGTTATGAAAACCCGATGAAGGTCGATGAAGGTATGGTGGCGGAGTTGTGACACTCCAATAGACGACCCCTGATAGAAGACTTATGTACAGAAGCAGCGTACAGTGTGTGCCAAGGTAGCCAGCTCGTTCGGCAATGCTGAAACTAATGGCAGCGCCACTGAATAGCGCGAAGAGGAAGAGCGGGAAAAAGGGAAGCTGGGATCCGCCAAGAAGACCAAGCAAGAATGCGACCGTGAGAGATGGGAGCATGAGCGTTCCTCATGTACGGAAACGCTCATCCGATATGTTCTCGGACAACCCTGGCAAGATCGTCGGCAATTTCATTCACAAGCGTGGGCTGCTCACCCTCCACCATGATTCGCAATAATGGCTCAGTGCCAGAGTATCGAATCACGACACGTCCACTTCCGTTCAGACGCCGATGACTTTCTTGTATCGCTCGATCAACATCCGGAATCGTCTCTAAGACTGGTTTCTGTTTGACCTGGATATTTACCAATACTTGCGGGACGGCAGTCATTGCTTTTGCCAATTCTGACAAGGGTTTCTTGGTTCGTTTCAGTAAAGACAACATTTGAAGCGCTGAGACTAGGCCGTCTCCAGTCGTGTTGTGATCCAGAAAAATAAAATGCCCAGATTGTTCTCCACCGAAACTATATCCTTCCGCCAACATGCGCTCGAGCAAATATCGATCTCCGACCGGTGTTCGGATCAGTTTAATGCCCGCTTTGGCCATCGACAGCTCTAACCCAAAATTACTCATCACGGTTCCAACCAATGTCTGTTTGGCCAAGAGTCCATGCTGATGGAGATCGAGCCCTAGGGCTGCCATGACATGGTCTCCGTCGATGACCGTCCCTTGCTCACAGACAAAGACCGCTCGATCGGCGTCACCGTCAAGGGCAATACCGATATCTGCCTTCTGCCGAAGCACGGTTTCCTGAAGGAGCTCAGGATGGACCGCGCCGCATCCAGAATTGATGTTCATCCCGTTAGGCTTGTTGCCGATTACTTCTACAGAGGCTCCCAATTCTCTCAGGACGGTCGGAGCCACTTTGTACGCAGCGCCATTTGCACAATCGACAACAAGCTTAATTCCTTGAAAGTCCAAGTCCTTGGGCAAAGACCTCTTTGCGAATTCAATATAACGTCCTTCCGCATCGTCTATGCGGTAGGCCTTACCGATAAGGTCTGCTGTCGGGCGGAGATGACGAATTTCGTCCGACGTAATCAGGTCTTCGATCCGAGCTTCCACTTCGTCAGGCAGTTTGAATCCATCATTAGAAAAAAACTTGATGCCGTTATCTTGATAAGGGTTGTGTGAAGCAGAAATGACTACCCCCGCATCTGCACGTAGACTTCTGGTTAAGAATGCGATGGCGGGGGTCGGCAGAGGCCCAACCAAGAGCACATCAACACCCATTGAGCAGATCCCCGCCATAAGAGCAGATTCCAACATATAGCCTGAAATCCGAGTATCCTTACCGATCACGATCTGATGACGACCGGCACGGCGCATAAAGATATGAGCAGCAGCTCGCCCTAATTGCATGGCCATTTCGCTGGTCATGGGATCGAGGTTAGCAACCCCTCGGACACCGTCCGTACCAAATAATTTACGCATCGTGCTCCTGTTCGTAGGCTTCCCAGAATGGGCTTAACGCGGCAGCCATTTTAACAACATCGATCATCATCGCGACATCATGAACACGTACAATTCTAGCGCCACGATCAACGGCCAGTGCAACGGCTGCTGCTGTTCCCCATTCTCGGCGGTCTACAGCTTTTTCCACGATGTTCCCGATGAAACCTTTTCGTGACAGCCCAACGAGCAAAGGACAATTCAACATCATGAAAGATGACAACCCCCTCAATAGGTCAAGGTTGTGAGACAACAGCTTACCAAAACCAAATCCTGGATCAAGAATGATATTGGTTCGAGCAATCCCGGCCAGAAGTGCGGCCTCAATACGTTCTTCAAAGAATTGCAGCACTTCGGCTCGGAGATCTGCGTACTGAGGAGATCGTTGCATGGTCTGCGGAGTGCCCTGCATGTGCATCAATACAACAGCCGCACCAGACCGCGCAATGACATCGGCCATCTTCGGATCTTGCCGAAGGGCACTCACATCGTTGATAATCGATGCGCCGGTATCGAGTGCAAGACGAGCCACTCGAGATTTGGTCGTATCAATCGAGATGGGAACTGTTACCTGACCTACCAAACCTTCCAGAACCGGGATCACTCGAACCAGTTCATCATTTTCACTCACCGCGAGTGCACCAGGTCTCGTTGATTCCCCTCCGATATCGATAATATCCGCTCCTTGTTCGACGAGTTCCAATGCATGAGCGATCGCTCGTTCTGGTGAAGCATACCGGCCGCCATCATAGAACGAGTCTGGCGTGATATTCACGACCCCCATGATCAGTGGGCGAGTCGTCCAGTGAAGCTGGCGACCTTTGGCCAGAAACCAATTCCGGGAAGGTCGTGGCTGGGGTGAGCCTTGCTCCAACTATTTCACCAAGAAATTGTACAGGGCAAATGGCGGTTGGCACATCAAGACCCGCACCGTATGGATTCAATCTAGCGTCCAGGCGCTCTGTACTTGGATGCGACGGCGCTCACACCCGTGAGCGCCGTCGCTGCAAATCTATCCGTTTAGACAGGAACGGTTTGAGAGGAGGATTGCAATAGAATCTGATCGATTTCTGGCGCGTCCAGTACTTCCTTTTCAAGAAGCGCCTCTGCTAGAGCTTTGAGGCTTGTCATTTGTTCAGTCAGGACGCGTTTCGCGCGCTCATAATTTTCAGTAACAAAACGCTTGACCTCAAGGTCTATTTCAAGCGCTACCTGATCGCTGACATCCCGCTTGGAGGAAAAGTCTCGACCGAGAAATACGGAATCTTCCTTTTGCCCAAACGTCAGAGGCCCCAACTTTTCACTCATTCCCCACTCGCAGACCATTTTTCTAGCAAGGTCGGTTGCACGCTCAAGGTCGTTACCTGCTCCGGTCGTGATATGTTTGAACACAAGTTCTTCAGCAACGCGTCCACCCATTAAAATCGCCAGGGTATTATAGAGGAACTCCTTGGAATAGTTATGCCGGTCATCCGTGGGCAGTTGCATGGTCACTCCCAAGGCCCGACCCCTCGGAATAATCGTCACTTTATGAACAGGGTCTGTTCCTGGTAAGAGCTTTGCCATTAATGCATGGCCCGCTTCATGGTAGGCCGTCACACGCTTTTCCTCATCGGTGAGGATCATGCTTTTGCGCTCGGCACCCATCATGACTTTGTCCTTGGCCATCTCAAAGTCGATGTTTTCAACTTCTTTCTTGTTCTGCCGCGCCGCCCACAACGCTGCTTCGTTTACCAGGTTTTCCAGATCAGCTCCAGAAAACCCAGGTGTTCCACGGGCAATCTTCTCTATCTCCACGTTTGTTGAGACCGGCACCTTTTTGGTATGAACCTTTAAAATCTCGGAACGCCCACGGACGTCTGGGCGATTGACGACAACCTGCCGATCAAAACGACCCGGTCTCAGCAAGGCTGGATCAAGCACATCAGGACGGTTTGTTGCGGCAACCAAAATTACACCTTCGGTCGTGTCGAAGCCATCCATTTCAACCAACAACTGATTAAGCGTTTGTTCCCGCTCATCGTGGCCACCGCCGAGGCCGGCGCCTCGCAATCGGCCGACGGCATCAATCTCATCGATGAAGATGATGCACGGGGCATGTTTCTTCCCTTGCTCGAACAAATCACGAACTCGAGAGGCTCCCACCCCGACGAACATCTCGACAAAATCAGAACCACTGATACTAAAGAACGGTACCCCTGCTTCACCGGCGATGGCTTTTGCCAGCAGCGTCTTTCCGGTTCCCGGAGGACCGACGACGAGTACGCCTTTAGGGATTCGCCCACCGAGCTTTTGAAATTTTCTCGGATCTTTCAGGAATTCGATGATCTCGAGGACTTCTTCTTTCGCCTCATCAACACCGGCTACATCAGAAAATGTAACCTTTTTCCTCTCCTCCGTGAGCATACGGGCTCGGCTTTTGCCAAACGACAGCGCCTTATTTCCACCAACCTGCATCTGACGCATGAGGAAAAACCAAAGCCCCAAGAAGAGGATGAATGGCCCCCATGTGACCAGGAAGGTGATATACCATGGGCTTTCATCCGGTGGTTTCACCTCAATCTGCACGTCCATTTCCCTGAGTGTTTTGACAAATTCAGGATAATCCGCTGAGTAGGTCCGGATGCGCGTCTTGTCCCTGAGGACGCCGCTGATGTGATTACCCTTGATGACGACTTTTTCAAAATCACCCTTGTCGAGTTTTGCCATGAACTCGCTAAAGATCACTTCTTCTTCTGGCGCGTGCGTCGGCACACTAAATAGGTTAAAGAGGAGAATCATGAACAGGCCGACAACCACCCAAAAAAGCAAGTTCTTGACCCGGGAATTCATCCAGTTCTCCTTGGCCGGGATGTTCGAAGCAACATATTGAAAATTCGTTGTGATGTTAACATAGCATTTTGCAAATTGCCAACAGCTCTTGAGAAAAGCTACGTCTCCTCCTCGTTCAACTGATCAAGCACGGCAAGATAAGGGAGGTTACGATACTTCTGTTGATAATCAAGTCCGTAACCAACGACATAGTCATTCTGAATCCTGAAGCCAACATATTGCACCTGCACGTTGACCACTCGGCGTTCCGGCTTACTCAGTAACGTGCATACCTTGATGCTCTTTGGCTTCTGCTTCGAGAAGGTCTTCGTAAGATACTGCACCGTCAATCCTGAGTCGACAATGTCCTCCACAAGAAGCACTTCCTTACCTCTGATTGTTTCGGTCAGGTCCGTCACTAGCTTCACCTTCCCAGAGGTCTTCGCCCGAGTTCCATAACTCGTCACAATGATGAAATCGACACGGACTGGAATTCGGATCGCACGAGCGAGATCGGCAAAAAACGCATAGGCCCCCTTCAATACACCGACAAGCACCAGATCTTTGCCCGCATAGTCGATGCTGATCTGTCGCCCCAATTCTCGAATACGGCTCCGCATTTGCTCCTGGGTGACGATTGGGCGTCCAAACATCCGTTCCATCTCACTCAGTCCCCTCTTTTAGAGATAGATCCTCGGCGGTGAACACGAGACAGCGTTCCGTCTGGGCCGTGGGTAGCCACCGTTGATCCTGCCGATACCCCACAACCCACACAATTCCTTCTGGTGCAACGATCAATGGAATACGGGAACGAACCGTTCGAGGTATTTTGAGATCAGTAAAAAAGTCCTGAACCTTCTTTGAATGCCCATGCATGCCGCATGGCTGAAATCGGTCACCGGGTGACCAACGTCGCACGATCAATGGTTGAGAGACGCGATCAGCATCTACCACAATCTGATTTCTTTCTGGAGGTGCCGGGGCCTGACGGCAAGCCTCCAGTTGTACGTGAAGTCGCTGACCCGTTCCAGGCCACATCAGAGTACCTGGTACAGTCATGCGGTGTTCAAGTATGGCGGGCTGTTGTAGGTCGTAAGACATTATGCGTTCGCTATGCGGAACAAACCGCAGCTGGCGGTCGTTCACCATGACGTGCCCACCGATGACATCAAGGCGAGAACCAGACTTCCCTTTTGCGGCGATACCAATGACTCGATCGATCGTCCGGAGGCCGAACGTGTACGGTTGATTGAGGCTCTTTCGAAGGAGATTGCGGATGCCACGCCGTTGAAGAGCGCGTGGGACATCCAAGAGAAGACCACGATCGATAGCCCAACCTCCGCCAGGCTCCCATTTCACGGCAGAAGAGAACAGCGTGGCGGCTTGGTGCTCGACGTAGCGATCGTCTTCTCGGCAGATATCCGCGAGTCGACAGAAGGCACCACGACTCGCCGGCGCCAGCCGGTTTAGAATCGGTACCAGCTCATGCCTGATTCGATTTCGTAAATACAGAGGCTTCGCGTTACTGGAATCTTCCCGGAACAATAGTCCAGCATCCTGCAGATAGGTCAGAATCTCCTGTCTCCCGGTTTCGTACAGAGGCCGGATGATTATATTATCTCGGAAAGGTGGTATGCCGGAAAGACCAGTGAGCCCTGTTCCGCGCAGCAACCACAGCAAGATTGTTTCTACCTGGTCGTCTGCCGTATGGCCAAGAGCAATACGGTTCGCTCCGCACTGTTCGGCAATTTCAGCGAATGCCTGATAACGAAGATCGCGGGCCACTGCCTGTAAGGAAGATGGCTTTCGCCGGTCAAGTACATGAAACCGTTGAACATGGAGCGGGATGTTCCGTTCCGTGCAACGAGCCCTGACGAACTCCTGGTCATCCTCCGACTCGGATCCACGTAGTCCATAGTTACAGTGAACCGCGGTTAGGGTCAGCGACCAATTTGAACGAAGGCAATCCAGAAGAGATAATAGTGCCATGGAATCAGGGCCACCAGACACGGCAACTAAAAGGTGCTGGCCCTGGTGAAAGAGATGGTTCGTCCGAACGGTGCGGACCATACGGTGAAGTACATGAGGCCAAGCCTTGCGGGGGGATTTATGTATGACGGGATGCAATGATGCCTTACCCTCCTATGGCTTGATGATGTCGACGGAGAATCGTCTTTGCAGAATCCACATCGGATGCGATCTGTTCGCTCAGCGCTGCTACCCCGTCGAACTGTACGTCTCCTCGAATGCGATCGATAAATTCAACGGTCATGTCGTGTCCGTACAGATTGTGGGTTCCATCTAGGATCGTCACTTCCAAGAGGCGTTCTCCACCGTCAAAAGTCGGTCTTGTTCCAATGTATGAGATAGAATCGTGCCGCTCCTGTTTGATGATCGTGATCGACGCATAAATTCCATCAGCGGGAACCACGCGGTCGGAAGGCAATCGAAGGTTCGCGGTCGGCCAACCCAGTGTCCGTCCTCTCCCCTCACCGGAGGTGACGACGCCACCGAGCGCATAGTGACGGCCGAGCAAGTCAGCGGCCTGATCAACCTGTCCAGACATGATGAGCTGCCTGATTCTCGTGGAGCTGACCACTCCCTCGGCGATCGTTACGGGGAAAGTCGGATGGACGATGAAGCCGAATCGATGACCGAAAAGGGTCAAGTCGGTGATCGTTCCGGCTCGCTTGTGTCCAAACGCAAAATGTTGCCCAACGAACACCTCTTTGAGCCCAAGTCCTTTGGAAAGGATCTCTTCGGCAAACGTTTCCGGAGAGAGTGACGCAAATGTTGGGGTGAACTCCAAGAACACAACTTCATCGATTCCTGCCTGTTCGAAACGAGCAAGTTTCTCACGCTCATCCGTCAAGAAGCGCAAATTGGCGGTGGGGGCCAGAATTTTCACGGGGTGAGGAGCGAAGGTCAGTACGAGCGCCGTTCCTTGGGACTGGCGTGCGGTCTTTACCACCTGATTCAAAAGGGCCTGGTGGCCAAGATGGTGTCCGTCGAAATTGCCAATCGTTCCCACCGGATATGGTCGGAGGGGCTCGCCGGAATATCCGCGGGTTACCTTCATTTTCGATCAGTGGAGCAGTTTGGCGGCGTCTTTAGCGAAGTAGGACAAGATGAGATCTGCTCCTGCCCGTTTGATTGCCAAGAGCGATTCCATCATGGCGCGCGATTCATCGAGCCACCCCGCTTGTGCCGCAGCCTTGATCATACTGTACTCACCGCTCACCTGGTAGGCCGCCAGAGGGAGCAGCGTGCGGGCACGAGCCGTCGCGATGATATCCAGATACGGCAGCGCCGGCTTGACCATCACAATATCGGCGCCCTCTTCGACATCGAGTTCGATTTCTCGAAGCGCTTCACGTGCATTCGCTGGGTCCATCTGGTAGGATTGGCGGTCGCCGAATTGCGGACTCGAGAACGCAGCATCTCGAAAGGGAGCGTAGAAACACGAGGAGAATTTGGCGGCGTATGCCATGATCGGCAAGTCCGAGAACCCAGACCGATCCAACTCCGTCCGAATTGCAGCGACACGCCCATCCATCATATCCGAAGGGGCGACCATGTCAGCTCCCGCCTCAGCATGCGTGCGAGCCATGAGCGTGAGGCACTCCAGGGTTTCATCGTTCAGGATTTTGCCGTTCCTCACGATTCCGCAGTGCCCATGAGTCGTATATTCGTCGATGCACACATCGGTCATAACCAGCAACTCAGGCACCTGTTCTTTGACTGCTCGAATCGCCCGCTGCACGATCCCGTTGGGGTCCCATCCTGAGCTTCCGCGCTCATCCTTGTTCGCTGGAATGCCGAATAGAATGATCGCTGGAATCCCGAGCTTCAGAATTTCGCCGGCTTCCTTGACCAACAGATCGACAGAGAGCCGAAACTGACCCGGCATCGACGCAATTTCTTCACGGCGATCCTGTCCTTCCACGACAAAGAGCGGGTAAATAAAATCCGACGGGGATAGCGTCGTCTCACGGACCATCCTTCGCATTGACTCATGCTGCCTCAGTCGTCGGAGCCGTTGAATCGGAAACGCCATATCTCCCTTACTTTCTCGGAAGGTTCGTCAAAAAAACGATGAGGTCTCGAACAGAGATGACGCCGACCAGCTGGCCCTCGCGTGTGACCCCTAAATGCCGGACATGGGATTGTGCCATCAGATCGTTGGCATCCAAGAGCGTTTTGCTCTCTTCGATGGTCATGATCGGCGTCGACATAATCTGCTCCACCGTAGTCTTCATGGCTTCGACCCCCGCGGCAACCACCCGGCGCATCATGTCTGTATCCG
>JAOUMR010000123.1 GCA_029881435.1 Nitrospira sp.
CACGCTGCAGCAGCTGGAACAGGCTCTTGCGGCGCGTGATCAGCGGATCGGCGAGTTCGATTCGCTTGCAGCGGCGCAAGCGGACGAAGTTGGTGGGGCTCAGCAGGCCTGTCGGGCCGCCGAACAGGCCCAGGAGGTGCTGAAAGAGGAGATCCGCGTTCTGCGCGAGCACATCACGCAACTCAATGAAGGCCAGGCCGACCACGACCGGCTCCGGGCTCAAGTGGCGAAGCTCGATTCCACGCAAGACCGCGTGCATCAGCTGGAGGTGGAGCTCAGCGACCGGGAAGCCGCGCATCGCGGCACGCTCCAGCAACTTGAACGGGCCCTTGCGGAGCGCGACAAGCGGATAGAGAAGCTTACGCCGGTCACCCACCTCCTTCGCGAAAAGGAGTCAGAAATTAAGGAATGGGAGAACAAACTCACTCGCACCGTCCGTGACCATGAGGGGCAGGTCACTAAGCTCGAAGCACAATGTGCCGCGCAGGACCAGCTCCGCGAACAACACCGGCTCGCTGAACAGCATCTGCATGAACGAGATGAACAGATCGCAATCCTCCAACGCCAACTGCATGACCTTGAGACTGCGCGCCAACAGTTGACCACGGAAGTCCAGCGTATTCCGGAAAAAGATGAGCAGATCAGTCGTCTTCGAAAGCGGCTCCGAGAGCTGCAAGCGGAACTGCGCGCGGAGGCCTCTCCTTCAGCGAAAGGATCGACCAGTGCCACGGTGAATCCCATCGGCAAAACCGCTCCCAGTGCGCACCCGGCTCCTAGTACCAAAGCTGCTCAACCAACCGTCGAGCCGCGTCAGAGCCGCCAGAATGGAACAGGGCAACATTCCCACGTCGAACCGGACAAGAGCAGTGTCGCAACCAGCACCAAGGCTGAGCCCATCACGAAAGTTGTTCCCAACGCGAAAACATCCCCCGATGGCAAAGCGGCTACTACCACCAAAACCGCCGTGAGTACTAAAACAACTGCTGCGGCCGTATCCCGTCAGACCAGCCCGAATGGCGCGGGGAAAAATTCTCATGTCCCCCAACCTAAATCCGGGAATGGTAAGGATGTTCAGAAGGATGATCTCCAAAAGATCAACGGGATCGGGCCTGCTTTTGCACAGACCCTCAATAAACTGGGCACCTATACATTTGTCCAAATCGCTCGTTGGAAACCGGAAGATATCGAGAAGATCTCGAAGAGGCTCGAGACCGATCCGGAACGTATCAAACGGGAACATTGGATCGCGGATGCCAAGAAACAACACTACAAAAAATACGGGGAACGATTGTAGTCATTTTGCATGAGAGGCATTCCTCACGGCGAAACGTATCGACCACTCCCCGTTTGGTCCGCCGTTGGTTTCTTTGAGAACACGATGCTCTTCCTTGCATGGGTCGGTTAAGTAGAGGCCACGAACTCTTGCCTAACGTAACGAGCGGGCATTTTCGGCTCTTGCTTCGTCTTGCCTGAATAAACCTATGAGCCATACAAGGGGACACCAGCGTGTGGCCATCCCGTCCAAAGTTGCCACCTCCTGGCAGCATTACACGCATGCGAGGTGAGAGCGGACATCGCTCGCTCACCCACCTCCTCCCCTGTTTGACTTCCCCTCGCTGTCTCCATAAAATCGCGCCATGGCATCGTCCTTCGTTCATCTTCATCTCCATACCCAATTCAGTCTCCTTGACGGCGCAAATCAGATTGAGCCGCTCGTCCGCCAGATCAAGTCCTTTAACCAGCCTGCCGTGGCGATGACCGACCATGGCAACATGTTCGGTGCGGTTGAATTTTACCGCAAAGCAAAGGACGTGGGAGTCAAGCCGATCATCGGGTGCGAAGCCTATATGGCCCTCGAAAGTCGACATGCCAAGAAGGATAGTGGGCTTGCACACAATGATTACTACCACCTCATCTTGCTCGCACGAAACCTGACCGGTTATCAGAATCTTATTAAGCTGGTTAGTAAAGGATATCTTGAAGGGTTCTATTATAAGCCTCGAATTGACAAAGAACTCTTAAAGCTTCATCACGATGGGATTATTGCATTGTCCGGTTGCTTAAGCGGTGAAATCCCCTACCTCATCGGCCAGAAAGATCTGGATGGTGCCATGGCGGTGGCTGGCGAGTTTCAAGAGATCTTCGGGAAGGATCATTTCTATCTTGAGGTTCAGGCCAACGGATTGGATCATCAGCGTGTGGCGAACGCCGGACTCATGGAAATCCACAAGAAGCTCGGGATTCCGCTTGCAGGCACCAACGATTGCCACTACCTAAAAAAAGATGATGCGCGTCCGCATGAATTGATGCTGTGTTTGCAAACTGGGAAGACGCTGAGCGATCCCAATCGGATGAAGTTCGACACCGATCAGCTGTATGTCAAATCAACCGACGAGATCGCCCCGGCGTTCGCGGAGTTTCCAGGTGCGGTACTGAACACCTGCCGCATTGCCGATCATTGCGAGCTCAGTCTCCCACTGAACAAGACACATCTTCCACAATACCGAGTTCCTGAAGAATTCAACGACCGCGAATCCTATCTTGAGCATCTCGCCGTCGCCGGTCTGAAGGAGCGCTTGAAAGAACGCCCGAGCCGAGTTGCCTCAGCTATTTATGAGCAGCGATTGAGGGAAGAGCTTATCGTGATTTGTTCGATGGGGTTCGCCGGATACTTCCTTATCGTCTGGGACATTATTCGTTTCGCGCGATCTCGATCGATCCCTGTGGGACCAGGACGTGGGTCAGCGGCCGGGAGTCTGGTCGCGTATGCTCTCAGAATTACTGACCTTGATCCATTGGTTTACACGCTCTTATTCGAGCGATTCTTGAATCCCGAACGCGTCTCTCTGCCGGATATCGACATGGATTTCTGTATGGAACGTCGAGGGGAAGTCATTAACTACGTCGTGGACAAGTACGGGACCGACCATGTGGCCCAGATCATTACCTTCGGAACACTCGGCGCGAAAGCAGCCATCCGCGATGTGGGTCGCGTGCTGGAATTGTCGTACGCCGACGCAGACAAGGTCGCGAAGCTCGTCCCCAATCAATTGAACATCACACTGCAGCAGGCACTGGAAACAGAGCCCCGCTTGCGTGAGTTGGTGGAGACCGATCCCAAGATCAAAGAACTCATGGCGAACGCGCAATCGCTGGAAGGTCTGGCCCGCCATGCCTCCACCCATGCTGCCGGCGTCGTGATTTCCGAAGGACCACTCACCGACCATGTCCCGCTCTATAAAGGTGCGAATGACGAAATCGTGACCCAGTATTCGATGGGCGACGTCGAGAAAATCGGCTTGGTGAAATTTGATTTCCTGGGCCTCAAAACCCTTACGATGATTCGGCGCGCCGAAACCCTGATCAACGAGACGCATCCCGAGACACCACCGCTCGTGATCGATCATGTTCCTTTCGATGACCCAGCCAGCTTTGCACTGCTGAGCTCAGGAAAAACGACCGGACTGTTTCAGCTGGAAAGTTCAGGTATGCGAGATCTGCTCACGGGTCTGAAACCTGACCGGTTCGAAGACATCATTGCCATCATCGCGCTCTATCGACCAGGGCCGATGGATCTGATTCCTGATTTCATCAAACGCAAACAGGGCAAAGTGCCGATTACGTATGAAGCTCCAGAATTGGAGCCGATCCTTAAAGACACCTATGGCGTGATTGTCTATCAAGAACAAGTGATGGCGATTGCCAATAAAGTCGCGGGCTTCTCGCTGGGGCAAGCCGACATTCTCCGACGGGCGATGGGGAAAAAGAAGCCAGAGGAGATGGAAAAACTGCGCGTGAAGTTTCTCGAAGGGGCGACGCAAAAGAACATTCCCGAGAAGAAGGCTGAGAAGCTCTACGAGTTGATCCAAAAGTTTGCCGGATACGGCTTCAACAAATCGCACGCGGCTGCCTATGCGGTTGTCTGTTACCAGACCGCCTACCTCAAGGCACACTACCCGACGGAATTCATGGCGGCGCTCATGACGACCGATATGGGCAATCAGGATAAACTGGTCGGCTATTTCACCGAATGTCGGGATCTGGGAATCAAAGTCCTGGGACCGGACGTGAATGCCAGCCACAAGCAGTTTGCTGTGGACGACGGGGCCATCCGGTTCGGTTTGGCAGCCATCAAGAATGTCGGTGAAGGGGCTGTCGAATCGGTCCTGGAAGTGCGATCTCAGACCGGTCCCTTTGTATCGTTCTTTGATTTTTGCCGGCGGGTCGACTTGCATAAAGTCAATAAGCGGATGTTGGAAGGATTGATCAAGGCCGGCGCCTTCGATGCTACCGGCGCCAAGCGCTCGCAACTCATGGCCGTACTCGATCAAGCCGTGGAAGAAGGTGCCGCCTCACAGCGAGAACGCGATCTCGGACAAATCAGTATCTTTGGCGAGGAAGTCAATGGACACAGCGCCTCGATGACCCTGCCCACACCTGCGTTACCTGCAGTGGCTGAATGGGACCAGGCCCAGCGACTAAAGTACGAGCGTGAATTGACTGGGTTTTATATTTCCGCCCATCCTCTTACACGCTATGAAGCAACACTCAGTGCCTTATCCACCACATCCACGATCGGCCTAAAAGATTGCGCCGACGGTGGTGAAGTGAAACTCTGCGGCATCATCGCTGCCGTCAAATCAATGCTCACCAAGAAAGGCGATCGTATGGCCTACTTGACGGTGGAAGACTTGCAAGGCACCGCTGAAGTGATCATCTTCCCCGATCTATTCAAGACAGCCGGAGACTTGATCGCACCGGAACGGCTGGTCAGAATCACGGGCACAATCGATCGCGGCGACAAAGGCACGAAGATCCGCGGCAGTAAGATTGAGCCGTTGGCCGAGGTCCAAGTTCAGTCCATCAAACGCATTCGTATCCGCCTCACAGATCGTCCTGAAGTGCGGGAACAACTGCCTCGTTTGCTTGACGTTCTCCGGCGGCATCCCGGTGGCACAATGATTTCCATGTCGTTTCGAACCGAGGGTCCCCTAGAAGCGGAGACAGCTCCACTCCCGCATCTTACAGTCTGTCCAAGCGACCACTTTATTTCGGATGTTGAAGAAGTGCTAGGCAAAGGGGCCCTTTCTTTGCTATCTTAGACAGTGCTCTCGGGGAGAGGTATACGTCTGATAGCTCTCTCGTGCGTTACGGGACCGGATTGCTGAGCGCTTATGCGAGATTATCTCGAGTTTGAGAAGCCGATCCGAGAGATCGAAGAGAAGATTGAGAAACTCTCGGCCACAGCCTCCAGCGGTAAGACGTCTTCCCAAAACGACATTCGGAAGCTTCGTGCAAAGCTTGCCCAGGTCGAACACGATCTGTACAAGAATCTGACTCCCTGGCAGCGAACTCAGCTGGCCCGGCATCCTCAACGTCCAAGTACCTTAGATTATATCGGCGAGCTGACTCGGGACTTCCTCGAGTTCCATGGAGACCGTGTGTTTGGCGACGATCGGGCTATCGTGGGAGGGTTCGCTCGATTCAACGACCGTCCCATCATGATTATTGGTCATCAGAAAGGCAAGACGCTTAAGGAACGCATGCAACGGAATTTCGGCATGCCCAATCCAGAAGGCTATCGGAAAGCGCTCCGCCTCATGAAACTAGCGGAAAAGTTCAACCGCCCGATTGTGACGTTTATTGATACGCCAGGAGCCTATCCTGGTATCGGGGCCGAGGAGCGTGGGCAAGCTGAAGCCATCGCGCACAACTTGTTTGTCATGTCTCGGTTGACGGTTCCTATTCTTTCCGTGGTCATCGGTGAAGGAGGAAGCGGAGGCGCCCTGGCCCTGGGCGTGGCTGATCGCATCCTGATGTTGGAACATTCGGTCTATTCGGTCATTTCACCCGAAGGTTGTGCCGCAATTCTCTGGGATAATCCTGAGAAGATTCCCGATGCCGCGTCCTCGCTGAAGATGACTGCGGACGATCTGGCTGAACTGGGTGTGATCGACCAGATTGTCTCCGAACCGCTGGGCGGCGCCCATCGTGAACCGAGAGCCATGTACGATCAAGTCGGCAAGGCCCTGACCAACCAGCTGTTTGAGCTGCTCGATGTTCACCAAGCTGGACAACTCATCATGCAGCGAGACCAGAAATACCGCAAAATAGGGGCCGTCACCGGTCTTCTTTCTTGATCAAGGCTGATCTGCTTCTCCACCTGCTCCTTTCATTTCTGAAGAAGTCCTGTCTCGGTAAATCGTCGCTCGATCACAACGAGAATGCGTTCGGCTAATGCCGGACGAAATGGATCGAATACCGCTGCCGCCAAATATCGATTGACGGTGGTCGGTAATTTTCGCAACCACGCCACAGCCGATTGCCTCGCCTGCTCGGCCACACCACTACCGAGGATTCGCCGAATCTCACGCTCGAAGAACGCGACGTGCACCACCTCATCTTCAAGAATCGAGGCGAGATCCGGCCTGAGCGTAAGGAGTAATCTGGCGAACTCCAGCCCCAGAGACTCATAGCCGAAAATCTGAACGGCTAGGACCGGCCATTGTCGTGGAACGGATGGGAGGCGTGCGCGTTCGCGAGGTTGACGACCGATCATCGCTTCAAACTGCGCCAGGTGTTGTTGCTCATCTTCCTCATGTTTTCGAAGAAAAACATACACGTTCGGAGGAACATCCTGTTGTTGTGCTGACCGCACGGTCCATAGCGCCATCGCTTCGGCTTTGAGAAACCGCTCCAATAAGGCAGGTTCGCACTCCGGTGGGAGCTGAATGGACGTATCGTGATCACCCGACATGATGCGCTCATCCTACGCAAACGGCGTGGAGTTGTCCAAGCGTCCATTGCGGAGGGTTGACTGGCCCTTCAGATCTGTGTACATCCTAGCTGAACGTGCTCCAAAGGATCGGTGATATCTAAGAGGTCGCATGTGCCCATCACCGGACCGACTCCCAACCTGAATATACAGATGATAGGCCGGTCAACGCATGAGGCTCTACCCATGGCAAATCTTACAAAGTCTGCGTCGGCTTTTGTGAGACGGGTTCCTTTCTGCCTACTCGCTGCTGTACTCCTGATGAACATCGGTTGCGTCAGTCGGCATGCCTACGAGCAGCTCAAATCAGAAATACGAGAACAGACCCAGGCGTTGGAGACAGTTCGAGAAGACGTGAGCGGGTTAGATCAACAAATTGCAGTGTTGCAGGCTGCCAATCGACGCGAGAACATCACCATCGATGAGCTCCTCGCGGTTATCCAACGTGAACAAGAACTGTTGCCGATCATGCGCGAAGAGGCGGAGGAACGGCACTCGTCCCTCAAGACCCAGGTAGCCAGCTTGTTGGACCAGAGTTGGCACCTGGCTCGCAAGATCGCAGATCTTCGACAGGCCAGTGCATCGTTGCAGGCCCTGGCGGCCCAGTATAAAGAAGAAATGAAGCACGTTCAGGCTCAAGCTCAAGCCCACGCACCGGTGCTCGTTGCTTCTCACTCAGAGAAGCCATCCATCACGAACTCGGCGTCGACAACGACCGAAGAACCGTCTTCTCCCCCAACCCTAACGCCGGTTGAAGAGGAGCAGCCCTCGTCGCTCACGAGTGATGAAGAGAGTGCGCCGCCACAAGTCGCACAAACCGTTTCTCCAGATCCTGACCTCACACCAGTCACACCGGCTGCCACACCATCTACCCCCTCTTCCTCCGTAGACACGGAGCCACCGACGGCCGACGATTCCTGGTTCGGTATGATTATGAGCTGGCTCCTCACATTCTGGAATTGGCTGATTAGTTAGTGCACTGCGCTCGCACTTCTCACAACGACCATTTTTGCGGTGTGACAACGCAACGTGCGCATGGCCCACTCGGCCGCTGCGACCCCGGCGACACGCCCCGTTGCGAGACAACCCGTGATGAGATAGCCGCCGGTCGGGGCCTCCCAATCCAGCATTTCTCCCGCGCAAAACACTCCTGGCAGCGAACGCAGCATCAATCTCGTGTCCAGCGCCTCGAACGAGACGCCACCGGCCGTACTGATGGCTTCTTCAAGCGGACGAGGAGCCACGAGAGTCACCGGCAGAGATTTAAGTGCTGTAGCCAAGCGAGCAGGATCCATGAAGACTTCTTTGGGTACCGTCTCGTGTAGGAGACCTGCTTTCACTCCCCCGATCCCAGCACATCGTTTGAGATGCGTAGCAACCGTCCGCTTGCTGCGCGGCCTCGAAAGCTCTTGTGCGAGTCGCTTCAGTGGCCGATCCGGAACGAGATCTAACCACAGCGTGGCCATTCCCTCCGCTGCAATCACATCACGTGCAGCGGCTGAGACCATATAGATAACGCCTCCCTCGACTCCGTTCGCCGTAATCACGAACTCACCCATCCGACGAATCGCAGTACCGTCGACGGCTTTCACCGTGACCTGAACCGTCTTCACAGGATGTCCCGCGAACTTCGTGCGGAAGTGCTCGCTCCACTGTACGTCAAATCCGCAATTGGCCGGTTTCAGCGGAGTAATCGGTACCTTCTGTTCAGCTAGAATCTGAGTCCATGCGGCGTCGGAACCAAGGTGCGGCCAGCTGCCCCCACCCAGTGCCAACACGACAGCATCGGCTCGAACGTTCTGCGGCCCTTGTGGATGGCTGAAGAGAAGATTTCCTTCCTGATCCCACCCACGCCATCGATGTCTCACATGGAACTGTACGCCGGATTTTCGCAATCGGCGCAACCAAGCGCGTAAAAGTGGAGCAGCCTTCAACCCGGTTGGAAAGATCCGTCCGGAAGTGCCGATGAATGTTTCAACATCAAGCTCACGAGCCCAGGCCCGGAGAGCCTGCGGAGCAAATGACGTGATCGCAGGCTCGATGAACCTCCGTCGACTGTCATAGCGTGAGAGGAACTGTTCAATCGGCTCTGAATGGGTAAGATTCAATCCGCCCTTCCCCGCTAGAAGAAACTTTCTCCCAACCGAGGGCATGGCGTCATAGAGTTTGACTTCGACGCCTTCTGCAACCGCTGCCTCTGCTGCCATCAGCCCGGCAGGGCCACCACCAACAATCGCTACCGTTATCATCTTATGCCTAACAATTTGGTAATCAGAATAATTCGTTACGATATATTCTCATCTCGCACACCTACAAATGCCGGAATTCCTCTAGCCACAAACACATGGAGCTCTCAAGATGTGTATGGATATTACTCCATTCATGCAGTCGCTTTCAGATATGATACTTCGATATCTTTATATTCCTGGCATTTTACACACGTCGCTCTAGGTCTATTTATTGCTGGGTGTCGTAACTCAATAAGAGCTGATGGCCATCTAGTCTTGGCACGGTAGTTCACGGAGCTACCGTCAAGAGGTGTGTAAATAAGTTTCAGGCGGCGGTCCTCTCCGGTTGATGGTTCATGTCATTCCTCTCCTGTCCTGACGGCAGCACGATCCCGTCCTTGAACGTCATGCCGGATGCTAC
>JAOUMR010000027.1 GCA_029881435.1 Nitrospira sp.
GATTGCGCAGGTCATGGCAACTATTGAGGCGGTGCACGCGGAGCCGCAACCGATTCAGACAAAAAAGGCCGCGTGAGACAACCATGGAAGCCGCTCAGGATATTTCAACGGATTTATTGACAACTTCCCTGAAACAGCTGATTCATGATCTGATTTCCCCTTTCGGGGTCCTAATAGTACTTCAACGCCTTGGAATAGTTTTCCATTGCGCTCAGCCTGAAAAGGTCTGCGGCGAGACAGCGAGGCTGGGAAAAGCTTTCAGAATCTGCTGGTCGTTGGTGACTAAAGGCACTCCCAAATCCTGAGCCAGGGCGACAAACTCACAGTCATAGGCTGACCTTCCGGACTGATCGGCAAGTGTCAAAACATGGCGAGAGACCACGCTGTATTCGTGTCCAGCCAACCATCGCTCTGCTTCCTCGACCATGGATAGTGCTTTATCCAGAGACACTAACTCTTTTCGGACCAGGCCGATCAGCGCATTCCGAAATTCGGAACGCCACAACAACGGAACCGTCCATGTGGCATCGTGCCTGAGTACGGCCTCGCTCTCCTCAGTTCTCTCACCCTGGACATAGAGATAGATCAATAAATTCGTATCGGCCACGATCATAGCCGACCAACCACCTTCAGCTCATTGAGGAGGCGATCGGTTAACTTCCTCCCTTTTGGGATTTGGCGAAGAGCTCGCGCCCTTGCCAGCAACGTGTCGGCATCTACCGGCACGCTCAGTGTCATCTGTTCCAGATATGAGATAACCTGAAAATTCAGGCTCCGGTGTTGAGCTGCCGCCTGCTGCTTGAGTCGCTTCACCAACGGCTCTGGAATGTTCTTGATGGTCAAGGTCGCCATAGCTTTCTCCATTTATGGTTCCATATCGAATCCATTATGGATGCTACCCTGGCAGCATGATTCCGTCAAGAGCGAGCAGGCATTCCGCATCACCTAGACCTAAAAAGTAGTATGGCCGTGACTCTTTAATCCCCCACTTGCCCTTCCTGAAACAGCTGATTCATGATCTGATTTCGCTTTTCAGGTTCCTGATAGTACTTCAACGCCTTGGAATAGTTTTCCATTGCACTCTGGCGTTTCCCGCGAATCGCATAGATTTCCGCGATGCCGTGATAGGCCCGTGCGTCTTCCTCATTACACTTGAGCGCCCGGCTGAAGATGTCCGCGGCTTCTTGCAGTCGATGTTTGCCTAGCGCGAGCCACCCGAGGGCGGAATGGGCTACGCCAAAGTCCGGATTGGCGACGAGTGCATCTTGATAGCTCTTTTGCGCCAGATCCAGACGACCGCGTGTTTCGTACAGACCGCCCAGGGCGAAATGCACTTCGGCATCCTGTGGGTTCAGCTTCAAGGCGGTCTTGTAGGATTGCACAGCCGGTTCCAATTTCCCCTGTTCCGCAAGGGCGCACGCCAGGTTGGAATGAGCCGCTGAATCGTTGGGGGTGAGCTTGATCACCTCACGGTATTCCTTGATCGCCATTTCCAACCGCCCTTGGTCTTGGTAGGCGACTCCCAGATTCATTCGAGCCGGTGGAAAATCCGGAGCAAGCCGGACGGCTTCACGATACGCTTTGATCGCCATCTCAGGGTGACCAGCCCGTTCGTGAATCTGTGCCAGAAAGTAATGCGGGTAGGCGGATTGCGGAAGTAACCGCGCAGCTTCCGCGTATGGCCGCATGGACTGGTCGGATTGACCAGATTGCGCGAGAAAGAGACCCATGATGAGATGGGCGTAGCCGCAGTCCGCGTGTCGAGCGAGCAGATCGTTTACCCAACTCCCCACTACTGCAATGTCTTGCTGAGCTTCGAGGCAGAGCGTATGGGCTTTCCAGGCATCGGCGAATCGACCCTGGAGAAGATAGACGACGTTACGCGCAAACAGAGGACGCGGGTCCTTCGCCCCCTCCGGATCGCGACTCCAGGCCATCGACTCGGCGTAGACGGTATCCCAGGCGCCGGCCACGATGGCGGCTTCGCATGGTTGCTGATGGGTGCTCATGGGTGGTGCGAGGCTCTTATCGAGTCAGCGCGTCTTCGACATCAGGTGGCGTCGCTTGGACACCTTCGCCGAGAAATGGATATTTCTTGGCCAGCTGCTGCTTCATCTGCCAGGCAATCGTTCGGTAGGACCAATGGCCCTTCACCCCGGAACGGAGCTTGGCGATATATTCCGCCTCGGCATAATCCATTTTAAACAGACAGCGCACCTTGAACCCAAACGGAATGGCGTAGAGTGATGCTTCCTGATCCTTTTTCTTGAGCAACTCGATGTCATGACGCACGGCGTCCATCGCCTGCCGGTATTCCTGATCGAGCCGCGCATCGACGAGCAGTGGTGGGACGTCATAGCCGTGAACCGTCGTGAAGTTTTGCTGCACTTGCTGACACCGCCGGTGGCGGTGCATGTCGCGCCAGGCACCGATGTCCATCAGAATATCGAAATTGAATGCATAGCCGCTGCGGAACTCTTTGATGAGTTCATCGTAGGGTCCGCGCTGTCTTGTGGCCACTTCGATGGTCGCGTGCTTCTCCTTCTCGGACCACGCTCGCACAACGTCGAGTATCTTCCGGTACGGGGCTTGCGACACACGATACAGCAGTGTCGTCACGATTTCGTCGAGCGGATGATGTGGGTCAATCAGCTCGACCGTTTCCACGGCACCCCACGTATCAGGCTGATCCAACCCTGTTCCCCGTAATGCCTCTTTCGCATGGCGAGCCAAATCAGAGTAGACTGACTCTTGATAGGCATTCGCCTTTGCATGCCGCGCCAGCGTTGGCGCCAGCGGATCGTTCACGCCGGAAGTCTGACCGCAGAGCTCGCTCCACAGATTGACCGGCGCACGTTGGCACGCCACTTTCAAATCCTCCCCAATCCCTCGTAACTCGGGGAGCTGAGAAGACAGGAGACGCGTAATCTGTTTTTCCAATGTCCGGATGCTGACGACTTGCCCGACGTTGGTCTTTGCCGCAAGGGGAAGCAGGTACCGAGTGACGTCGAACGCCCGCGCCGCGATCGTCCGTTGATAATCAGCCGGTTTCATGGAATCCGGACGTGGGTCTCGATCAGAGAGGTACGCAATCAAGGGATCGTGCAGTAATCGATAGATTTCGGAGAGACTGCGGAGAACGCCTTCATAGATCGCCTCGGTTTCGCTCCCTCGAATCTGGCCCGGCACAAACCATCGGCTCGAGGCAAAGTTCTGATAGCGGCTCGATTTCGCCTGCCCGTCCCAGAGCGGCTCGTCCTCCAGGCGAATGGCGGCCAATTCCGAAATCTCTTCAAAACAGACGATGACATGGCCAAGGTCGGCGATCGAGGCATGACCGTAATCGAAATAAAACTGCTCCCAGAACTTTTCCGAGGAGTGACCATGGACCCACCGGATGCTCTCTTCGATGGAGTCCGGTGATCGGCTATAGCGCGCCAGTGCGTAAGCGGATTTCTCCGGCGGCATGGGAGCGATGGCGACAACCCGGCGACCTGATTGATCCTGGCTCATAGAGAGTCGTTCACGTTTTCGTTGAACCGTAAGCCGCGCACTATACCTCTCACGTCAGGATGGCGCAAGCTCGGGTCCGTTGACTTGCCGCAGAAAGCGCCGCTATAGTCCGCCGAATCGCGAGGTGAGTATGGGCTCGCGCATGGGAACTGAGCATTTTTTATGATCAGGGGCATCAAAGGCGTAAAGGATCTGTTGCCAGAAGAGACACCCCGTTGGCGTTTCATCGAGGAGACGGCCAGGCGGTGGGCGGACCGGTATGGATTTCATGAAATTCGCATTCCGATCTTTGAAGTGACGACCTTGTTTGCGCGGAGCATCGGTGCATCGACCGATATCGTTGAGAAGGAAATGTACACGTTCCAGGATCGGGACGGCAGCTCGCTGACCCTGCGACCTGAAGGGACTGCAGGGACAGTCCGAGCCTATATCGAGCACAATCGGGCCGCGGTTCCGGTCCCTCAGAAGTATTTCTACTTCGGGCCGATGTTTCGGCATGAGCGGCCTCAAGCTGGGCGGCTTCGACAATTCCACCAGTTCGGCGTGGAGTCACTTGGGATGGCTGATCCCCGAGCCGATGTCGAAGTGATCGCTCTCCTGTGGCGGATCCTCAGTAACCTTGGGCTCCAGGGTCTCACGTTGGAGATCAATAACCTGGGGTATCCCGCCGATCGAGATTCCTATCGTCCTCACCTTGTGACATATCTCCGACAGTATGAATCCAGCCTGTGTGCAAATTGCCAGCGTCGGATCGAAGCCAATCCCCTCCGCGTTCTTGACTGTAAAGTCCCTGAGTGTCGCGCAATGACGGAGACGGCTCCTCGACTCGCTGATTCGCTCTCCGAAGCCGCTCAAGCATACTTTACCGGGGTTCTACACGGCCTTGATGTCATCCACATTCCGTATTCCTTGAACCATCGACTTGTGCGTGGGTTGGACTATTACAACCTGACGACTTTCGAGGTCACGGCGACGAATCTCGGAGCTCAGAACGCGGTCGGGGCAGGTGGACGGTATGATGGCCTCGTCGAAACCCTGTCGGGACCTCCGACGCCAGCTATAGGTTTCGCGGTTGGTCTGGAACGCATCGCGATGTTACTCCCGGAGTCAGCGCTGCGGACAACTGCTGCCAATGTCGTTGTCTATATCGCAGCATTTGGAGACCAAGGCTCGGGTGTCGGTCTCTCTGCTCTGGAGGACCTTCGTGCTTCTGGAATCCCAGCTGTGTCGGACTTTCGTTCCTCGACATTGAAGTCTCACTTACGGCAAGCCGATCGGCTTGCCTGTGGTTTCACTCTCATCCTCGGTGACGACGAGGTACAGAAAGGCACTGCTATCCTTCGAAACATGGTGACGAAGAGCCAGTACGATCTCCCTCTATCCTCACTCCCAGTTGCGATTCAGCCGCTTCTCAGAAGCTCATAAGGGCCATTTTTCGCATTGACTTTCCCCTTCAAACCTCTTACTCTCTGTAAGTCTGATAGGTTCTAACCTGCTGAATATTTAAGATAAATTCCTGTGGATTCACGACACTCACACAAGATCGGGTTCCTCCTAGCTTTGCCTCCATCGCATGCGAGCGCTTCAACGGTTTACGGACTGGCTCAGGCCGCTCTCACCGCTGGTCATGAAGTCTACCTCTACCTCATTGATGAAGGTGTCAAAAACATGCCCACTGGCCAATATCGAGAGCTCGCTCACGCTGGTGCAAAGGTTTTTGTCTGTGCGTATGGTTGCCAGCAGCATAATGTACCGACCACGGACACAGATCCACGTATGTCTCTCTGTGGGCTAGTGGTGCTTTCTGGACTTATTGATACCTGTAAGCCATTCCTATCATTTACCTGACACGATACGAATCTTTTGTGGCTAAGAATATCGCGGTTGTCATTCAAGAAGATCCTCGCAACACACACAGGCCTGTTGAAGCACTGAGGATTGCACTCGGCCTGGTTGCGGGATCGCATCAAACCACTGTGATTCTTCTTGGGGAAGCTTTTCGCCTTCTCACTGAAGATATAGATGACATCATCGACGTAGATATCCTTGAAAAGTATCTCCCATCGATCACACAGCTGAAGATTCCATTCATCCTCCAGTCCACAGCGGATCAGCCGAAAGTCCGCGGTGAGTTTCAAGTCGAACATAAAACAGACGAAAACATCGGAGTTTTTGTCAGATCGATGGATTCCACGCTCGTTTTCTAGGTGAGGTTTCGACGCATGTGTCCAATTGTCTATATCTCTCGTCCTTCCTCGCAAACGATTGCTCGTTCTATATGTCTGGAAGGGGATTCTGGGATGGTACTTTCTTTGGATGATACGCTTCCTCCGGGAAAGGTTGAACGCACCACCAACGTGCCATCTCCCCAGTTAGAGGAGAAGTTATCCTATGATCAGGTGCTGATGGTGCTGCTTAATGCTGACAAGGTTATCACTCTGTAACTCCGAAGGTTCTAGCTAAAGAAGATTCGGAGTAGTCGGATTAGGAGTAGTAACGTGAAGAGTGAGGATAAGAGATAAGACTTTGAATTTATAAGAAGAATAATGTGCTGAAACAGATGGATAAGTTTGGGGATACCTTGTTTCTGACTGAGTACAACGTGTGGAGAATCTTTCTTAGGATCTCGCAAAGTGAGTCGGTATTGACTCTGTAGCGCGATAAGTAGTCAGGTTATGCACTACTGTTCATCGTGAGATGGAATGATAAGAAAAATGAGTTATACACAGGTGTGAATAATCCTGTGTATAGGGATTTTAGTAGGTTATGAGTCTAAACAGAGTTTGGGAAGAAGCGCTTCACTATATTCAAGGTCGGGTACCGAAGCAGGTGTATGACACGTGGTTTATGCCGGTACACCTCGATAGGATCGAAAACTCGACCGCCCATATCGGGGTCCCGAATAAATTTTTTGGGGAGTGGTTAGATGCACACTATGCCTCTCTCCTTGCTGAGGCGGTATCAACGGCCCGAGGAGGGGGACAGACAACGGTGGCCTTCACCGTCCGTGAGAAGGCGGCTCTCCCCCAAGGTGAAGTATCGGCTCCTAGTAGCCTCCAGCGGGCAGGAAACCAATCGAAAGGCCGCCGCGGGATCCAACTGAATCCAAAATATACATTCAAGAATTTTGTCGTCGGTGCCGGTAATCAATTCGCACACGCAGCATGTATGGCGGTTGCTGAACAACCAGGGCAGACGTATAACCCACTCTTCATCTACGGTGGGGTTGGACTTGGGAAAACACATCTCCTGAACGCAATAGGGAACCACGTTGCTGAACAGAGTGATCTCCGCATCGCATACTTAACTACTGAGCAGTTCACGAACGAAGTGATCAACTCCATCCGGTACGACAAAATGATGGACCTTCGGAAGCGGTATCGACACATCGATATGCTGATGATCGATGACATCCAATTCCTCGTCGGAAAAGAACGAACACAGGAAGAATTTTTTCACACATTCAACGCGTTGTACGAGGGACATAAACAGATCGTCCTCTCCAGCGATCGTTTTCCAAAGGACATGCCGGATATTGAGGAACGCCTGCGATCGCGATTCGAGTGGGGACTCATCGCGGATTTACAGCCCCCCGACGTGGAAACGCGCATCGCAATCTTGAGAAAGAAATCGGAGGACGAGGGCGTCAAATTGCCGGAAGATGTCATTCAGTTTCTCTCGGTTAGCATGAAGAGCAATATTCGGGAGCTCGAAGGGAGTCTCGTTCGACTAGGTGCCTATGCCTCCCTCACTGGGCAGGTCATCACCCTTGAGCTCGCAAAAAACCTCCTTCGGGACCTCATCGGCGACAAGAAAAAGGTTGTTGCTATGGATGATATTCAAGAGGCTGTCTGTACTAAGTTCCACGTTAAGTTGACGGAATTGAAATCGCGGCGCCGGAGCAAAACGCTTGTGCAGCCTCGACAGATTGCCATGTATCTTTGTCGGGAGCTGACCGACTCATCGTACCCCGAGATTGGACGACAGTTTGGAGGGAAGGATCATACGACCATCATTCATGCCTGTCGCCAGGTTGCCAAAGCCAGGGAGGCGGACGCCGTGCTGCAGACAACGATTGAAACGTTGAAGGAACAGATTCTTCGAAGTTAACGACTTGGCCGGGGGAGTACGCTATGAAAGTACGCATCGGGCGGGATGAATTGTTGACAGGACTCCAGCGCGTACAAGGTGTCGTGGAAAAGCGCAACACGATGCCGATTCTGTCGAACATTTTGTTGGAGGCCAAACAAGACGGAGTCGAGATTGTCGCAACCGATCTCGAGATCGGGTTGAGAGGCCTCTACAAGGCAACCGTGCTGACTCCGGGAGGCGTGACCATCTCGGCTCGAAAGCTGTTCGAGATTGTGAAAGAGTTACCATCTGGGGACATCGAGCTGACATCCGCAGACAATAATTGGACGACGATCCAAGCTGGAAAGAGCCAATTCAAAGTTGTGGGTCTCCCCAGTCACGAGTACCCGGCGCTCCCGACGATCGATCGCGAAGGGTTAACGCCTCTCTCTGGAGACGGACTACTGGAATTGATTCGCAAGACGCTTTTTGCAGCCGGTGACAACGATGCCCGATATATCTTGAACGGCCTTCTCGTCACGTTGCTGGGGACTGAGAAGAAAACCTCCCTGCGATTGGTCGGTACGGACGGTCATCGTCTCGCAGTGGCGGAACAGGAAGTCGGAAAAGCCGGGTCCAAAGGGATGCCGTTGGAAATGAAGGCCATTATTCCCAAAAAAGCTGCCCATGAGATCAGGCATCTCCTGGAAGAGGGCGGAGACGGTGAACCGCTGATCGGCTTCTCGAAGAATCTGATGATCTTCCGAAAAAGCGGTCTCCTCCTGACGTCCAGGCTGATGGAAGGCAATTATCCGAACTATCAGCAGGTCATTCCCAAAGAAAGCGGCAAGCCGATCAGTGTGGATCGAGCCGAACTGGAGAGCGCGCTTCGTCGGGTATCGGTATTGTCGAAGGATAAGTCCAGCGCGGTGAAGGTATCGTTTGCATCCGGCAAGATGACGCTCTATTCCAGCAGCCCGGACTATGGAGAAGCCACAGAAGAGTTGGCCGCGCAATACGAGGGAGAGCCGATGAATACCGGCTTCAATGCCCGATACCTGTTGGATGTGTTCAATGTGATGGATGGGGACACGCTCTCTCTTCAGATGGAGACACCCTTGAGCCCCTGTCTGGTTCAGGAGCCGGAAAGTCCGGGCTTCAAGTGTGTGGTGATGCCCATTAAAATCTAGCATGATGATGTTCTCCAGCATGGTCTTCGCATCACACAGAGGTCCAGTAGAGCAACAGGTGAGCCTTGCTTTCTTCGGGCTCACCGCCGTGCAATTTCGACTGAAGCAACGCAAGGGTAGCCTCTTACCAGACTGTTAGGACACGATGGCCACAGAAGACCCCTCTCAGACCAAGTCAGACAGTTACCGTGCCGACCAGATCAAAGTTCTTGAAGGACTCGATGCCGTCCGAAAGCGACCAGCGATGTACATCGGCAGCACCGGTGTGGACGGCCTGCACCATCTGGTCTACGAGGTCGTCGACAACAGTGTCGACGAGCATATGGCGGGATTCGGGCAGACGATTGAGGTCACCATCCACATTGACGGGAGCGTGACGGTCATCGACAACGGGCGCGGTATTCCCACAGGCATGCATCCCACGCAAAACAAGTCGGCGGCTGAGGTTGCCCTGACAGTTCTTCATGCGGGTGGGAAGTTCGAGCAGGGAGCCTACACAGTTTCCGGTGGCCTCCATGGGGTCGGGATCTCCGTGGTCAATGCCTTATCGGAATGGCTTGAGCTGGAGATTTGGCAGGATGCCCAAGTATTTGAGCAGCGGTATGAGCGCGGGAAGCCCAACGCACCTCTTGAGGCGATGGGCAAGACGAAGCGCCGAGGCACCAAGGTTCGGTTCAAAGCGGACGGACAAATCTTCGAGACCCTGGAGTTCAGCTTCGATGTGTTGGCCCAGCGGCTTCGTGAACTGGCCTTTCTGAATAAAGGCCTGGCGATTACGCTTCGAGATGAGCGGAAAGAACCGGCGAAAGAACAGGTCTTCTTGTACAAGGGCGGCATCGTATCTTTCGTCGAACACCTGAACGAGGCCAAGACGCCTTTGCATAAACCGATCTACGTGAAAGTTGAGAAGCCGGAAATGGTTCTCGAGGTGGCGCTTCAATACAACGACAGCTACTCGGAGAATCTCTTTTCATTCGCGAACAATATCAACACGAAAGAAGGCGGCACGCATTTGGTGGGATTTAAGGCCGCGCTGACCAGGACAATCAACACGTTTGCAAACGCGAACGATCTCCTCAAAAAAGACATGGAGTCTCTGACCGGAGACGACGTGAGAGAAGGATTGACCGCGGTTGTCAGCGTCAAAGTGCGCAATCCGCAGTTCGAGGGCCAGACGAAAGCCAAGCTTGGGAACAGCGAAGTGAAGGGTGTGGTGGAGGCTGCCGTCAACGAGGCCTTGGGCAATTATTTTGAGGAGAATCCGCCGGTCGCTCGCAAGATCATTGGCAAGGCCGTCGATGCCGCGCGCGCGCGCGAGGCGGCTCGGAAAGCCAAGGACCTGATCCGGCGCAAGAGTGCGCTCGATGGAGGCTCGCTACCCGGTAAATTGGCCGATTGTTCAGAGAAAGATCCAGCCTTGAGCGAAATTTACATCGTCGAGGGCGATTCGGCCGGCGGTTCGGCCAAACAAGGGCGCGACCGCAAATTCCAAGCTATTTTGCCGTTGAAAGGGAAGATCCTGAACGTTGAGAAGGCCCGTTTCGACAAGATGCTGTCCAGCGATGAAATCAGAACGCTTATCATGGCGCTGGGGACCGGGATCGGCCGCAAGCGGGAAGAAGGCGACAAGGCGGAAAAGGATGCGTTTGATATCGCAAAGGCACGCTATCACAAAATCATTCTCATGACCGATGCCGACGTTGACGGCAGCCACATCCGGACCTTGCTCTTGACGTTCTTCTTTCGTCAAATGCCCGAACTGATCGAGCGAGGGTATATCTATATCGCTCAACCTCCGCTGTTCAAAGTGAAGAAGGGCAAATCGGAACGCTATCTCAAGGACGAGGCGACGTTGAACGAGTACTTGGCCGACTTAGCCGTCGAGGATGTTGAACTCTACATGGAAGGAGTCCAAGAGCATGTGACCGGCCGGCGCCTGCTGCCGATCCTGAAGAAGATGATTGCGTTCGAAGCGTTGCTTGGTCGCCAAAATAAGAAGCTGTATGAGGCCGCGATCCTGCGTGCATTTGTCGATGAACCGGGCCTGGACCGTGAGCGGCTCAAGGATCGAGAAGCGCTCCAACAATCGGTTGAGAACGTCAGACGGTCTCTCGCTGTGGTGTTTCCGAAGGCGAGCCCCATCTTTGACGTGCTGGACGACGAAGAGCATCAATCGCACAAAGTGAAAGGCCGGCTTCATGCCAACGGCGTCCCGCACCAGCTGGACATCACACACGAACTCGTCGGGTCGGCAGACTTCCGTGAACTTCAGAAGCTGACTCCTGCGGCGATCGGGTTGGGACGACCTCCGTACAAACTCAAAGCAAAAAATCAGGAGAGTTCCTATCGGACCACCGATGACCTGGTGAGGGCCATCTTGGAAATGGGGAAGCAGGGGCTCAGCATTCAACGGTACAAAGGGTTGGGGGAAATGAACCCTGGGCAGCTATGGGAAACGACCATGAATCCTGAAATGCGCACCCTCCTACGAGTAACGCTTGAGGACCTCACCGGCGTGGACGAGATCTTTACGATTCTGATGGGTGACGAGGTTGAACCGCGGCGCAATTTCATTCAAACGCACGCGCTTGAGGTTAAGAATTTGGACGTGTAGCGAACACGTTGGCCTCTGCACGTGTCATCGAAGACGTGGATCTGGATGGTTGAGGAAAACGAGGAGTTGTCATGCCCCCTGACGAGCGTTTAGGCCATATCGCGATCGAAGACGAGATGAAGTCGTCGTACCTCGATTACGCCATGAGCGTGATCGTAGGGCGGGCGCTTCCCGACGTTCGTGACGGCCTCAAACCGGTTCATCGCCGCATCTTGTTCGGCATGAATGAAATGGGGCTCGCTTCAAATCGGGCCTACCGGAAGTCGGCCAAGATCGTGGGCGAGATTATGGGGAACTACCATCCCCACGGCGATTCGGCCATTTATGACACCCTGGTGCGGATGGCGCAGAACTTCAACATGCGCTATCCCCTCGTCGATGGTCAGGGCAATTATGGATCGATGGATGGCGACTCAGCGGCGGCCATGCGCTATACCGAAGCGCGCATGACGAAACTGGCTGAAGAGATGCTGGCCGATATCGACAAGGAAACGGTCGACTTCAGTCCTAACTATGATGAATCGAGGCAGGAACCGTTGGTCCTGCCGACCCGAGTGCCGAATCTTCTCGTCAACGGAGCCGGTGGCATAGCAGTCGGCTATGCCACCAATATCCCGACCCACAACATTACCGAAGTCATTGACGGATTACTCCTCCTGTTGGAGAACCCTGAGGTGACGATCACCGAGTTGATGAAGAAAATACCCGGTCCCGATTTTCCAACGGCCGGGTTCATTTACGGCGTGAGCGGCATCAAGGAAGCCTATGAGACCGGGCGAGGCCTCCTCACATTGCGCGCAAAAGTTGTGGTGGAGACCGATGAACGAACCGACCGGGAGCGCCTGATCGTCACGGAGATTCCCTACCAGGTCAACAAAGTGAGCTTGATCAAGAAGATTGCTGAGTTGGTTCAGGAAGACCGGATCAAGGGCATCTCGGACCTACGAGACGAGTCATCGGATCGGGAAGGGGTACGGGTGGTGATCGAGCTAAAGCGGAATGAAATTCCGTTGGTGGTGTTGAACAACCTCTACAAGCACACTCCACTCGAAACGACGTTCGGCGTCAATATGCTGGCGCTGGTCAACAATAGGCCTGAGGTTCTGAACCTCAAGCGGATCCTCCATCATTTCCTCGAACACCGACGCGAAGTCATCGTGCGACGAACGGTCTTCGAGCTCAGAAAAGCAGAGGAACGGGCGCATATTCTCGAAGGACTCAAGATTGCGCTCGACAATCTCGATGCCGTCATCACGCTCATCCGAGCGTCCCGGTCGCCGGACGAAGCGCGCGCGGGGTTGATGCGACAATTCGGCCTCACCGAAATTCAGGCCACGGCCATCCTCGAGATGCGACTTCAACGCCTGACGCAGCTTGAGCGGACGAAGCTCGTCGAAGAGTACCAGGACGTGCTGAAGCAGATCGAATACCTGAAGTCCGTGCTCGCGAGTGAAGCACTGGTCCGAACCATCATCAAAGACGAGCTGACGGAAATTCGCGAGGCCTATAAGGACGAGCGCCGCACGCAGATCGTCAAAGAAGAGGCGGAGATCAGTCTGGAAGATCTCATCGCAGAAGAAGAAGTGATTGTGAGCATCTCACACGCCGGATACATCAAGCGAAATGCCGTGTCGCTGTACCGCGCCCAACGCCGAGGGGGGAAGGGCAAGATCGGCATGGGCATCAAGGAGGAGGACTTCGTTGAAGATCTCTTCACCGCCTCCACCCATGATTCGCTTCTCTTTTTCACGGATGCGGGAAAAGTGTTTTGGTTGAAGGTCCATGAAATTCCTGAGGCCAGCCGGGCTGCGAAAGGCAAAGCGCTGGTCAATCTCCTGGCCTTATCGAGCAATGAAAAAGTGACGGCGACCTTGCCGGTCAAAGAGTTTCGGGATGATCGGTATATCATCATGGGAACCAAAAAGGGCATCATCAAGAAGACGGAACTGTCCGCGTTCAGCAACCCAAGACAAGGCGGGATTATTGCGTTAGGGCTGGAGAGTGGGGACAAGCTGATCGGAGTGCAGTTGACCGATGGACAGCGAGAGATCCTTCTCGGAACACGACAGGGCATGACGATCCGATTTAAAGAAGAAGAAGTCCGGCCGATGGGGCGGACCGCCTACGGCGTCAAGGGGATCACGCTGGAAGAGGGAAACGAAGTCATCGGTATGGAAACCATCACGCCTGATTCCACCACATCCATATTAACCATCACAGAGGGTGGTTACGGGAAACGGACACCGGTCGGCGAGTATCGCGTGCAGGGGCGTGGCGGGAAGGGCATTATCAGCGTGAAGACCACGGAGCGAAACGGCCTTGCCATTGGATTTCTGCAAGTTCGAGACGATGATGAGATCATGTTGATGGCCGCCCAGGGAAAAGTGCTCCGGTGCAAGGTGGACGACATCCGCGAGATCGGTCGGAATACGCAAGGTGTTCGTATTCTCGACCTCGATGGCGAAGGAGACCGAGTCGTGGGCGTTGCCAGACTGGCGGAAGTCGTCGAACGAGAGGATGTGCCATCGGACAACACCCCCGAGGCCTAACCGAGTCCGGATGGACGGTTCCTGTATCCAACGGGTAGTTTCTTCCATGCCTCCCGCCGATCCCACAACCAAGAAGCCGCTGGATATCGTCGTCAAATTTGCGCTCAGTGTGTTTGTGGGATCTTTCGCACTGATTTGGGGGGGCATGTATCTCAGCCGTCCAGACCGCTCGATTCCACCCTACACGGTAGGGTCGCAGGCCGATCATTTCGTGGCGACCTATGTTCCTCGGGATACCCAAGATGAACAGATCGAACGATTGGTGAAGCGGTTTCGAAAGGTCGGCCACGAGACGCGCGATTTCGGTCCTATGAAAATCTATCCCACAACTACAGGTGATCCCGGAGGACGGTACAGGCAGATCGTGATTTACGTGTTCGCCGACCATCTCAAAACCAATCCAGAAGTGCTGGCAAAGTATCTGGCGGGCGATGCGGCGACGATGAAGGATTATGAACAATCAATGCGCGGATACTATCGATTGCAAGATCAGAATGAGGAAGGCGGCACCGGCCCCATGCCTCACGATGGAAACATGTCCAGCGACACACGGATTCTGTTCAAGGGGCTTGTGACGGATCCCTTGCCGGTTGAGGATGAACCTGAGCCAAATATTTCGATATCACCTCTCTGAATCGCTCGCGCAACGAAGGGTCTTGGATCGCCGCGGTATGCGAAACCACTTCAGGCAAGGGTTCAGCGAGATGAGAGGACTGGGGGCTGGCGACGAGAAGGTCGGATGCGGCCGTGGTTGAATCGGGAATCTCCCCGACACGAAACGCAATGTCCGTCACACATTCCGGCCCGGATTCTGCCTGCAACTTTGTTAAGAGCGCGGGTTTGAGGTACGTCAGTTGTTGCAGCCAGACAGGATTTCTGACGAGGAGATACAGTTTCTTGAAGCGAATCTGAGCCGGCCAGGTATGGCTTGCCATGGGCTCGCCGACGAGATCGTGCCAGCGATGTTGTAAGCGAAGTTCGATCAACCTCGGCTCCAGACCAAGACGTTTGGAAACCCCCGAGAGGATGCTGCCGAAGGAGTCGAGCGTACCAGAGCCCATGGTGGGCATCATAGGCGGTATCTAAGAACAAGATCAAGGCGCTGCTTCCCACTATGACCAAAGAGACAGAAGATCAGTACCAAGTCGTGGCCACGAATCGGAAGGCCTATCACGACTACTTTATCGAGGAAAAGTTCGAGGCGGGGATGGTCCTGAAAGGCACCGAGGTGAAATCGCTGCGTGATCGGCGCGTGAACTTACAAGACAGTTACGCCAGCGTCAAAGAAGGGGAGGTCTTTCTTCATCACTGCCACATCAGTCCGTATAGTCATGGCAATCTCATGAACCATGATCCGATCAGGACCCGTAAACTGCTTCTGCATCGCAAGGAGATCAACAAGCTTCTTGGCAAAACGCAGCAGAAAGGTCTCACGCTCGTTCCTCTCCGGATCTACTTCTCAGCGCGAGGTCGGGCCAAGGTCGAACTGGGGTTGGCAAAAGGAAAGAAGCAACACGATCGTCGCGCGTCGATCAAGGCTCGAGAGGCGGGACGAGAGGTGGAACGGGCCATGAAAGAGAGAAAATAGAGCGGTACATATTCGTCGCTCTCTCTATCGACCATTCCTCTATCGTCCTCCGCCCCACACCCAAACACGATTGTCCAAACACAGACGCCCGTCAACAGCAGGTCTTCCCACCCGATCTGGACGTCGGTCTGGCTACCGACTCGTGACCTGCATCATCGCGTACAACACGCTAAATATGGAGACCAATAAGAACATTTCGATAAAGGAAATCATAATAGTTGCTCACCCCCTTTCACTTTCCTACATATATACGCCTCGAATATGAAGCGACCATGAGGGGATCATGAAGAGTTCTTCATGGAGGTGTGGCTGAACAATGCGTAAGAAGGGGTATTCGAACGTAGGTTTTGGGTGAGAGGAAATCTCGGGTACGAACGAGAAACTGCTACGCAGGAATCCTGTGCTGCGTGAACGCTGGTAAACGCAGGGTGAAGACGGAGCCTTTATTGACCTCGCTCGTGACGGAAATGCTTCCGCCGTGGGCTTCCATGATTTCCTTTACAATGGGGAGTCCGAGCCCCGTCCCGGCAGTATCCTTCGCACGGGCCCAATCGGTTCGATAGAATCGCTCGAACAGGTGAGGAATATGTTCCGGTTCGATCCCATGACCTGTGTCCTCGACCGCTACCGCGACCTCATGATCGACCGTCTGCAATCGAACCGTGACGGAACCGCCGGCTGGTGTGTACTGCAGGGCATTATCAAGAAGATTGATGAGCGCTTGTTTGAGCCATTGCGCGTCGCCGAGTACAGGGGGAACCGGCTGAGACTCGAACCTCAACGCGATCTGATGGTCATCGGCCAGAAGTGTCAGCTCTTCCACGATTTCTTGTATGAGCGGCTCCAGCGCGAGTGGCATGAGATTGACCGGAGGCTTGCTGCTGGTGAATTTTGCGAGGGTCAATAGGGGACGGGTTAAGGCAATGAGTCGTTCGACTTGCTGGAGATTATTGAGAAGCACCTCGTGGTATTCTTCCACCGTCCTTGCTTTCATCAGAGCGACTTCGAGGTTCCCCTGCAGAATGGTCAGCGGTGTCTTCATCTCATGAGCGGCGATTTCGCAAAAGTTCCGTTGGACTTCACTGCCTCGCTGGAACTGATCCAGCACGGCATTTACGGCCTGAGTGAGTCGGCGAAACTCCTGATAGGGTGAATCCATCGGCAGTCGCTTTCCAAGGTCGGCTTCCGACATCGTTTCGGCACCAGTGCACAAGGCTTCGATTGGCGCCAGGACTTTCTTGGACAGCCAGTGGCTGCCGACCCACGCAAAAAACAAAGTCGCTGCGGATCCGAGCGCCAGGAGAAACACAAGCCCATTCAGAGTCTCTTGGTAATGGAGCAAGGACGTTTCGGCCTGCAGAACATACTGCACATGACTTTTACTGACGAGGAAGAGAAACAGATGACGTGCTGGTATCCCATCGGGCGCCTTCAGAGTTTCGAATAGGAGGGTCTTGAGGCGAACCTGTTCGAGTATGCGCGGCGGGAGCGACTCCCGCCCGCCTGCATGAGGGCTCCTCCATACGAGCGAGCCATCGGTGGAAAAGACCCGAAGGGCGTGAGTGACGTCGGGCAAGATGTGCTGTTCCGTTGTGCTCTGAGTCAACTCGCTCGTTGGCGGAATGTCCTGCTCACGGTGTTCGAAGAGCTCAGGCTGCCGCTCCACGAACTCTGCCAATGTTTCTCCCAATACGAGCAGGCGTCCGTCCACAAAGCGTTGAAGCAAAACCTCACTTGCGGCATACACCAGGGCGGAGAACAGGAGCAGTCCGGCCATCAAGACAAAGGTGGACCAGCTGATCAAGTTGCGCAAAGATTTCATGCAGGAGCGTCCGGCTCTTCGAGCATGTACCCGGCACCGCGTACCGTGGCGATCAAGGGTGGGGAGAAGTCCCGGTCGATCTTTGCGCGGAGGGCCCGAATATGGGCGTCGACGATATTGGTCATGGGGTCATAGCTGATGTCCCACACATGTTCAATGATCGCGGTTCGCGTCAGTACACGATTCTTATTCCGTAACAGAAACTCGAGCAGGGCGTATTCTTTGTTCGTCAGAGCGATCTCTTGTCCGGCCCGCCAGACCCGATGAGAAGCCGGATCCAACCGCAGATCCGCTGCCTGCAATTGGACGATTTGCTGTGTACTGCCTCGACGCAGAAGCGCCCGTATTTGGGCCAACAGTTCCACGAAGGCGAACGGCTTCGGCAGAAATTGGTCCGCCCCGGTGTCAAAGCCCGAGACCTTATCCTCCACCGTGTTGCGCGCGGTCAAGAGCAACACCGGCGTCGTGTTCCCTTTGGCTCTGATGCGTCGGCAAAGGGTGAGACCGTCGAGCTTGGGCAGCATGATGTCGAGAATCAGGAGATCGTACGCGTTGTTCAACGCGAGCTCCAATCCCTCTTCACCGTCGGTTGCCACGTCAACCGCGTAGTGCTCTTCTTTCAAACCTTTTCGGATGAATTGCGCGAGATCCGCGTCGTCTTCAACCAAGAGAATTCGCATGGTTCTCCTTACGCCTCAGGGATGAACGCTCAACGAGACCAGGCGGTGACCGGGGTGCTGTCGGTCAACAGAGACCGCTCCTACAGTCCGTGACGACAAGGTTTGTCGCTTTCTCTCCTGCGTCCAAGTCCAGGGTAGCCCAGGCAATTCCACTCTGACGCTCGTCCTGGTGTGCCCCGCTGCCTCCCTCGAGAAGGCTGACTACATAATAGCGTCCGGCGGGAATTTTCGTGAACCAAAAGTGACCAGTTGGGTTTGCCCGTGTTATGCGGAGATAGGGAGCAAGGCGTTTGTCCGTCAAAATGTGGGACAGGGTGTCCCGAAGGCAATCAACAGGCGAAACTGGAGCAGCGGGGCTATCGGGAGACGGTGTGTCGCTTGTTGATGTGCAGCCACTCACTCGCACGTTTCGCTCGAACCAGTGGCGCGTGTAATGAACCCTGGGAATCAGATAGACCGGGATACCCGCCTGTGTGATGGCCTTGCCGGAGGGTGAACTGAGGAACACTTGGCCGGTTGCCGTTCCTCGCCCTTTAGGCTTGTAGGAGAAGAGCTCCTTTTCATTCAGTGGCGGTGGATTCGCTGGAGGCGGCTCGGCTGCCGGTACCGGCTGATAAGGAACCGTGCTGATCAGCAGCCAACAGGCGAACCACCAACGGAGCTTGGTCTGACGCCACGTCATGTCGGAGAGGTTGACGCCGCGGGGGAGTCGTCCGGAACGGTTGGAGATGAGACGGCCTTGTGTTTGAGTGCGCGGCCTTTGTCCGGTGTCGGATCCGTGACCACACCATAGACCTCACGACCTTCGTGGCCTTCAGGCAAATATTCCGTGATCGGCATCCCATCTTCGCGAACAAACAGGAGACAGTGACAGTACTTGTAGATCTGCATTTCGTCGCAGGCGCAGATCCACCGTCGGAGCTTGGCTTCAGCCTGTTTGTCCTTATAGAAATTACACGGACAGAGGGGCTTCCCTAGTTCATCAATGTGCATCGCCAGCCCGTTGACGACCGCCTCCGTCACGGCCGGGGTGGGATGCATCGCGGTCCCACTTTTCTCTGCAAACCCCTGCACGAATTTCCGCATTTTTTCGAGGCTTTCCTGCGTCGGTTCAGCCATGGACCTCCTCCTACGAGCGATGAAAGGTAGATCCGCTAGTTTACAAGGGGAATTCGCTGCTTTACAATCCGGCTCTTCGTCCGATTCTCGTTGCCAAATCTTATGGACATGTCCATTCGACAGATCTTGCACCAACGACTGGTTCCCGAAGTGGGTGCAGCAGTCGCGGAAACGCTTATACTCCGCTTGCCTCAGGCCACGGGCAAACCCAATGCGGAAGCACGAGTACTAACCCTGCTCGAGGAACTCCAGGAATTATCAGGGAAAATAGCCAGTGCGGCGGTGGCAGCTCTCCCCGAGCTTGACCGGCGCGCTAGGCTGGGGGATATCCTTCTGTGGCTTGATCTAGGAGTTGCTTTGGCTGAATCTTCCGGCGCGTCCGCACTCAAATATTTCAAGGATAGCCCTCTGGTGCTTGGGCTCATCGAATCGGCTGATGCGCGATCGGAGGTGCTGACGATTGGTCTGGAAGTTGCCGAGCAAGATGCCAACGTGGCGCTCGAGTACATTCGACATGCGCCGCAGATTCTGTCAGACGTGCCCACAATCCAATTGCGCCCATGGCTCGACATCGGCATTGAACTCACGCAAGTCAACGTGGTCGTCGGGCTTGAGTTCATCAGGCAAATCTCCACGCTTGCCGCCGTTTTGCCTATGGAGAGCGTGCGTGACTGGGCCACAGTAGGCATGAAATTGATTGTGCCGAACAGCCTCGGGAAGCCGGACTACGTGGCGACGATGGAATTTCTCAGGACCAGCCCCGCCATTCTCGGCCACATTGAACACCCCGCTGTTCGAACGAAGGTTGTGTCCCTGTGCCGCTTGTTGGCTGAGCACTCTCCAGAGTCCGGCATCACGTGGCTGTCAGAGTCACCCGACCTTTTGCGAGCGGTGCCGTCGGTGGAATGGCGGATCAAGCTGTTGCAGTACGGGTCCTTGCTTGCCGAGAAGCATGCGGAGGCGACGGTTGGTTATCTGCGTCGTGCGCCGGAACTCGTCCAGCTGCTCGGGGAGGGTCCCGAGGCCGCTCAAAGGTTTGAAACCTGGTTTACGACCGGAATGGAAGTGCTGGCCTACAGCCCGGATGGAGCACGAGCCTTTTTTTCAGTCGAGTCCCAGAAAGCGTTGGCCTCGGTCGAGCAGGCGTTAAGTGGGGTGCCGTTTCGACAGGTCGCGCGAAGGCTCAAGCTGTTCGTCCAGGGACTCGGTGGAACCAATGTCGCCGTGACGGCGCTTCCCGATTCGTTGGCGTCTCCAGCTCGCGCGACAGTCAGCGTAGATGGAAAGACCATTTCATTGCCGGCGCTGCTGCGTCGGTATCCGACGGCGGCGGAGAATGAACGCCTCTATCTGGTCATGGCGGCGCACCAGGCTGGGCATCTCGAGTTCGGTACCTATCGGCTCACGCTCGAATCGCTCGCCGATCTGATCGAAACCGTACGATGCCGCTACGGTCGATCCAATGCGGCAAGGCCCGAGACGCTAGCTGCCTTGTTTCAGTTGTATCCACATGCATCCTTGGTCAGGGATCTGTGGATTGTGTTGGAGGATGCGCGTATCGAATCTTTGCTGCAGGCCGAGTATCCTGGGCTTCGATCTGATTTGGCGCGGTTGGCTGCAGAATCCATCACTCCACGCGATCCCGCTCAAGGTGTGACGGTTAAGGAACTGATCGTGGATTGTCTCTTGAGACTCTCCACTGGCGAAACGGAAGCTGTCGTAGTGCCCGAGGCAGTGAGGGGGGAAGTCTCCATCCTCTGGGGCATGAGTCAGGCCGTTCTGAAGCCGATGGCCACGGCGGAGGAAGTTGTTCGCGTGGTCGATGCCGTCTATGTGCAACTGGAAGAGCTGTTAGTTGCCCGTGGTGAAATGATCCCTGTGGAGCGTCACGAGGAGCCTGATGGTCAGAAGTCGGAACAGACGCAACCGGAACAACCGGGTGACCAGTATCGCCTGATGACCGATGTGGCCTATCGTGGCTCGATGAACCCGGAGGTCATCACGTGGGCTCAAGAACCACTGCTACAGAAATCTCAACCTGCGGCACAATCGGACGGGGATATCACGCGACATGCCCCGAGCGGTGAGCGAGGGTCTGGAAACAGAGAACGGCTGAGCGAAGGGAGTTCTTTGCCGTCGATTGTGGAGGAATGCCTGGCGCTTGAGGCCGGCGCGCAATCGAAACAAGAAACAACGGCTCATGAAGGGCAAGCCGTCCTCTATCCCGAGTGGGACTACCGGATTGAAGACTACCGGATGAATTGGTGCCGCGTCGTGGAACGCTCTGCGGACCTTGGGTTTGACGAGTTCGTCACGGCGACATTGGCTACCCAGCAGAGTACCGTCCGGTCGCTACGGCGGTTTTTCGAAGGGTTGCGTCCTCCGGCGTTTCGTCGCGTCACGGGGCAACCGGATGGGGATGAAGTGGATCTCGACGCTGTTGTCCGACGAGCAGGAGAGCAACGAGCGGGCATGCAAGGCGACGATCGAATCTACATCCGTCGAGAAAAACGAGCGCGCGACGTGGCCGTGGCCTTTCTTGTCGACATGAGTGGATCGACGAGCCGGGAACTCGAAAATGGGCGGCGAGTGATCGATATTGAAAAAGAAGCTCTGGTGCTGCTGTGCGAGGCCCTTGATGCCGTAGGCGATCAATATGGACTGTTTGCCTACTCCGGCCAAGGGCGAGCAATGGTCGACTTTCTCACGATCAAAGATTTTGATGATCGGCTTGACGCATCGACCGCGCATCGGCTAGGGGGTCTCGCCCCGCAGCATCAGAATCGCGACGGAGCGGCGATCCGGCACGCCACGACCAAGTTGTTGAAGCGCGACGTGAAGAACCGCATTCTTATACTGTTAAGTGACGGACGGCCCTTGGATGATCACTACAAGGACGAATACTCCCTGGAAGACACCAAGGCGGCCCTGCGCGAAGCGCGACATCGGGGAGTCGAGACCTTTTGCGTGACGATCGATCGGGAAGCGGAGAGCTATGTGCGCCGGATGTATGCGGAAGCGCGGTATTGCGTCATCAGTAGCGTCGAAACTCTTCCAACCAAGCTGCCCCGCATTTACAGGCAATTGACTGCGTAACTATAGTATTGAGTATGACGGACTCGATTGGAAAACCCACGGTTCCTCCATGGCTGTATAAGCTCTTCACGGGCCATCAATATCCCTATGTCCGTCGCTTAGCCAAATTTGGACAGACAGTGAAACCTGGTGAAGACCGTCTCGAGCCGACGAAGGAGATGATCGAGACCAAGTTCTGGGAGATCTATCCTCGGTGCCGGGTAAAGGTGTTGCAGGAAGTGAAGGAAGGGATGATCGTGGTCTTTCATGACCTGGGCGAATATCCACCCGGAGGTTATCAAGAGCTGGTCGACAATCCAGAGGAGTTTCTGGCAAAAACCTTCGGCAAGAAGAAGATCAAGGTCAATTTCTATGACGATGAGAATTTCGTCTGTACCATCAACTTCAAAGTTGGGGGCTGGACTGAACACGAACATGCGTGAGAGGGGAAGAAGGTGAGATGTCAGGACTGTGACACACCACGCGTCCCATTCCACGTCTGAGGAGAGGGTTAGAATCATGGCACGACCGAAAATTACAGTGGTAGGAGCAGGGAACGTCGGAGGGACGACAGCGCAACGGTTGGCGGAGAAGGATCTGTACGACGTGGTGCTGGTCGATATTGCCAAAGGAGTCCCACAGGGCAAGGCGCTCGATATTTCTCAGGCCGGGCCGGTCTGCGGGTATAACACGCGAGTCGTCGGCACGAACGAGTACACCGCAACCGCCGGATCGTCGATCGCCGTCATCACGTCCGGCATGCCGAGAAAGCCTGGCATGAGTCGCGACGAGCTGTTGGCGACGAATGCGAAGATCGTGAAATCGGTGGTGATGGAGCTGGTATCCCGCTCGCCAGAGATCATCCTGATCCTCGTCACTAATCCCTTGGATGCCATGGTTCATGTGGCGCGTACGGTCAGCGGTTTTCCCGCCTCGCGAATCATCGGCATGGCCGGCGTATTGGACTCGGCAAGGATGCGCACGTTCATCGCGGCGGAACTGAACGTGCCGGCGACGGATGTGCAGGCAATGGTGTTGGGCGGACATGGCGATACGATGGTGCCCTTACCGCGGTATACGACCGTGAAGGGACGACCGGTGTCGGAACTCATGGCGAAGGAGAAGCTGGAGGCCATCGTCAAGCGCACGCGAGACGGAGGAGCTGAAATCGTCGGCCTCTTGAAAACGGGCAGTGCCTTCTATGCGCCGTCCGCCTCGGCCGTGGCCATGGTGGAGGCGATCCACAAGGACGAGAAGCATGTAATGCCCTGCGCGGTGCTGTGCGACGGGGAGTACGGGCTGAAGAACGTCGTGGTCGGCGTGCCGGTGAAGATCGGCCGAGGCGGGGCCGAACAGATTCTGGAGTACGAGCTGACCAGTGATGAACGAGCGGCGTTGGAAATGTCGGCCAACGCGGTGCGAGAACTCTGTGGCGCTGTCGATCGACTGATGGTATAGGCTCACCGCACGCGTCAGAAACCACGCATCGACTACCATCATCTCGCGCATGTTCGGCGAATGAAGGATGTTGAGTCACGACGTGCGTGGCTTGACATTCGGAGAAACGCTGCAGTAGAGGTACAAGCTTAGGCAGTTAACCGTTTGAAGAGAGGGAGCTATGAAATTTCTTGAAAATCCGATGCAGACGATGGCGGCGGGGTTTGTGCTCTCCATCGTGCTGATCGTCGTATATTTGGGTTTGACCGGGGTTGAGGTGAATGGAGGTGAGTGGTTCAGTATGCTCATTCGCTGGATTCACTTCCTGGCTGGTATTACGTGGATCGGGCTCTTGTATTTCTTCAACTTTGTCAATGCTGCCTTCTTGAAAAGCCTGGATGGGCCGACCAAGAATATCGTGATTCCAAAACTGATGCCTGTTGCACTCAATTGGTTTCGGCACGGCGCAACCGTGACAGTGATTGCCGGGGTGTTGTTGTATGGCCACATGTATCACAGAGGCGGAACAGGAGCTGTTGCCTTGGCGATCGGTGGTCTGCTCGGCATCATCATGATGGGCAATGTCCATGGGATTATCTGGCCGAATCAGAAGAAGATCATTGCGGCCGCGGCCGCAGCGGCCCAGGGAACTCCGGCGCCTCCGGAGCTGGCTCAATGGGGTCGGACGGCACTGCTTGCCTCACGCGTGAACGTTATGCTCTCGATTCCAATGTTGTTTTTTATGGGGGCCGGCAGCCATTTTGGGTAGAACAATATTTCTCTTTTCTCTCTTTTCCCCTCTCGCCGGGGAGTCAGCTCCCCGGCGAGGTTTTCTATCGCTAATGTGCCTATTTACTTTACCTAGCCCACTTTACCCAGCCTTGGAGTAGGTCCCCTAGCCCTAACTGCTTGAGATTCAGGCCTATTTCCACTCGTTGCCTTGACGGAGGAAGAGGCGGAGCCGTATAGTACGCTCTCAACATTGAGGATTTCCTGATCCAGGATTACGATGCCTATTGCTGCGGAACCACGCCTTGTCCAACAGATAGAGGGAGCCCCTTGGGAGATCGAGGGGTATCTCAAAGTCGGCGGCTACGAAGCCTGGAAGCGGTGTGTGAAAGAATTGAAGGCGGATCAGGTGATTGATGAGCTGAAGAAGTCCGGGCTGCGGGGGCGAGGTGGTGCTGGATTTCCGACAGGCATCAAGTGGGACAAGGTGCTCAATCACCGGGTGAAAGAGCGCTATTTCGTCTGCAACGCCGGCGAACACGAACCCGGCACGTTCAAGGATCGCCATTTGTTGAGGACCTTGCCGCACCAATTAATTGAGGGCTGTTTGATTGCGTCGTATACGGTGCAGGCGAAAGCATCCTTCATTTACGTGAATCATGAGTACCACGAGGAACAGCAGAATCTGAAAAAAGCCTTAGCCCAAGCAAAAGAACAGGGGCTTCTTGGGAAGAATGTGCTCGGCAGCGGAATCGATATTGAATTGGAAATCTTTGACGGCCATGGCAGCTACGTGGCGGGTGAAGAAACAGCCATGTTGGAGTCGATGCAGGGCCGCCCGGCGATGCCCAGGCAGAAGCCTCCGTTCTATCCGACGGACTTTGGCCTCTATGGCAAGCCGACTCTCGTCAATAACGTGGAGACACTCTGCAACATTCCTCGTATTCTCCATAAGGGCGCCTCGTGGTTTACGCAGGTGGGGACGGAGAAATGTCCAGGCACCATGATGTTCTCGCTAAGTGGAGCGGTCAATCGACCTGGTGTGTATGAGATGCCGATGGGTGTGACGATCCGTGATTTGATCGAACAATGCGGGGGTGGCGTACCCAATGGCCGCAAGATCAAGGCGGTCTTTCCGGGTGGGCCGGCGTTTTCCATGGTGACAGCGGATCAGCTTGATCTTCCCATGGACTTTGATTCGTTGAAGAAGGCCGGGACGGGCTTGGGGTCAGCCGGCGTCATCGTTGTCGACGATGCGACGTGCATGGTGGCTAGGACGCTGCACTTTTCAAATTTTTTCAAGGATGAGAGTTGTGGTCAGTGTCCTCCCTGTCGAATGGGAACCATGAACTTAGCCGCACTGATGACGAAAATTGAAACAGGACAGGGCACTCAAAAGGATCTCGACAGCATGTTGCAGCTCTGTGGCTTTGTGAAAGGAACCGGGTACTGTACGTTGGTCACCGGTGCATCGGTCTTGGTGCAAAGTAGTCTGAAATTATTCCGGCACGAATACGAAGATCATATTCGGCTGCAGCGGTGTCCCTATCAGGAGGCACCGGTTGGAATCGTCGCTCACTCTTAGGAGCAATCATGCCACGAGTGACCTTCCTCCATTCAAACGGGCGAAGCGGAGAAGTAGACGAGAACATTTCGCTCCTTGATGCGGCAAAGGAAGTGGGTTTTCGGTTGAACCATGACTGTGGAGGGAATGCCTCCTGCACGACCTGCCGTGTCGAGGTTCAGGCAGGCCATGAGCATCTCTCGGAGATCGATTTCGACGAGCAAGACCTGCTTGATCGGGAAGCGTTGACGGAAGCACACCATCGATTGGCCTGCCAGGCACGTGTGCTAGGCGATGTCGTCGTGCGTGTCCCGGAAGCCAAATGGGAGAACCAAAAAACAACGGCGACAGAAGCGTGGGGTTGATATTCGAGAGAGAGGTGTTAGACTAACATTCTAGCTAACTCGCGAGTGCGGGATAAGCCGATCTATAGAGGAGGAGAACAATGGTTACAATTACGTCGGTGGCGGAACAGAAGATCAAGGAGTTGATGGCCGAGGAAAAAGATATAGTCGGGTTGCGAGTGTATGTGCGTGGCGGCGGGTGCCATGGTTATCAGTACGGAATGGCGTTTGAATCCAAAATGGCCGAAGACGATACGATCATTGAAAAAGGCAATGTGAAACTCATCATGGATTCACAAAGCGCTCCCTTGCTGCAGGGCGCCGAAGTCGATTACGTGGACAGCGTGCAAGGCTCGGGCTTCTCGATCAAGAATCCTCAGGCCAAAACAACGTGTGGCTGCGGCAGCTCGTTCAGCGCGTAAGCGTCGCTACGGGAATGTCGGTGCAAATGCCGACGCGGCACCTCCAGGCTGGGGCCCTCGGACTTCGAGCGGTCCCAGCTGGTTCTTTCTACTCCAAGAGATACCAGCTCGTATGCCGCAGACACATGTGACCAAGCGCTATCGCTTTTGCGCCGCTCATAGGCTTCACACCGATCAGCTCTCGCCCGAAGAGAATTGGGCTGTATTCGGAAAATGTAATAACCCGAACGGCCACGGGCATAATTATGTGGTGCTGGTCACAGTCGAGAGTGGAGCGGCAATGGGTAGGTACGATCTGGACCAGCTGGACCGAGTGGTTAGCGAGAGAATCATCGAGCGTTTTGATCATTTCGACCTCAATTGTGATCCCGCCTTTGCCAACCTCACGACCACGGGGGAAAACCTCGTCAAAGTGATCTGGGATATCTTAGAACCGGTTCTGCCGTCAGGCGGTCTGCAAAAGGTCGGTGTGATCGAGACGAGAGACAACTATTTTGAATATGCGGGCGTCGCCTCAACACGAAGGGGAACGTAGTGAGGAAGCAACGGAAGATAGAAAAAGGACGGGAATCTGTGGAAGACACCAGCGGGAGTGGAACGCCTGCGGACCTGCCAGCTCTTCAATCGCTGGTCACTGAAATGTTGCTCGCCCTTGGAGAAAAACCGGGTCGCCACGGTTTGCTCAAGACGCCTGAGCGTGTGGCCAAAGCGCTGGCCTTTATGACGCAAGGCTATCAGCGCAATATCGATCATCTGCTGAACGGAGCGCTCTTTCCGATCGAATACGACGAAATGGTCATCGTGAAAGACATCGATTTCTTCAGCATGTGCGAGCATCACCTGCTCCCGTTTTTTGGCAGAGTCCATGTCGGCTATTTGCCGAATAAGAAAGTCGTCGGCCTCAGCAAAATTCCGCGTATCGTGGATACCTTTGCCAGACGGCTTCAAGTTCAAGAACGTCTGACGGTTCAAATCGCCGAAACCCTACGCTCCAAGTTGAACGCGCATGGCGTCGGGGTGGTGGTCGAAGCGCGACATCTCTGTATGATGATGCGGGGAGTAGAGAAACAAAACACCGTGGCCGTTACTAGCTCGATGTTGGGGGCGTTCCGTAGCCAATCACAGACGCGCGTGGAGTTTCTCAAATTGATTCGCCACGGGAGCGTCAGCGATCCAGACTGAGCTGTCAGCAAGTGTTCGTGTCGCCACGCCGGTTATCTCGCGAGAGTCGAAACAAAAGAGCGGACCGTCTCATTAAATAGTTCAGGCTGTTCCAAGTTCGCGAGGTGAGCGGCTCCAGGGATGATGGTTAAACGGGCATCGGGGATCCTATCTGCTATGAGTTTGGCATCGGAAGGCGGCGTTGGAAGATCAAGCTCACCGACGATGACCTGAGTGGGACAGGAGATCTGATCGAGGAGCGGCAGTGAATCCGGCCGAGCAGCCATTGCCATCAAGTCCCCCACGATACCGCTGATTTCATTGCCCTCGATCATCGTGCGCACTCGTTGAACAAGCTCCGGTCTCGCCTGAGTCGTTGCGGGACTCAGCAACTTTGGTATCATGATGTCGGCGATCGCCCGTGCATCTTGCTTGTAGGCGATCTGGGCCATTTCAAACCGTGCCTGCTTTCCTTCGGCGGTATCTGCCTGGGCTCTGGTGTCCGCCAACACCAATCCTTTCACACACTCGGCGTACTTTCGATAGAATGCGAAGAGGATGTACCCTCCCATTGACAGTCCGACGAACACCGCGCGATGGATCGCCAAGTGATCCAGCAGACCGCGGACATCGTCGGCGGCTTGCTCAAGGGAATAGTGCCAGAGCGGCGCATCGGATTCACCGTGCCCACGCAAATCGAGGGTGACGATACGAAAATCTTGGACGAGTGCCGCTTCTTGGGGAGCCCACATCATCCGGCTGAGGGGAAAGGCGTGTAGAAAGACGATTGGGAACCCATTCCCCTGATCGGTATATGCGATCGAGATCCCGTTGATCTTCGCCTGCACACGTTCCTCCATAATTGAAGCTGTTCGTAGCATCGACGGCGCTCATGGTCAAGCGCCCATTTGCGTACACCCTCACGGGTAGATACAATTCTTCGATTTATGGAGATGGGATGGCGATGTCGCGTGACCCACGCCCCGATCTATTTACGGTATCAGAGACAGGCCCCATCGTAGCTGCGCCTCTCGCGGAACGGATGCGGCCGCAAGATTTCGGAGATTTCGTCGGTCAGGACGACATTGTCGGACCCGATCGTCCCTTGCGAAAAGCGATCGAGGCGGACCGACTGTCGTCGGTGATTTTCTGGGGACCGCCGGGATCCGGAAAAACCACACTCGCCCATCTCATCGCACGACACACCAAGGCTCACTTTGTGCCGTTTTCGGCGGTGACCGGAGGTATCCCTGAGCTGCGTGAGATCATTAAGGCCGCTGAACACCGGCTGTCCTTGCAGCAACAGAAGACCGTGTTGTTCGTCGATGAGATTCACCGTTTTAATAAAGCGCAACAGGATGCATTTCTCCCCCATGTGGAGCGTGGTACCGTGGTGTTGGTCGGTGCAACCACGGAAAATCCTTCCTTTGAGGTCATCAGCCCTCTCTTGTCACGCTCTCTGGTCGTGGTGCTGAAGCCCCTGGGCGAAGCGGCATTGGGAGAAATCATCGATCGAGCATTGGAAGACCAAACCGTCGGACTGGGTGGAAAGCACGTTCGCATCGCACCGGAAGCCAGACGACGATTAGTCTCCTATGGCAACGGCGATGCTCGTTCGCTCTTGACGGCAATGGAGTTCATCGTCGAGCAGTGCGAAGCAGGACCGGATGGAACCAGGGAGATCGATGTCCAGGTGCTCGAGTCCGGACTACTCGCACGATCGTTGCGGTACGATAAATCAGGCGAAGAACATTACAACATAATCTCCGCGTACATCAAAAGCCTTCGGGATTCCGATCCGGACGGAGCGCTCTATTGGTTGGCTCGTATGCTCGATGCTGGCGAAGATCCAAAATTCATTGCCCGTCGGATGGTTATCTTTGCATCGGAGGACATCGGCAACGCTGACCCATTCGCCATCGTTGTCGCCACGTCAGTCGCGCAGGCAGTCCAGTTTGTGGGACTTCCAGAGGCGCAGATCAACCTCGCTCACGGCACCACGTACCTGGCGTCACGATGCAAGGAGAATGCGTCCTATATTGGTCTCCTGGAAGCGCTCAAGGACGTGAAAGCCCATGGCAATCTAGGGGTTCCGCTGCACCTCAGGAATGCCGTGACCTCGCTCATGAAGGAACTGGGGTATGGAACGGATTACCGCTATGTTCATGACGACCCGTCAGCTCGGGAAGACCAAACTCATCTTCCGCCGCCACTGAGAGATCGTCGGTACTACCGCCCAAAGCCTCTGGAATAGGGCCAATTGTCCTATTTACATTCTATTCTAATCGGTTATACTTAGAGAATAATGAAGCGAGGAGAAACAAAGCAGTCGGCAAGCATGGCCGCCCTGAGCGAACGAAGAAAATTCGTGCGGGCTATGTTGGTTGGATCTGCCTTGATGTCGCCGAAGAGTGGAGGGCGTGCCTGTACCGCGGTCCTCGACAATGTAAATAAGATCGGAGCCGGCCTCCACACCAAAGATCGTTTCCCGCCGAACGAAAAAGTCACCGTCTCGCTTGCTTTCCTGGATTCTGACCGAGTCGAGCAACAGGAGAAGCTTGATGGGACCGTCGCCTGGGTCAAGCCTTGGGATAAGAAAGGATTCTTGATCGGTGTGGTATGGGATGAATTGGTGACGAAAGAAAAAACTCGCTGGCTGTACTACTATCTTGAAGAAACCCTCAAAGCTTCCGTCTAAGTGCTATCCCAAGGCAACGAGCTGTTGCTTCACGTTCTCCAATTCAGCTGAGAGTGATTCCCAACGCGCGGTCAATCGCTCAAGATCGCGCTTCCATTCTGCCTGTTCTTGATGGAGGACGTTCCAGCGATCAAACTGCTCATAAAGTTTCGGATCGGCCAGTTCTACCTCGCGCGTCTTGATCTTCGCTTCGGACTCCGTCACCTCCGTTTCCGCTCGGGACACCTGCTTTTCCAATCTAGCCTGGGTCTTGGTCAAGTCACGACGCTCGCCTCCTCGCCCTTTTGTCTGGACTTGTTGGGCCATCGCGCGGGTTGGGCCTGAAGAAGTGGGTTGCGAGGCGCGTTCCAGCTCCTCGCTTGTTTCCTTGATCGATTCGAATTCTTGGGCCTTCTTCCAGAGATAATACTCGTAATCGCCGATGAAGTTCCGAGCCTGCCCCTCCTCGATCTCCACAACTCTGCTGGCGATTCGCGACAAAAACGTCGGGTCATGCGAAATGAAGATGATGGTCCCGGGAAATGCCGCCAATGCGTCCGTGAGGACATCGACCGAGGCTGGATCCAAGTGGTTGGTCGGCTCATCAAGCAGCAAGGTATTGGCGGGCTCAACGAGCATGCGAGCCAAGGCGACCCGGTTCCGCTCACCGCCGCTCAAGGCTTTGATCGGTTTTTTCTGATCCTGGCCGGAAAATAAGAAGGCCCCCGCGATCCCTCGCAAGAAATTCATCTCGGCATGTTTGGTGACCTCTTCGAGTGATTCAAGAACCGAGTGCTCCGGGTTCAGAGTCTCGGCTTGATGCTGGGCGAAGTAGTGCACACTGACCCCGTGCCCTACGGTTCTGGTGCCGGTATCGGGAGGAAGCACGCCCGCGAGCATCTTCAGGAGTGTACTCTTTCCAGCTCCGTTTTCTCCGACCAGCGCAATACGTTGTCCTCGCTCCACGGAAAAATCGAGCGTCTTATAGACCACCTTTTCGCCATAGCGCTTACTGGCTCCAGCCAGGTCCAACACCTGACGACCACTGGCCGATGGATGGGGAAACCGGAACTTGACTCGCTTCGGATCTCGCTGGATTTCAATCCGTTTCACCTTGTCCAATTGCTTGAGGCGAGACTGAACCTGGCTGGCCTTGTTGGCTTGATATCGGAAGCGATCGACGAATTTCTGAACCCGCGCGATCTCTTTGGACTGGCGAGCCGCCGAAGCGTGTAATTGGGTATCTTTTTCAGCTTTCAGCTTGCAGAACAGCGAGTAGTTGCCACGGTACTCCTCGATCTTATGGTGCCGTAGTTCCCAGATGTGCGTGACGACTCGATCCAGAAAGGCAGTGTCGTGGCTGATAATCAGGAGCGTCATGCCGGATTGAAGTAGAAACTGTTCGAACCAGCGCTGGGTCGGTTTATCCAAGTGGTTGGTCGGCTCGTCCAGCATCAGCACGTCTGGATTCGATAAGAGCAGATGCGCCAGAGCCACCCGCATCCGATAGCCGCCGGATAGCTTCTCGACGAGACGGTCGAAATCCACCTCCGTAAACCCTAACCCCATCAGGATGCGCTTGGCTTCATGTTCAGGGTACTCGTCACGATGTGTGGCGTCGAGGACGGTCTTGCCGGTGATGGTTTCCAGTTCCTGCGGAAGATAGCCGATCCGAAGCCGAGGCCGCTTGCGGATCGAGCCGTCATCGGGTGATTCTTCGTCGAGGATCATACGGAAGAGCGTGGTCTTTCCAGCGCCGTTGGGTCCGACCAGCCCAACTCGTGAATTGGGGCGAAGATGCGCAGAGGCCTCAGTGAGCAAAACCTTCGTAGAATATTGTTTACAAATTGACTCGATTTGGAGCATCGGCACAAACCTTCCATGTGAGATAGAACGACTGAATCAACGAAGACCAACGCAAACGGGGTGAATAGTTAGCTGGTCGGGAGGCGAGGAAATTGAAGAAAACAGAAGACGAATGATACGCGCAGCAGTTTCATTCTATAGCCCCAAACGCTTGCGGGTTTTATCTGCCGGCTCAATCAGCAAAATCTTAAAATAGCCAACGGGACACACTACGTGCTGTTTGGTGGAGCTGGCCGGGATTGAACCGGCGACCTCGTGAATGCCATTCACGCGCGCTCCCAACTGCGCCACAGCCCCACCCTGCGAGAAGAAGAAAGAGAAATTATCTCGAATAATGAAGGCGTTGAGAACAGGGAGGCATGCTAACACGCAGGTACAGCCCAGTCAAGAAAGCGACGAGGGAATTTGTCGTGGTCGTGGTAGGCGTCATGGCAGTCAAACGACCGGAAGGTTGAGGATTGAATTCTCCGGGATAACCGGCTTGACAAAAGGAGAGGTCGCACCTACCATGTGGACCGTTGGCTCTGATCTCCTCATCCGGTCAGAGCCATTTTTTCGTGCCGAGACGGGCTGGGAGCTTCCACTATTTATGGGCAATCTCATTATCATCGGGGCTCAATGGGGCGACGAAGGCAAGGGCAAGATCGTCGATATCTTAGCCCGCGATGCCGATATTGTCGTACGGTATCAGGGCGGCTCCAATGCCGGGCATACGGTCATTAATGAACGTGGAACCTATATTTTTCATCTCATCCCGTCGGGGATCTTATACCGAGGGACGACGTGCGTCATCGGAAACGGCGTCGTCGTAGATCCCGGGTCCCTGATCGAAGAGATGGATCAGCTCCAGACTAAGGGAATTGCAATCGACAAGAACTTCGTAATCAGTCAGCGGGCTCACTTGATCCTGCCGTACCATAAGGCGATCGACCGAGCGTCCGAGCAGTCAAGAGGGTCACGGAAGATTGGAACAACCGGGCGGGGGATTGGGCCATCGTATGCCGACAAGATGGCACGGATTGGGATTCTTGTGGGTGATCTGCTGAACCCGCCGTTGTTCAAAAACAAGCTCGACGAGAACCTCGTCGAGATGAATTGGTTTCTAGAGCGACTTCATAAGGTCGAGACCTTCCAGGTTGACAAAGTGTTCGATCAATATATGGGTTATGCCGATCGGCTCAAGAGCCATATCGTCGATACGACTATGTTGCTGAATCGTGCGATCGAAAAAAACAAAACGGTCATATTTGAGGGCGCTCAAGGTACGAACCTGGATGTGGACTTCGGCACCTATCCCTATGTCACCTCGTCCAGCGCGGCGGCGGGCGGAGCCTGCACCGGTACAGGCGTGGGTCCCACGATGATCGACGCAGTGATGGGCATCGCAAAGGCCTATTCCACGAGAGTGGGCAGTGGCCCGTTTCCGACCGAACTGACCGATGAGGACGGGCGGGGTCTCCAAGAGCGAGGGCGGGAGTTTGGATCGACCACCGGACGGGCGAGGCGCTGTGGGTGGTTTGATTCAGTTGTAGTTCGTCATGCGACGGTGGTGAACGGCCTCACCTCGCTGGCGCTGACCAAGCTGGACGTGCTCGACGGCTGTAAGGAACTCAAGCTCTGTACCGGCTACAGACATGGGAACACACTGTATAAAACCATGCCGGCGGATCTTGATGTGTTGACCAACTGCGTGCCGGTCTATCAGCGGATGAAAGGGTGGACGACCGCCACAACAGGGACCACCCGCTACACGAAACTTCCGGTTGAAGCGAAACGATACGTGGCACGCATCGAAGAATTGGCGCAGTGCCGAATCGACATGATTTCGACCGGTTCCAAACGCGCACAAACGATCATGCTTCGCAATCCCATGGACTGTTCTCGCCGACGCCCAAAACGCTCCGGAAAATAGTCGATGGTCATCTATTATTGGTCAATGCTATGATACGGCACTGTCATTGACTGGTGTCATCCCAGTTGCTTCAGATAGACGGTTAGAAATCCCATCGTCTACGGTGAGCCGGTAGCTCAGTCGGTAGAGCATCGCCCTTTTAAGGCGAGGGTCCTGGGTTCGAGTCCCAGCCGGCTCACCAA
>JAOUMR010000124.1 GCA_029881435.1 Nitrospira sp.
GGAAAATCCCGGCAGACTGGCAAATCACGCATCTGGAATTCAAATCGTTAACACCGTGAATGCTCATGAACCCCTTGATAGCCCTGGCGTTTAGCCCAAGCCCCCTCAAATCTGTCGGACACTACTGATACGAAGAGTCTATTTACGCGGCGCGAATGTGAGGGTATTCGTCTGGCGTTCGTCGGTGCGAAGGTCTAGTACGCTCAACACGACGTCCCGCGGTTGTGAGCCCCATGCCTCAAACGTGATGTGGATGGCCGTTTGTCCTTCGTCGCGGGGTACGAACAAGCTTTCTCCGGTTTGGATATCGTAGGTCTTTACTCGATGGTAGCCGCTGGCTGGGAGGTAGTCGTAGGCGAGCATTCGACTATCGACCGCCCAGTGAAAGGCCATGACGTCTCCCTCAGTAATGACGTCAATTTCCCGCACCGCCATCGCAGCGAGATCCAGAAGCGTGAATTCGCGGTTCCCTTCATGTCAGACCCCATCGCGCCAATCTATATGTCGATGTCAATCCATGCAGGGTCGTGATCGCTGCCATCCCCAGTGTGTTTCGTGCGTCGGTCAATTGTAGGATTTAAGAATCTCCCAGCCAGAGACGGGCTGACCCAGATATGATCGAAGAGCTCATAACGAGGAAACTCTGGTCCTGACGGATTAAAGCGATGTGTCCATGCCTTTGATTGGGGACCAGGGCCCTGTCCCGGGGTCTCTGCTTTCGCGGGTCGAGTTTCTGTTGGGTTCTCAAGCGCGTTGACAAGAGGTTGATTGTCCACTGTGAGCATGGGCACAAGAAATTCAGAATCAGGGGGATCGTTCATATCGCCAGTTAATATGAACCGACTATTTGGCCGCTCCATTCGAGTTAGAATGCGTGAAATCGTCTCCGCCTGTCTTTTGCGCCGATTGTTGGCATTGATGGCGCCCTGCACTGGGTCTTCTCCAGCGGAAACAAAGTGGCTCTTCAAATGGGTATTGTAGATCGTGAAGAGTTTGTTGCCGTTGTTGCCCAAGATTTCCACTTGAAGGAGATCTCGACCGAAGACGCGGCGAGTGGGCTCATCCGGGTGAACAGCAGTTTGGTGAGAAACGATGGTCCCAATCGGAAGCTTCGAAAGGATCCCCACATCGATCAGTCGCTGGTCATTGCCCTCGACGAGGGCGATATGTGGGTAGAGATTCCCTAGATGCTCCCGGTTGAACTGCTTGAGGATTTCGATATGTTCAACTTCCTGAACAGCGAGAACATCAGCGTTCATGACCTCTGTGATTCGCCTGGCGATCTCGCTAGTTTCGGTTGAATCCTTAGCCCGCACCAATCGCCCCATGAACGTGCGTACTCTGATTTGATCTTGGCCAAACGTCAGTGCAATGCCGCCCGTCTCTTCACTAGGAATGGCACTGACCTCCCCTTGGAAATTGAAACGTGAAAAGAGATTGTTGAGATTAAAAGTTGCCACCCGAATCATCATGGTTCCTCGATCCTCCTAGGCTTGTTGAATTGGTCTAGATCTAAAGACTCCTGGTACGCCTCTTTTCCGCGATTCTCGAGTGGGTCCTCATGTAGACCATTGAGCAAGTTCACACTGAAAATGGTTATGCAATGAGCGGACCTCTGCTCACAGTTCTTTTCTTCTGTTGATTTACAGAGTTCTGCTACTGGCTGTCTACAGCGGTGCTGTATCTAGACCGATACGGGTCGAATCTCATTCGATACAGTGACAGCGGGGAGAAGTGCGGCGTTCTGAGCAAACTCGACACTTCAGCACGAGGAGATCAGATATCCTGGTCCGAGGAAGGCTCCTAGGAGTCACCAGAGAGATGTCCACGCCTTCTCCTGTATCAGTAACGGAACGGTTAGGGTGGGTACTGCTATCCGATTGGGACGCCGTGGCCACAATGGCCCCGTGAGCTCATGCATCCGGTATTTGGTTAAAGCTGCAATGCATAAAACAAGACGTAACCCCGACTCGGTAGTCTCTAGGACGGGCGGTATCTTTGTTAGGGCTGGGGTGTCATGGCACAGTGCCTATCCTCACTCTTACTGGCATGTGGTCGCTGTATTTTAGCCATGTATGACTTTCACCGATCTCAATGGTCGAGGATGGTAGGAGGTTCTTAGGAATGAAGGCGTAATCGATATGGTAGGGCTTCTTTAGATTCCGCTGTAGGAAGAGCGTGGCGTCTCGCTCCTTTCCTTGCGGCACCGACTTAGCATGGTGATACAGACTTTCCAACCCGATATTCGATAACTGCTGCACAACGCTTGTATGACTTGCTGTGGCGTGACGCTTATCCCAAATCACATTGCTGTTGAAGTCACCCATGACGATGGAGACCTCGGTACGGAGTGCCTCTGCATGCAGATTCAAGTACTTCCAAAGCTGGCCGATGTATCTAAAGTCGTAGGCCTCTGTTCGCCGCGTCCAGACGCCAAGAAGTGTCATTGAGCCATCAATCCTGCAGGGGAGAAACGTCTCAAGTCCGTTGGCATCGAGCGCAACTGGTTCAAGACGGATATGTGGTTTTGTGAATATGCCTAGCCCGCGGTTCTTATTGTCGCCGATCCAAAGCGAATTCGCACTCCACTCGCGGTATGAGTCACTTGCACTGCGCGTTGGGTCTTCACATTCCTGAACGACGCAGACGTCTGGGAGTAAGTTCTGGAGAAAGGTAAACTTGTTGCGGAGCGCCCCGGCGCAGTTCCAGGATACGATGATCATCACGCCTAACTATTAAGTGAACTGCTGAGGGTTCCGCAACGAGCTCGCAGTATATCCCGTTCCATCTCCGACGCTTCCCCGCTGAAAACATCGGCAACATCTGCCTCTTGTCAGTCGTTGTCAAGGTGACACTTGTCGCGGTAGACGGATAGGCCTGGCGTATATCCAGATATTCTGGCGTGTTGTATCAGGGGGTCGGATATCTTTGTTTCTTTTGCCCCGCTGCGCATGGAAGTAAACTTCACGAGGCTTAAGGCGCATCGATAGCGTCATGCCCTTCACTGACGGGGGCTCAGAGTCTCTAGGACCGTGGCTTTTCGTACCCCTCTTGGATCAACGTCTCCGTCACATTCTGCCCGTTCACAAACACGTCGGCGACGAGGCGATCATAAGCTCCAGAAAAGACTCCCGGTACCTTTTCTAGGTCATGCTCGAATTTAGAACTTGTATTTGGTTTGAATCTGGTGTAGCTACGTAGTCGGATTGAAAAACATCCACTTCGAAAGCTCCTGCAGGACGCGAGAGACGAACTCCAGTAGCGGAACAATTATTGGGCCCGCTGCCAGCGGAGGGCTGTCCTGATCAAGCGTCAACACGCTGCTAGCACTGGCTGAACATGAAAAAATGCGAGCGCAAATGCCTTTGTCTCTCATGCAGACGCGTCGCGTGGAGAAGCTCGGTGTGAATTATGTGGACGATCCTCATGGTGCGAGCACGTCCACGACCCAGTGTGGGTGACGGAAGGTATCCTGCGGCCAGTGCATGATGTACTTGACTTCGGCGATTCAGCGGACGTGATGCATCGAGAAGATGACGTCGGTGTAGCGACAGGCTTAAAGTCCCCTCTCTCGCATGGCAGTAACGGAGAGAAGGATCTGTCGAGAATGACCTCTTCTCTCGCATTAGTACAGACCTTCACCCAGAGGTGCCTATTATGAGAACCAACGCTTTGCCTGCTTGCCGAATTCGGACCGTGTCGGTCTTGGCTCTATTGGCCTGTCTTGCTCTGACTCAGGGCTGCGCCGACTACCGGGTTGAGATGCGGAGTTCCGATCCTGTGAAGGAGACCTATGAAGGCGACACAATGCAGGCCTATGCCTGGGGGCTCTGGTACTCGCCCCAAGTCCTGACGGCCAACTGCGAGTCTGAGGCGATCAACGACGTGGTTGTCAAACGCAACTATCTTCACGACCTGGCGAGCGTTTTCACGTTGGGGATCTGGATGCCGATGGAGATCACCTATCGCTGTAAGGCTCCCGCAGGGGATATCGGCAGCTTCCCTGAGGCGCCAGGGCCAAGGCCATAGCTCAGTACTGATCTCTGCAGGCTGTGGAAGAAATCTTTCCACTTATTAACAACACACGACCATGGAAAATCTAAACTGACTTACGAGAGCCCGCAGGATGGTCAAAAAGGCCGTCCAGCAAGGCCGCAGCGAGCGAAGGGGCGGGGCGTACTTAAGGGCCGTACGTTGAGCCTCTGAGCGACGCGAGAACGACGCTGGCGGACTTTTTCAGCATCCTGTTAGGCACTGACCATTCAAGGGAGGGACATCATGCCATCACGATCCTTTTTTGTCCCGATGAAGACCTGGATCGGCCGACACCGCTCCTACAAACAGTCCATCGAAGGCCTGCACGATTTCAAAGTGCTGGCTCCCGCATCGGATACTGCCGCCCGCCTCCAGGCCTACAATGATGTCACGAAAGAATTTCAGGGTCTCATCAGCCAGGCGGTCAAGAGAAAAAAAACGCTCCGCGCATTCGGCAGCTCGTGGTCCCTGAGCAAAGTAGCGGTCGCGAAGCACGAGCTGATCAACACGAAGCCGCTCCGCATCGGATTCACCATTCCTGCCAGTCAGACCTCTCCGAATTACGCGGGTGACCGGGAGAAGCTCCGGTTTCTGCAGTGCGGCTTTTCGATCGCGGAGACCAACAGCGTTCTCTTCAAGGACCGCCTGTCCCTGAAAGCCTCGGGGTCGAACAACGGGCAGACCCTACCGGGGTGCATCTCGACGAACACGCACGGATCGGCCTTCAGGTTCGGAGCCACCCCGGACTTTGTGGTCGGGATTCACCTCATTGTCGGACCGTCCAGACATGTGTACCTTGAGCGAGCCTCCTATCCAGTGGTCGCAGACAGCTTTGCACAGGCCCTGGGCGCGGAGCTGATCCGCGACGACACCTTGTTCAACGCCGCGCTGGTGAGTTTCGGATCCTTCGGGATTATCCATGGCTTGATGATCGAACCGCGGGAGCTGTTCCTCCTGCATGCGATTCGATCTTTTCGACCCTTCAACGCAGCCATCAAGTCCGCGATTTCCACGCTGGATTTTACCGGCCTCGATCTGCATGGCGAGCAGGCCTCGGATCTCTACCACTTCCAGGTCACTGTCAATCCCAACGAAGGCAACCCCCCGCCGGAAGCTGCGGTCTATCTGATGTTCGAAAAGCCGTGGACCGAAGACTACGAGGCGCCGCAGTGGGACGACTCGGCCTCGGGTCCCGGGGCCTCCGGGCTGGAACTCATGGGCAGCCTCTACGATATGATCCCCAGCGTGCTGAGCAAGTTGATCAAGCCCTTGCTGAACGCACAAGTAAGAAACCAGCTCGCGCCCTACGACATGACGGTGCCGATCAAGGACTTGTTCACCGGCGAGAAAACCCAGGGTCCGGTGTTCGCCTCAGGGATGGGCCTTCCTCTGTCACGGACACTCGAGGCGCTGTCCATCGCACTCAGAGTGTATGAGGAGATGGGTTCCGTGATCCCAGTGCTGCTGACGATGCGCTTTGTGAAAGGCACCAAAGCCCTCTTGGGCTTCACGAAGTTTGAGCCGACTTGCGTGCTCGAAGTCGACGGGCTCAATAATGCGAAGACACGAGCGTACGCCAAGCAGGTGTGGAAGGGATTGGAAGAGGCAGGTATCCCCTTTACGATGCACTGGGGGAAATTCAATTCCTTTTTGAACAGGACTCGCGTGAGGAACATGTACGGCGACGACAACGTGGACAAGTGGATTGAGAGTCGGGAGTCTCTGCTAACCCCGGAGGTGAGAAAAGTCTTCACGAATGACTTTCTGCAATCGGTAGGGCTCGCGACCTGAAAGCCGTTTTCATAGGTGACCCCGATTTCCGACCCCGAGGAAGTCAATACGCATGCCCCATTTCTTGGCCACAAAGTTGCAATTCGGCAAGGCGGATCACGGATAGAAGGGTCCAAGCGATCTGGGCCGTGGGGGTAGCGATGGGAGCGAAGGGGGAGAAAGGCGGCGGGAGGGCCGGATGGTTCCGCCACTAGGCGAGTTGTGTACATGGCCAGGAGAAGACGCGGATCGCGGGTTTCACCCACCCCGAGTGCTTCAATGTCTCAGCGCACCACTCTGTGATCGCGGTGGTCACCTTGTCGCGCTGCGGTGGGTCGAGAGCGACCAGGATCACGCTGTTGGTCCCGGGATAAAACGAGATCCCTTCCGCGGGCCCGGACTGCCCCGTACCGACCGTTTCCGGGATTTCCGTAAAAGCCATCACGTCGCAACTCCGTAAGATCTCGTGTACGCGAACTTGTAGCGAGGCGCGAAAGACGATCATCAACATGTCCATGACTGACCTCCAAGTGGGTAAGCGGGCGCTCGAGCAGGAGCAGGTTTACGCGAGATTGCGGAAGGCGCGCGAGAGGGTGAATGTGTGATTGAAATACCTGACTCCAACTTGCTGGTTCAAAGTCAGCCGGCCTCCGAGGATCGTAGGCTTTGACGAAGCGGTCGGACTGCTGGACCAGAATTTCTTCGGCGAGCTCGGGATGACTGAAGAGATGGAGGGGCTTAGGATTGAGCCGAAAGCGCAGCGCATCGCCCTGCTGGCGCCCCCAGTCCAACAGGACCTCTAACGGGCGCTTCTTGAATGCACCTAGGTGACCGAGCAGAGGCATCGCGCCGGGAACATCGACAAGCGTGAGGGATGGAACCGAGTCCGGCATGGGAGGACGGACCGTATCACACTATGTCATCGGCATCAAATAAAGCGGGGCAATCTTGGCTGCGGATCATGGGAGCTCAATTGGGCATAGCGGGAGCTGCACCGCCATACTCAATCAACTCGTACGCCGACCGTTTCGGGTCGTTGTCTGCCCGTAATGTCGGTCTTGCTCACGCAATGTTGGAGCGCAAGACGCGACCCTAATTCAGCGGAAACGTGTATAAAGATTCCCCGTTTTTCTGTTTTCTTTCGCGATCGATCTGTAGCTGCTCGGAATTCGGGGGCCTCATCGGAACGGCAGACTAGCCCTCCGGACCTTGGCTGTCAACGGAAGCGGAGCACCATGGCGGCCAGAACAGACCGGACCACTCGGCGATGCGAGAGGAGACGGCGCGAACCGCAAGATCTAACTTCGCATGAGGACCGTGGGACATAGGAGCGAGGGCGCGCCGCCCCCAGCGAGTGGTTAGCTGGGTGTAACCTCCCGAACGCAAATGTTCCTATTTATCATTCTCCGACAAGCAGACCTATCGCTACAAGCACTGGCGTCACGATGTTGATAATGATGTTCAGTCCCATGAATGGAATAAGTTTGGATATATTTTCAGCATGAATGAACGCACCCCAAAAGGCAGGTACCGAGATAAGAACACTACCTAATCCGAGAAGGCTAGCTTTAGGCAAGTATTCAAACCACACGCCGAAAATAATAGTCAGATATGCAGATAATAGGAAAACACCATAGATAATACTACTGCCTCGCCTGCCAAGGATGATCGGTAAGTGCCTCCTGCCAACGGTCTGATCTGCTTCAACGTCTGGAAACTGATTCAATAGTAGGAGGTCGCTAACCAGAAAGAACGGTATGAGCGACGCAATAAACGCTGTCCAGGTGTATCCCCCAGTTAGGACAAGGTTTGTTCCCATGACCATGAGCAGCCCAAAGCCAATTCCGGGCGCTATTAAACACAAGATCGGATTGCGGGAGATCCACGTGGTATAGGAAATGATGATGAGAAGCCCCAGTACTCCTATCGGCAAGAGGGACAAGCCTCTTAAAGAGAGGAAGTATGACCCAATCAAAATTGTGATAACGAACGTGATCAATCCTGTGGATAAAGCTTGGCGTGACAGCTTTGGATTTTCAGGCAAGGTTCCACTTCCCCCACTAAAGGGAGTCCTTCTTGTCATGGAATCCAACCCACTCTTGAAGTCGAAATACTCATTTAGGGCATTGACACTCGTATGCGCAGAGACTGCCCCAATTAGAGCGAGGACGGAGTGAAATATGTTGACCCTGCCAGATGTCCACACGGCGGTTGCTAATCCCAGCAAGACGCAGACTGGGGTTAGGATGATGAAAGGAAGGCGCATCGGTCCCAGCAGATTTCTAAGATCACTCATACTTATCACCCTTGTGAGATCATTTATTGCATGACTTAACTTAGCGACAGCCAGCTAACGCCGGCGTCACCGGCGCGCTGGCACGATACCAGCGAAGCAGGACGACGCTGATTGACACGTCTGCTGCACGCTGAGGTTAGAGGGCCTTCGCGCATTGTCACGGAGCAGTCCTGTGCGGGGTAGATATCAAGCGTTCGTGAGTAGCATGGTTACGGCCCTCTCGATTCAAGGGCTAATTGGGGTCAGAGTGCGATTTCAGAGGGGCGATCCGCCCGTTTCGGACGCCCCCGCGTTTCCCCTTTCAATCGCCTCCCGACGTGGCTACCAATTGCTTCTTGGAACGAGTCGCTTCCCACCACTCGCCCCTGCTGCGTCGCGCGTCGAATGAGCTCCCATTCCTTGTCAGAGATGGAGGCCTCCAACCAGCTGGCATAGACACGCACGCGATCCTGCGTGGTCTTCCCCAAGCTGACATACCAGGGATCTTCATCGAGCAGCTCATCTGGGCGCCCCAACGCGCGCCGGTGATAGCTGCTCCATCGGTAGTCTTGCGGGTGACGGACCATTCCCGCTCGGACTGGGTTCAATTCAATGTACCGACTACACATGATCAGATATTCATCCCGGCTCACCACCGCGCTCTTGAAGCGGCCTTCCCACAATGTTCCCGTGCGCGCATGAGCATCGTTGATGTACCGAACATACCGTCGCCCGACGCTTTGCATAAAGCGGCCTAGGCCCCCCTCTTGTTCCGGTTCCACCAAGAGATGAACATGGTTGGTCATCAGCACGTACGCATAGAGCCGTGCCCGGCACTTCCGTTTGGCCTCGCGCAAGCATTCCAGAAACACTTCATAATCGTTTGGAGCCAGAAAGATCGGCTGCCGATTATTGCCGCGCTGGGTGACGTGATGGGGATAAGACGGCAGGCTGAGTCGAGGCGGACGGGCCATGGTCGAGAGACCTCGCGCACCACTAAGGTGGGCAACTTACTTCACCCCCGATTAGCTGTCAACGAAATTGTTCTCTGACCCCTATTTCGAAACACGCGTTCCAGACCAGAAAACGGTCTGGCTATTTCGAGAAGTGTTAATCCGGAAAGGACAGGTCAACCAGCTCTTCAGGCGATTTGAGACACATCTGCATGAGGCCGGATTGATGGGACGCGAGGGCAAGATGATTGAGGCCTCGTTTGTGGATGTCCCGCGGCAGAGAAACAGCCGTGAGGAGAACGAGGAGATCAAACAGGGCACGGTGCCTGAGTTGTTTCAGCAGAACGAGAACCGG
>JAOUMR010000125.1 GCA_029881435.1 Nitrospira sp.
CGTGCTTTCGTTGCCTCGTGTCTCTTCTCATCGATGGCTCCTTTCGTGTTCGTTCCCGTGGAGTATTCCACGGAGGGAGCCATTCATTCAAAATTCAACGGACTTCAGCATAACCTCCCCATCATCCGCATGACCAACTGTTTCATTATGAAACACTCATGATGGTTTGGTGGTACCACAACATGTAGATGTGCTGAATAGTTCATTTATTACAGCATGTGATATAGGAAGAAAAATAAATGATGAAATTGTCTTCCGCTGAGATAGAAACACATTTTTCAACTGTCTAACATTGACACATAAACACTCAGAACTGTGGCCTGAATCTGTTACAGAAAATCAATTTTCTCGGTGCTGGAATGACAAATACCTTCCTGATTTCATCTTTTTTACAATCACGAGAGAGGTGAGTGAACTGGGATTGATGTCCGATTGTTGTACAGATGCCACACCACCATTGCATTCATGCAATAATTCTTGCTGATCGAATATCTCAACCCCTTCCTAAACCACAATAATATTCTTAGGCACCTTGATTGCTATTCGAATACAGAGTCTGAGGTTGCTAGCGACCTGTGAATTCAGTGGATAACATACACTGCAGAGAGATGGTTCTTCTTTGTGAGATCGAATCAAATAGTTTCGGGAGAGAGAGTCAAACCATGATGATTGTCGGTAAGGGCAGGTCAACTGAGGAGATAGAGTCGGCTGAGATCATGAGCTCTATCGGCCAGGAAGTCTATGACACGAAGCCGCGTACTCTCAGTATGAACATGTCTTGTCCAGGGGAATCCAATGTCGGATGTATTCCACCGGTATGGTGGTTCCAGCATTTTGATCCATGTTGGGCGCCACTAAGAAAATGGCTCAGCCGAAAAAAGACTCTTACATTGACCGAATTTCAACTGATTACCGATCGAGCCTCGGGATTCAGAAGTATTGAAAAAATCATCGCTGTTTCGGCATTTGTTTCCTCAAAGCATATGCAGTGATGATTCATCGCCGTTGCGGTTTATCCTGTTAGCCCGCCTCCACTTGTAGCGCCGCCTCATCCCTAGAGAACTCACCTCATTGTTGCAGGCTCGGTCCCTGCTCCTGAGTATTCGTCCGACCATGCGTGCCATGGATCTTTTGTGCGTACCTCGTGATTAAGACTATTCCTACGGCATGGCCAGAAAGAGATCGAAGATGTGACAATAGGATCCCATTTTTAGGGGAGCACAACTGCATCGCTGTCCACGCCGGTGTAATACTGAATCATGCGTTCTTCCACGATAGGGACTGTGGAAGACGCAGGTGTTCGAGAAGAGGGGGATTGTTCAGAAGTCTGCTCTTTGATCCAGTTGCCCACGGAATCATACTCGTAAATCGTGACCCATGTCCGGGGCCGTGCGTCACCAAAGGTTTGGGTTGTGGATCGTGTACGCTTGCCGGCATCATCGTAGTCATTCGTCACTCGAGCAGTTACCATGCCATGATCATCATAACTGACGAGTTCATGAAGTCGCCCCAACACGTCATACCTGTGTTTCAATTCGTTGAGGAGCGCGCCTTTACGGTAATACGCCGAATAGACGCGATGCCCCCGTACGTCGAAGAGACTTTTGTGGGCTGTCGAACTATTCACCCATAGTTGTTCCCAGAGATGACCTCGCTGGTCGTACAGCGAGAACTCGGCATTCTGAAAGTGTCCATCATCGGACACCGTCACCGATGCGGTGTTTCGTCCCTCGGAGTCCCGTGCATGCATGGACCGCTTTCGAAATATGAGTCGTCCACTCTGATCCAGAGCGAGTTCTTCCTCCAGATGCCCATCATGGTCGTACCGAAAGAGGGAATGCGTTGCTGTGTTAGCGTGGTAAAGATCAAGGACGGAATCTATGAGGTGGCCAGCACGATCGTAAGTTTCTATTGTGGAATACCCGCTTTTTTTGACAGTCACACTCCGAACGGGGCCAATGAGATCATTCTTGACTCTGGTCGTTTCACTAAAACCAATCGTATCCCATGAGTTCACAGAAACGGTTACGAGGATGATCGAGATCAATCGGGGAAACATAATGCACCTCTCTGGGCTATTCTACGACTGAATGCCTCATAGATGAAGCAAGAGACGAATTTTGAGCGGACGCTTTTGGTTGCCCATAGTTCGCTCTGGCACAATTCTTGGTTTCTCTTCAGCGGCCGATCCATCAGTGATAGGCTTGGTTCCATCATGCTTCCCGCATCTGTTGAGCCCGCCGCTTGCAAAATGCCTGCAGTCCCCGTCGTGCACGGGCCACTCCCACAAACCGCGGTGACGGCTCTGTGGCGTGGTCAGCTTATTGAGGCGATTACGCTGGTTCGTGTGGAACAGAATATCGGATTGAGCGAAGCAAGAGACTTGGTCAGCGCGTATGTCCAGATGCACCCTGCTCTCAGAAGTCGTATCGCCAAAACCCAAGCTGATGCACGAGAGGGATTGCTTCGGTGGTTGATCTTCCTTGTAGCTGGTGGTGTCGGTCTAACCTACCTCCTGATATAAACAAGGGGTGGCATGGACTCTGCTCAAGTTCTGCTGTCATTCATTGGGGCAGGGGCGTCGTTTGCGACATTCTGTCTCATGCGGTTCCCACACACGCGACGTCCACAGTTTCAACCCTACGGGCCTTTTTCGCTTACCGTCTCTTTCTTGGGTGCGTTGGGAATGTTCTTCCTCAGTGCAGTGATGGCGTGTGCACAAGTTGTCTGGCGCTGAAGGATCTAGAAAGTTCACCCCATGAGCCTGTATTCTTGCTCTCCCGACGCCTGACTGGTTGCCGCTAAACCAGTCCATCGCGACACACTTCAGTAACTGACCAGAACGAATGAAAGATTCTTCAGGCCCACTCACGCACTTTCTTGTAGAAGACCACCGCAGATTGGAGAAATTGTTTCAACGAGCCGTTGCGTGCTTGGGCCAGGTGGACCAAGGGGTCTATGATCACTTTCGAGCAGGACTCCTCCGTCACATTGGAATGGAAGAGAAGATCCTGATACCGGCGGTTCAACGATGGACTGGAGGCGAGCCGCTCCCGCTTGCCGCAAAGCTCCGACTCGATCATGGCGCGATCGCGGCGTTGCTCATGCCGACTCCAACTGCAGGTCTTATTGTCACACTACGGAAGATCTTAGACTTGCACAACCTGATCGAAGAGGGTCCTGAGGGGTTATACGAGACGTGCGACACATTAGCCGGTGATGAGATTGAGCAACTGCTGATTAGACTCCGTGCCACCCCGAACGTATCCGTTTTGCCACATGCCGATACTCCGGCTGTTCATAGCGCCGTCCGCCGTGCGTTGGATCGAGCTGGGTATAAATATGTTGGAGACTGGCCTTCCTCATGAAGAGTCTTTTCTGCCAACACAAATGTGCTATGGTACTTTTTCATCATGAGGGCTGACACCACTTTCGCGAGCGAACTGACTGCGGCCATTGCCAGGAGGAGGACGTTTGCCATCATCAGCCACCCTGATGCGGGCAAAACCACGTTGACCGAAAAGTTACTCCTCTACTCTGGATTAATTCGAACCGCCGGGATGGTGCGGGGACGCAAGGGTGGCAAAGCGACGGCTTCGGATTGGATGGGAATGGAACAGGAGCGTGGGATTTCTATCACAGCCTCTGCCATGCAGTTTCCATATAAAGGCGCTGTCATCAACTTGCTGGATACCCCAGGCCACCAAGATTTTTCCGAAGATACCTACCGCACGCTGACGGCGGCCGACAGCGCGATTATGGTTATCGATGCCGCTAAGGGCGTGGAAGCGCAGACGCGCAAACTCTTTGCTGTCTGCCGTCTGCGACGAATCCCGGTGTTGACCTTGATCAACAAGATGGATCTTCCTGGTCGTCTACCCCTCGACTTGATGACTGAAGTGGAGCAGGCGTTGGATATTCACGCAAGCGCCATCAACTGGCCCATCGGGTCCGGGAGTGATTTCGTGGGTATCGTGACCCGTGCTGATAACCAGGTGCAGCTCTTCAGCAGGACCATGCGAGGTGGGGCAACGAAGGTTGAGACGGATCGGGTGGCGTTGGCAGAGCTCAACTCAACCGGTCGAGTGTCACAGGAGACTATGGCAGAAGTTCTGCACGATTTGGAGTTGTTGGAGATCGCCGGAAATACCTTTACGCGCGAGCAGTTTCTTCAGGGTGAAGTCACTCCTGTCTTTTTTGCCTCGGCTCTGACAAACTTCGGAGTTGAAAGCTTCCTCGATGCGTTCGTTGACTTGGCGCCAAGTCCAGGATCCAGACCGGCTGACAGCGATGATGGAACTGAGCTGTCCGTTGATCCCATCGACATGCCGTTTAGTGCCTATGTCTTTAAGCTTCAAGCCAATATGAACCCCAAGCATCGTGACAGCACTGCATTTCTTCGGATCTGCTCCGGCCGCTTTGAACGGGATTTGGTCGTGAAGCATCACCGGCTGAATCGCGATATTCGCTTAGCGAGGCCGCATAGTCTGGTGGCACAGGAGCGGAGCACGCTCGAAGAGGCTTACCCTGGCGATATCGTCGGAATTATCAATCCTGGCGTGTTTGCCATCGGCGATACGGTTTCGGTGACGGGGGGCTTCAATTTTAAACCGCTTCCACAATTCCAACCGGAAATCTTTGCTCGTCTAAGGCCGACGGATGTCGGCAAGCGCAAAGCCTTCGACAAAGGCCTCTCCCAGATGGCGCAAGAGGGAACCGTTCAGATCATGCGAAGCCTCAATGATCAGGAAATCTTGATCGCTGCGGTGGGTCGTCTTCAGTTTGAGGTGTTGCAGTATCGCCTCCGCCATGAATATCGAGTCGAAACGATCGTGGATGCCTTGCCGTTTACCTGTAGCGCATGGTTAGAAGGAGATCCTTCGACCTTCAAGTCTCCGTCAGCCTCCATGATCGTGAAAGACCATCGCGATCGGGTCGTCATCCTCTTCGGGGATCAGCTGATGAAGACCATCGCCCGCGATCGAAATCCTGACCACGTGCTCCGGGACATGGGGTGAGCAACACCTTCAACATGATCCCACCGTGATCAATTCTGTGGACGTCACAGGGTAATTTGCGAAAAACTCTGTTGGGTTCTTTCGTGAGAAGCTGGAAGCCGCGAGGTTGGTTACCGACCGGTTGAAGACTTCATGAGGCTGTCGGCCTGCGGCGGCAGGAACCCTTGATAGCCTCGGTGGCGTTCGGCCAGTTCCAGGACAGAGAATGGCTGTCCGTCGATGGTTTCCGGCGCTGAGAAAATCTGCCTGAGCGACCCGCCGGAAGCTCCTACGATTGTTCCGGCAAATACCACCCCTTTTCCCTGCAGCCGAGCGACAGCATGTTCGATATCTTCGACCCGAACAGCGACATGGTGGAAGACCTTGTCACCGAACTTATTAACCCACCCAGGAATGATGCTGGTTTTCCCTCGTTCATCAGGATAGGCCTGGTCCACGAAGAGGGCAGGGTAGCCGACCTTGCGGTAGACTTTGGCATACCAGTCGTCGTATTGAAGGGTCTCATCGTACACATAGCCAAGTTTCACGAACGGTTCTGCTCCACGATCGATATCCAGAGTACGAATCGTCACATGGTCCATGACCGGTGAGAATCCCACACCGGTCTCATCGAGCATCGCCTTGAGGACACCGGCGGCCCGGTTACGCTCGACATAATCAGCAACCATTCGGTCCAGAAGATCATCTAGTGCTTGGGCTTGATCCATGGTCGTCCCCTTCAAGATCCAAACTTGATACCCTGGGCAAGGGGCAATTCCCTTCCCCAATTGATCGTATTGGTTTGGCGACGCATGTAGGCTTTCCAGGAATCGGATCCTGCTTCGCGACCTCCGCCTGTTTCCTTTTCTCCACCGAATGCCCCGCCGATCTCGGCGCCGGAGGTTCCAATGTTGACGTTGGCGATGCCGCAATCGCTTCCCGCTGCAGACACGAATTGCTCACCATGACGTACATCATTCGAAAATATGGCAGAAGAAAGGCCTTGTGGGACATCGTTCTGCATTGCGATGGCTTCATCCATGGTTTGGAACGGCATGACATACAGAATTGGCGCAAACGTTTCACGCTGCACGATGGGCCATCGGTTCTGGGCCCGCACGATCGTTGGTTCGACAAAATAGCCGGGGCGATTCAGCACATGCCCACCGTACAGGATTTCACCACCTTCCTCTTTGATCTCGTCGAGTGCGGCGCGATACCCTTCCACAGCCACCTGGTCGATGAGCGGCCCCATGAGGACGTCTTTTTCCAGCGGATTGCCGATCTGCACTTGGGCATAGGCCTTCACGAGCCTGCTGACCAATTCCTCATATCGCGACTCATGAATCAGAAGTCGTCTGGTCGTTGTGCAGCGCTGGCCGGCGGTCCCAACGGACCCGAATACTATTGCTCGCACCGCCATGTCCAGATCTGCAGTCTCATCGACGATGACGGCATTATTGCCGCTGAGTTCGAGGAGGGTTCTCCCCAATCGCTGGCCCACCGTGGCGGCAACCCGGCGGCCTACCGGAACCGACCCTGTGAAGGAAATGAGAGGTAATCGCTCATCCTGCACCATCTGCTCTGTAAGCGCCGCTTGATCGGTGATGAAGAGTGAAAAAATTCCTGGAAACCCCTGTTGCTGCATCACCCGATTGCAAATTTGCTGCACCGCAATGGCGCAGAGCGACGCCTTGGGCGACGGTTTCCAAATGACGGTATCACCAGCAATGGCGGCCACGAAGGCGTTCCAGGCCCACACCGCAACAGGAAAATTGAAGGCTGTGATCACACCGACCGGTCCTAACGGATGCCACTGTTCACTCATACGGTGAGCCGGCCGTTCCGATTGCATCGTCACACCGTAGAGCATGCGTGATTGGCCGACGGCAAAATCAGCCATGTCGATCATCTCCTGAACTTCCCCATCTCCTTCCGCCTTGATCTTGCCGACCTCCAATGACACCAGGGTCCCCAAGTGATCTTTCTTTTCACGCAAGGCTTGGCCGATGAGCCGAACCAGTTCACCGCGCTTCGGTGCTGGGACCATACGCCATGTGTGGAACGCGTCAACCGATTCCTTCACAATCCGTTGGTAGTCTTCAGGCGAACATGGATAGACCCCCGCAATTTGCTCCCCAGTGGAAGGATTGATCGAAGAGATGAGGGATCCATCATTTCGTCCGGACCACCAAGTGCTGCCAGTACTTCCTCCGGAATTCACGGCTTGGATGCCCAGATCGCGTAGGACGGCTGTATGAATGGTGCTCATCTGAACGAGGCTCCTAAGTCATTGTCCAAAAAGGTCTGCAATGGGATCGATTCTTGTGTCACAAATCCATGGTACTGCGCAGGGTTCTTCAAGACAAGGTCCATGACACAGGAGGCGCTGGAAGCAGTCGTTACTTGAATGGCCGACCATAGTTTACCCTTGGTGCATTGAGGGTAAATCTTTTTTGCATAATTCTCCTCAAATAAGCCGCCATTTTTCGCCCCGGTTACCGACGCATAGATCAGGACGACGTCCTGCAGGGTTTGAGGAATCGCCCGCTCGAGCACGCGTTTGAGTGTCTCGCGGTCTTCGTTCAGCTTGAGGTCTTTCATTAACAAGTGAATTTTTTCGCAGTGGCCGGGATAGCGGAGTGTCTTGTAGTTCATGGTTCTGACTTTTCCGACATAACTATCGGCCAATGTGCCCAACCCTCCTGACGTATTGAAGGCTTCGTACAGGAGTCCATCCAGCTCCAGGGTCTCATATCCTTCGAGCGGCTGGAGGGGGACCTTCTCGCCCTCTTCGATGCCGTAACAGACATTGCCGTATTCGTTGATCAGTCCGTCCGTTGACCAGGTAAGGGAGTACTTGAGCGCGTTGCTGGGATGCACGGGCAGCGCGCCCACACGCATTTTAACCGTATCGAGTGTTTCAAAATGCGTCATCAGCTCGTGCGCTACAATACTAATGAAGCCTGGTGCGAGTCCGCATTGAGGCATGAAGGCACGGCTCGCTCCAGAACTCAGAACTTTGATCTGGTTCGTCACCTCGATGTCTTCCGTGAGGTCGAAGTAGTGGAGGTTATGGGTCAAAGCCAGACCGGCGACCGTTGGGTTGCAGAAATAGGGGAGGCTCGACAGAATCGCATCAAACCGATGGGCTGAAAGGTGGGTGCTGACGGCATCTGGATGTCGCACATCGAGCAGGCAGGGAGTGACCCGTTCCAAGCCGAGGTCTTCGACCAAATGCTTGGACGAATCGAGGGTCATGTCGCCCAAATGAACCTCGTAGCGGCCGGTTTGATTGAGTAGGCAGGCAATCAACGAACCGATCTTGCCGGCCCCGAGCACAAGTACACGATTCATGATGTTGCATTATACTCCATCAATCGGAGGACGAGCACTTGCTTTGAGAAATGTTGTAGGGCGACAGGCGTGGCTGTTTAATTCTGCTCGAGTGAATCGATGAGGTATTGGGGACACCCTGTCGGTTCGGTTGTGGTTTGATTGTGCCGACAGGGTGGAATATCCGCTTGCAGCCTTCGCAACAAGGTTGTCATCTTCATCGTATTCGGCACTTCACAAATCCACACATGCATGCCGGACTCGAGTTCATCAAAATGACGTTGCACGCGAAAGCTCGGCTGTTCCATGAAGTAGGCAGAGAGAAAGCCATTGACAGCCGTCACGACCCAGGGATGCTCTTTGATGTAGCGATAGCTGAGCCGGAGCTCGGTGATCGTAATGTTTTCTTCTGATCCCATCGCTGCACTTTAGCAATTCTCACGTTGAGACCGCCACTCTTCTCGCCGTACCGTTTGAGCCCACGCAGACCCACATGCTCGTTATACGTGCGACCTTGTAACAGAACCTTCCGAGAACCTGCACCGCGGCGTTGTTGGGAAAGTGAAAGGGGGACAGCAAAGACAGTTGCTGTCCCCCTTTCTTCCTCCTCCATTTCTTTACTTCGATCTGGTTGCAGAGGCGCGATCAGGGCCATCAACTCGTAGAGTAGGGCGAACCTGATTCTTCAAAGATTGTCCCACTCAGAACGTGCGCGCATTGACCCACATGTGCACCAGAATGCTTGCGCCATACCCAAGCGCAATAACCGGAGTCCATTTGAGATGACTGAAAAACGTATACTTCCCTTTCGCCTGCCCCATCAGCGCGACACCCGCCGCCGATCCGATGGAGAGGAGACTGCCTCCGACTCCTGCGGTCAGCGTCACGAGCAACCACTGGCCTTCGGAAATGTCTGGGTTCATGGTCAACACCGCGAACATGATCGGGATGTTGTCGACGATCGCCGATAAGAGCCCTATCGTGATGTTGGCGAAGGTTGGGCCCCACTGGAGGTA